>NZ_CDRUHA020000023.1:0-2940 GCF_977063405.2 Legionella stuttgartensis
TAACCAGACGTTCATTAAAAATAAGGTAAATAAGAGGTAACACAAGCGTACTTGTATTTGAAGTAAAGCATATGATCTGAGGTAACTGAGATTATATGGTCAAGAAGAGAAGCGCAAACGGTGGATGCCTTGGCAGTAAGAGGCGAAGAAGGACGTGGAATCCTGCGAAAAGCTCTGGTGAGCTGGAAACGAGCGTTTAACCAGAGATGTCCGAATGGGGGAACCCGGCCATGAGCAGTCATGGTCATCGTTAGCTGAATACATAGGTTAACGAAGCGAACTCGGGGAACTGAAACATCTAAGTACCCGAAGGAAAAGAAATCAATTGAGATTCTCCAAGTAGCGGCGAGCGAACGGGGAAGAGCCTGGTGTGATTTATAGTGCAATGAAGTAGAACAACTTGGGAAGGTTGGCCATAGAGGGTGAAAGCCCCGTATACGTAGGTTGCATTAAGAACTAAGCACGCGAACAAGTAGGCCGGGACACGTGAAATCCTGGTTGAATATGGGTGGACCATCATCCAAGGCTAAATACTACTTACTGACCGATAGTGAACCAGTACCGTGAGGGAAAGGCGAAAAGAACCCCGGAGAGGGGAGTGAAATAGAACCTGAAACCGTTTGCGTACAAGCAGTGGGAGCACCTTCGTGGTGTGACTGCGTACCTTTTGTATAATGGGTCAGCGAGTTACTTTCAGTGGCGAGGTTAACTGAATAAGGAAGCCGTAGAGAAATCGAGTCTGAATAGGGCGCGAGTCGCTGTGAGTAGACCCGAAACCGGGCGATCTAGTCATGTGCAGGATGAAGGTTGGGTAACACCAACTGGAGGTCCGAACCGGGTAATGTTGAAAAATTATCGGATGACGTGTGACTAGGAGTGAAAGGCTAATCAAGCCCGGAGATAGCTGGTTCTCCCCGAAAGCTATTTAGGTAGCGCCTCGTGAATGATTACTGGGGGTAGAGCACTGTTTCGGCTAGGGGGCTGTCATGGCTTACCAAACCGATGCAAACTCCGAATACCGGCTAATTGAATCACGGGAGACACACGGCGGGTGCTAACGTCCGTCGTGAAGAGGGAAACAACCCAGACCGCCAGCTAAGGTCCCAAAGTACTAGTTAAGTGGGAAACGATGTGGGAAGGCATAGACAGCCAGGAGGTTGGCTTAGAAGCAGCCACCCTTTAAAGAAAGCGTAATAGCTCACTGGTCGAGTCGGCCTGCGCGGAAGATGTAACGGGGCTAAAACTAGTCACCGAAGCTGCGGATGTGTACTAAGTACACGTGGTAGGGGAGCGTTCTGTAGGCTGATGAAGGTGGATTGAGAAGTCTGCTGGAGGTATCAGAAGTGCGAATGCTGACATGAGTAACGATAATGAGGGTGAAAAGCCCTCACGCCGGAAGTCCCAGGTTTCCTGCACGACGTTAATCGGAGCAGGGTGAGTCGGCCCCTAAGGCGAGGCTGAAAAGCGTAGTCGATGGGAACCAGGTTAATATTCCTGGACTTTTTATAAGTGGTGATGTGGGGACGAAGAAGGCTAAATGAGCCAGGCGTTGGTTGTCCTGGTATGTGCATGTAGGGGGGTAGACCAGGCAAATCCGGTTTACTATTAACTCTGAGATGCGACATGGTGCTGACACTTCGGTGTACAGCGAAGTCATTGATGCCCGGCTTCCAGGAAAAGCTGCTAGCCATAACTTATAGAGAACCGTACCGCAAACCGACACAGGTGGACAGGTAGAGAATACTAAGGCGCTTGAGAGAACTCGGGTGAAGGAACTAGGCAAAATGGTACCGTAACTTCGGGAGAAGGTACGCCCTTTTTGGTGATGGGATTTACTTCCAGAGCTGGAGAGGGCCGCAGAGACCAGGTGGCTGCGACTGTTTATTAAAAACACAGCACTCTGCAAATTCGTAAGAAGACGTATAGGGTGTGACGCCTGCCCGGTGCCGGAAGGTTAATTGATGGGGTTATCTTCGGAGAAGCTCTTGATCGAAGCCCCGGTAAACGGCGGCCGTAACTATAACGGTCCTAAGGTAGCGAAATTCCTTGTCGGGTAAGTTCCGACCTGCACGAATGGCGTAACGATGGCCACACTGTCTCCACCCGAGACTCAGTGAAATTGAAATCGCTGTGAAGATGCAGTGTACCCGCGGCTAGACGGAAAGACCCCGTGAACCTTTACTATAGTTTTGCACTGGACTTTGATGATAACTGTGTAGGATAGGTGGGAGGCTTTGAAGTGAGGACGCTAGTTCTCATGGAGCCAACCTTGAAATACCACCCTGTTGTTATTGAGGTTCTAACTTGGTCCCGTAATCCGGGATGAGGACAGTGTATGATGGGTAGTTTGACTGGGGCGGTCTCCTCCCAAAGAGTAACGGAGGAGCACAAAGGTACCCTCGGTACGGTCGGACATCGTACCAAGAGTGTAAAGGCATAAGGGTGCTTGACTGCGAGAGCGACGGCTCGAGCAGGTACGAAAGTAGGTCTTAGTGATCCGGTGGTTCTGTATGGAAGGGCCATCGCTCAACGGATAAAAGGTACTCCGGGGATAACAGGCTGATACCGCCCAAGAGTTCATATCGACGGCGGTGTTTGGCACCTCGATGTCGGCTCATCACATCCTGGGGCTGAAGCAGGTCCCAAGGGTATGGCTGTTCGCCATTTAAAGTGGTACGCGAGCTGGGTTTAGAACGTCGTGAGACAGTTCGGTCCCTATCTGCCGTGGGCGTAGGAAAATTGAGAGGAGCTGCTCCTAGTACGAGAGGACCGGAGTGGACGAACCTCTGGTGTACCGGTTGTCACGCCAGTGGCATTGCCGGGTAGCTAAGTTCGGACGGGATAACCGCTGAAAGCATCTAAGCGGGAAGCCTCCCTCAAGATGAGTTTTCCCTTGAAGCCCGTTGAAGACTACGACGTTGATAGGCAAGGTGTGGAAGC
>NZ_CDRUHA020000024.1:0-2210 GCF_977063405.2 Legionella stuttgartensis
GTCGGGTAACAGGATCGAATTGCTCCGATCCCGTCCCCTAAGAACGTAACGTGCGACTTTCACCGCATTACGCTCAAGCCTTTCTAAGGCTATTCACCCAGCAGTTCATCACTTTCAATAACGTTTAATTTCCTGTCTCTATACCATTGTATAAGAGAGCATTCTTTAGTCCATTTTTTCCTATCATTGAAGTATTCAATATACTCTGGTAGATAAGGATTGGCTTGAGATCTTATTTTGACATGTCGCTGTATTTTCGTATCCATCATTTTGTTAATACAGACATACTTTTTATTTCCATTTTGTTTGACGATATCACTAAAAATCCATCGCCTAAATAGACTACGGTTTCGAAAATAACGATCAACTGCTTTATAGCGAGTATTCCCGTGAAATTTTCTCATTGTCCAATTAAATGTTTTTTGAAAAATGTAATTGTCGATTTCAGCAAATGTTTCTTTAGAAACAACCCTTCGATAGTAATTAGCCCATCCTTTTATGATTGGATTTAGGGCTGATATTAAGTCAGCGCCACTCCAACCATAACCTTTTTGGACTGTCTCTTTGATTTTTGTTTTTACTGCCTTAATGCTATCTGTTGAAGGTTTAGTTAAAAATTTACCCTTGTATTTCCTCACATTAAAGCCCAAAAAATCAAAACCATTTTCTATATGCACAATTCTGGTTTTTTCCTGTGATAAGGAAAGCCCTCGTTGCGCGAGAAAACGGGTTATTATCGGGAGTACTTTTGTTTCGAGAATTTCTGGCGTTTTTGCGGTAACAATGAAATCATCAGCAAAGCGAATATAGTTTACTTTATCACCTTGCTTTGTGCCTGAATGTATTTCCTTTTCCAGCCCGTCTAATACTATATTGGCCAATAGTGGTGAAATTGGACCACCTTGGCAAGTACCACGTACTGTTTCAAACAGTTGATTATTTTCTGTGTAACCTGCTTCAAGCCACTGTTTTAGTACTCGTTGGTCTATCATGATGTTGTCTTTGAGCCATCCGTGATCGATTTCATCAAAACAAGATTTAATGTCGGCATCCAGAATCCATTGCGCACAATTTTTCCTCGCTAATGTTAGATAGCATTGGTAGATTGCGTCATGAGTGCTACGTTTTGGTCTGAACCCATAGGAGTTCAAATCTGCCGTAGTCTCACCAACTGGCTCTAGTGCTAGCAAATAGAGTGCTTGCATAGCCCTATCCTTCATGGTGGGTATGCTTAGTGGTCGTTGCTTACCATTTTTCTTGGGAATATAGATCCGTCGAAGTGGTTGTGCCTTATATCCTCTAACTTTCAGGCTGCGTGCCGCCTCGTATTTAGCATCGGATGTTGTCCAAACGATACCATCTATACCAGGTGTTTTGCTGCCTTTGGTTGTTGTTACTCTTTTCACAGCCAATAGCTTGGCGCTAGTAGAATTAACTAGCAGCCATTGCAGTGATTTGATTTTGCCGTATTCTTTATTACGAACTGCCTTTGCGATACGCATTTGTAGTCTGTATACATTTTTCTCAATGTTGCACCAGTAAAACTGGTTCCAAACGTTATTCAAGATAGATGTGTCAGGCGCACAAGATATCAAAGCATCTTTCATTTGCTTTCCTCACTTTTACAAATTCTACAAACTCTTTCGCAATGAAAGACCAGTTGGACGTAGGCTTCTTTTCAGACCGGGTGACATTTAAACCCGTATTCAACTCATTACAAATTGACTTTCGCTTTTTCCAACCTCCCAAGCCTGCATTCCCATAGGTAGACCTTGCAGCCTACTGTCTCCATAGAGGAGAGAAATACAGGGTTTCCAAGTTCCGCTGTTTGAGTAATGCCGGGTTAGGTGTCTGCTCTCGGCCGGAAAGTGTTGTAGTCGTGTGGGGTTCGTGTGATTCTCCCAACTACCTTTCGTACCTTTTGGTTCAAGCGTGTCAGCCAATTGCGCTTGTTGCGAGTTACGACCTTTATCACAGATTCACATATGTTCACCATACCAGCTACCTGGTAGTTATCCCGATTTTGGCTATCAGGTAGATTTAATTCCTTTCAGAAGTTATCATCTCACCACAGGCTCTTCACCCGTAGTTTCACTACGTTGTCAGAGAGGCTTTATTAACTCTCGTAGGTTCATCTGACGACACAAATGGTTTTCGGAATTTCTTCCGATTAACAACTCAAAACAGCGACTTTTCTTGTCGCACCACAC
>NZ_CDRUHA020000025.1:0-1840 GCF_977063405.2 Legionella stuttgartensis
GGGTGAGTAGACCGGCGGAACTTCCCCGCCAGCCCCTCTCAGAACCGTACGTGAGCCTCTCGACTCATACGGCTCCCATCAAGCAAAGCTTTTCCCTATACCTATTCGCCAATGAGGAAAAAGAGTTGGCTGTTTTTGTTGAATTGATTCCAACATCTTCGCTGATCTCGTTTTGCCTCTAAGCTTTTTGTACTTTCGCATGCCCCATTTCACCAGGACAGCATTGAATTGAGTCCATACTGGCTCAAGGCTTGAAGGGGAATATTTACCATAGTACTCCATCCATCCTCTGAGGATTGGATTGCAATAAATAGCTATTTCTTCAAGACTTAACTCCACTCTGTACTTTAATTTCCACTGCCTGATTTTGTCTCTCATTGCCTTGCTAGCTGAGCTACTCACTGCTGGAGTAAAACTCACAAACATCTTGCTGTCGCGACTTCTAACTAATCTGGGTTGAAAGGTATAACCCAAAAAATCGAAAGACGTTACAGAATATTTCCCTTTACGGTTGCTGTCTTTGCAATAGACTACCTTTGTTTTATCAGGATGCAGCTCCAATCCACATTGACTGAATCTTTGTGCAAGCTGGTTTAACATCGTTAAAGCCTGCTTCTCCGTTTTGCAATGCACAAGTCCATCATCAGCATACCTACACCACAATGTTTCAGAGTGATGGTGCTGCATCCATTTATCAAAGACATAATGTAAGAATAAGTTACTCAATACTGGACTGATTACCCCGCCTTGAGGCGTGCCTTTATCTCGCAGAATTGTGTTGCCATCTGGCATGACAATTGGTGCAGTAAGCCACCGCTTTATGTACAAGGTGATCCATTTTTCTTGAGTATGCTTTTCTACTGCCTTCATAAGTAGATCATGCGGAATATTGTCAAATAGCCCCTTGATGTCAAACTCTAAGATCCAATCATATTGCCAACATCTCTTTCGAGTGACACCTACTGCATCAAGCGCCGATTTATTAGGCCTGTATCCGTATGAGTCTTCTAGGAATTGCGGCTCCACTTTGGGTTCAAAAGATAATTTGACTACCATTTGTGCTATACGATCACTTACCGTTGGAATACCTAAGGTTCGCGTGCCTCCTGATTTCTTTGGAATTAAAACTCCCATCACGGGTGGCGGAAAATAGCTACCCGATGATAATCGGTTCCAAATTTTAAAAAGGTTGTCTTTCAGATTTTTCTCAAAATCCGCGAGACTTTGCCGATCAATACCAGCTGAGCCTGCGTTAGCTTTCACAAGTTCGTAAGCTTCTACAACTTGTTGTTTAGGTATATTGAACACTTTTGTCATCTTTAATATTTCCTCCCAACTTTCGTCGGTTGAATATCCATTCAGACCGCTTGACCCAACCCCTTTGCTCCGCAATCATTACAATTGTTTCAACGCTACTACGAGTTGGTCCGTCCCAGTGCCTTGCCTTGGTACTCTAATCCTTGTGGAGTTTCCACTTGGACGTCTCCCTTATCATCAAGACGACTGGTTCCCGCAGTTCCATGGAAAAGCCCAGATTAGGATCACGCCACCTCTACGCCGAACACCACTTACCCAGAATCCAGATATCCGGTAAATTTATCCCAAAGTAACGGGAAGACCTTGGTTTTGATGTTGATTATGATTACTTTACGACGCGTCAACAGTGATTCGCTAGCACTCGTCTTCCTAATCCATACCTCGCCAGGTCATTGCCTGACTTTCCTCATCACTCACGACCATTGCTCTTAACAACAGCCGCATGAGGTGGTTTGAGACCTATCGCTGGTGATCGATCTCGGTGGGTCTACCACCATCTCTTCCGCAGCTTGCTACGGCATAC
>NZ_CDRUHA020000027.1:0-1344 GCF_977063405.2 Legionella stuttgartensis
GGGTAGTGTTTAAATAACTGTGTCATCTCTTTTAACTTGTTATAATTTCAACACTTAAAAGAGGTGCCCATGAGTAAGAATAAAAAGATAGATTTATCCAATTTTGATTTCAATGAATTTAAGGCTGAAGCCTTAACGCAATTAAAGTCTGGCCAGTCCCTTACTGGTAAAGACGGTATCTTAACTCCTCTTATCAAAGAGCTACTTGAAGCAGCCTTGGAAGGTGAAATGGAGGCTCATATTTCTGATTGTCATGATTCAGGCCTAACCAATCGTCGCAATGGCAAAACATCCAAGTTAATGAAATCTACAACTGGTGTTTTTGAATTAGATACTCCACGGGACAGAGAAGGACTTTTTGAGCCTGAAATTGTTAAGAAGCGTCAAACAGTATTGAATGAGTCATTAGATAATAAAGTGCTGGCGTTATATGCCCTAGGTATGAGCTATGAAGCCATTAGTGAGCACCTGGCTGAAATGTATGGTCTAGACGTATCTTCATCTAAAATAAGCCTAATCACGGATAAATTGTTGCCTATGATTACCGAATGGCGCAATAGGTCTTTAGAGTCTATATATCCTATTGCCTTTTTAGACGCGATGCATTTTAAAGTACGTGTTGAGGGCAAAGTCACAAGTAAGGCATTTTACACGGTCCTTGCCGTTACTCCTGAGGGCAAGAAAGATATTTTAGGGCTTTATTTGTCAGAAACTGAAGGCGCGCGGTTTTGGCTTGGTGTCTTAAATGACCTTAAGGCACGAGGGGTAGAAGATATTCTTATTGCGAGTATCGATGGACTTAAGGGTTTTCCCGAGGCTATTGCTGAAGTCTTTCCTAAAACAGAAATCCAACTGTGTGTCGTTCACCAAATACGAAACTCCCTGAAGTATGTTGTTAGTAAAGACCAAAAGGCATTCATGGCTGATTTAAAGCTTGTGTATAAGGCCTCTAGCAAAGATTTAGCTGAGCATCATTTGCTTGAACTAGAGGAAAAATGGGGCAAGAAATACCCAGCAGTTATGAAGTCATGGAATAATAACTGGGAGGCTTTGTCTCAATACTTCAAATACCCCGAAGAGCTAAGACGTATCATTTACACCACGAACATCGTAGAGGGCTTCCATCGCCAAATTCGCAAGTACACCAAAAACAAAGGTGCTTTCACTAGTGAAAACGCACTGATAAAGCTTATTTATTGTGCCTGCCAAAAAGTACTGGAAAAATGGAGTCAGCCCATGCACAATTGGGCGCTTATCGCGTCTCAGCTCCATATTTATTTTGAAGACCGTATGAACCTGAAACTTAGATAATCAATGAGGTGACACAGTTAGATGAACACTCTC
>NZ_CDRUHA020000028.1:0-1313 GCF_977063405.2 Legionella stuttgartensis
AAGCACTTTTACCAAGCCCATTATCCCCAATCAGTAACTCCCTTTGTCCTTTTCCGATGGGAATTAGATTATCAAGCATCTTATTTCCCGTGTACAATGGTCGATTCACAAAGTCGCGGTGAAGAATGGATGGTGACAACTTATCGAGTAATCCTTGTTCCTCATAGGGAGGAATCGCACCGCCATCTAATGGATTGCCTAGGGGATCAATCACTCGTCCAAGCAATTTATCGCCTACAGGAATACTCAATGCTCGCTTCAGAGGAAAAATAGGGGTTCCTGCCTTTAATTTTTTAGTTTGTACTAACATAATAGCGCCAACTAAGTTTTCCGTGAGATGGAACACCATGGCGATACAGCACTCATCCTCTGAAATAAGAATTTCATCGATGGCGGCAGAAGGTAAGCCCTTAATCCAGATAATCCCATCTCCAACAGAAACCACCTGTCCCTGTTCGGATGCCTTGATTTGAAATTGATAGTGCTCAAGACGTTGTCGTTGCTTCTCAAGAAAAGAAGGGGGGTTAGGCCAGTTCATTTTTTGTCTCTGTAAAGAATTTTAATTCATCACGAAGATTGGCTTGCAAGCACATTGGACCCATTTGAAGGGTTAATCCGGCGAGAAGCTTTGGGTTTTCTGTAAAGCAAACGGCGGGTTTCTTGGACGCCCATTGTTCAATGACGTGTAATAGACTCTGCTTTTGATGTTCATTGATGGGGTAGGCCGTTTGTATCGAAAGGGTATTTTCCTCAGAGACAGTCTTTAGCCATTGCCATTGTTCCACTGGGAATTGATGGAGCTCCTTGATGGTTTTTTCAATGATTTTCTCTTCAAGATGCGCATCTGCAAAATCGATTAACAATTTTTCAGCAAATTTCCCAGCCAAAAGAAATGCTTCCTTGGCATTGTTTTCAATGATGGCTGCGGCTTTTTGCATTTCATGGGAAAAAATCTGCTCTTTTTCTTGACGCAATTGTTGTTCAAACTGGAGTCTTTCTTCTGATTTCCATCGTTCCATCGCCTCATGCCACTCGTTGTGTAGGGTCGCTTTCTCTTGTTGCCAATCGGTAAGCCGATTTTCATAGGTTGTTTGCAATTGCTTTGCTTCCTTTTGCCGCGTCTCAGCAGTCTCTAATTGTTCTTGCACTCTTTTTTTTCGTTCTAATATGGTTTTTTGTATGGGCGCATAAAGAAAGCGTTTCAAAATCCAAATGAGAATAAGAAAATTAATGAGTTCTAATGAAAAAGTGGTCCAAGAGAGTTCCATTGGTTTTATCCCTGTTGCGTTACAAAATAAGACAATAATGGATTT
>NZ_CDRUHA020000029.1:0-1313 GCF_977063405.2 Legionella stuttgartensis
AAGCACTTTTACCAAGCCCATTATCCCCAATCAGTAACTCCCTTTGTCCTTTTCCGATGGGAATTAGATTATCAAGCATCTTATTTCCCGTGTACAATGGTCGATTCACAAAGTCGCGGTGAAGAATAGGTGGGGACAGCCTATCCAGTAATCCTTGTTCTTCATGGGGCGGAATCTCACCGCCGTCTAATGGATGGCCTAGAGGATCAATCACCCGCCCAAGCAGTTTATCGCCTACTGGAATACTCAATACGCGTTTCAGAGGAAAAATAGGGGTGCCTGCCTTTAATTTTTTGGTTTGTACCAGCATCACAGCGCCAACCAGATCTTCGGTGAGATGGAACACCATGGCAATACAGCACTCATCTTCTGAAATAAGAATTTCATCGATGGCAGCCCTTGGTAAGCCCTTAATCCAGATAATCCCATCTCCAACAGAAACCACCCGCCCTTGTTCGGATACCTTGATTTGAAATTGATAGCGCTCAAGGCGTTGTCGTTGCTTCTCAAGAAAAGAAGGGGTGTTAGGCCAATTCATTTTTTGTCTCTGTAAAGAATTTTAATTCATCACGAAGATTGGCTTGCAAGCACATGGGGCCCATTTGCAGGGTTAATCCCGCGAGAAGCTTTGGATTTTCCGTGAAACAGACGGTAAGTTTTTTAGGCGACAATTGTTCAATGACTTGCAAGAGATCCTGTTTCTGATGTTCTTGGATGGGGTAGGCCGTTTGTATCGAAATGGTTTCTTCTTCCGGCACAGTATTGAGCCATTGCCATTGTTCTACCGGAAAATGATTCAGATCCTCAATGGTTTTTTTAATGATGTTCTCTTCAAGATGGGCATCCGCAAAAGGCATTAACAATTTTTCAGCAAATTTCCCAGCCAATAGAAACGCTTCCTTGGCATTGTTTTCAATGGTGGCTGCGGCTTTTTGCATTTCATGGGAAAAAACCTGCTCTTTTTCTTGACGCAATTGTTGTTCAAACCGGAGTCTTTCTTCTGATTTCCATTGCTCCATCGCCTCATGCCACTCGTTGTGTAGGGTCGCTTTCTCTTGTTGCCAATCGGCAAGGCGATGTTCATAGGTTGTTTGCAATTGCGTTGCTTGCCTGTGCAGTGTTTGTGCAGTCTCTAATTGTTCTTGCACTCTTTTTTTTCGTTCTAATATGGTTTTTTGTATGGGCTCATAAAGAAAGCGTTTCAAAATCCAAATGAGAATAAGAAAATTAATGAGTTCTAATGAAAAAGTGGTCCAAGAGAGTTCCATTGGTTTTATCCCTGTTGCGTTACAAAATAAGACAATAATGGATTT
>NZ_CDRUHA020000030.1:0-1302 GCF_977063405.2 Legionella stuttgartensis
CTTTTGATATAACAAAAGAACAGCTCATTTTACTATTGGCTCAAGGCGTATCCTCATTAAAAGCCCTAAAAAAGTTAACTCAAGAGCAGCAGGAAAAAAAATTACGCTCAAAGCTAGGATTAACACTCGATAATGTGGTGAACCTTCTCAGTCATCAAAGTGGTTCGCACAACTTAGACGCACTGCTTAAATTATTGGAAAATGAGCAGGCTCTCGCCAATTTAGATAAACTTCAATTTCAAAATAAGGGCGAAGCGGTAGCGCGCATTCTTGGTAAAATTGGTGGTTCGCACAATTTAAGCGCACTGCTTAAATTATTAGAAAACAATCAGGCTCTCGCCAATTTAGATAAACTTCAATTTCAAAATAAAGGCGAAGCGATAGCGCGCATTCTTGGTCACGACGGTGGTTCGCACAACTTAGGCACACTGCTCAAGTTATTGGAAAACGAGCAGGCTCTCGCCAATTTAGATAAACTTCAATTTCAAAATAAAGGCCAAGCGGTAGCGCGCATTCTTGCTCATCATGGTGGTGCGCACAACTTAGGCGCACTGCTTAAATTATTAGAAAACGAGCAGGCTCTCGCCAATTTAGATAAACTTCAATTTCAAAATAAGGGCGAAGCGGTAGCGCGCATTCTTTGTCATGACGGTGGTTCGCGCAACTTAGGCGCACTGCTTAAATTATTAGAAAACGACGAGGCTCTCGCCAATTTAGATAAACTTCAATTTCAAAATAAGGGCGAAGCGGTAGCGCACATTCTTGGTCAGGGTGGTGGTGCGCGCAACTTAGGCGCACTGCTTAAATTATTGGAAAATGAGCAGGCTCTCGCCAATTTAGATAAACTTCAATTTCAAAATAAGGGCGAAGCGGTAGCGCGCATTCTTGCTCAGACTGGTGGTTCGCGCAACTTAGGCGCACTGCTTAAATTATTAGAAAACGAGCAGGCTCTCGCCAATTTAGATAAACTTCAATTTCAAAATAAAGGCCAAGCGGTAGCGCGCATTCTTGGTCATGACGGTGGTGCGCACAACTTAGACGCATTGTTTAAGATACTTGAGCTAGCGATTATTTCAGAGCTCGGATTTACACCTGCTCAAATGTTTTCTATTGCACAAAAAAGTGCATCGAGTAGAACCTTAACACAGCTTCCTGAGTGTAGAACGTTGCTCATTGAATATGGATTTACGGTATCTGAGTTAGTAGACCTTGCTGACAGAGCCAACAGCTCTAGTAAAATTGAAGCGTTACGCGCTATTGGGCAGTTTCCTATTTTTAATAACTACAAACCCTTAGACATCG
>NZ_CDRUHA020000031.1:0-1179 GCF_977063405.2 Legionella stuttgartensis
CTTTTGATATAACAAAAGAACAGCTCATTTTACTATTGGCTCAAGGCGTATCCTCATTAAAAGCCCTAAAAAAGTTAACTCAAGAGCAGCAGGAAAAAAAATTACGCTCAAAGCTAGGATTAACACTAGAGAATGTGGTGAAACTTCTCAGTCATCGAAGTGGTTCGCACAACTTAGACGCACTGCTTAAATTATTAGAAAACGAGCAGGCTCTCGCCAATTTAGATAAACTTCAATTTCAAAATAAAGGCGAAGCGGTAGCACGCATTCTTGGTCATGACGGTGGTTCCCACAACTTAGACGCACTGCTTAACTTATTGGAAAACGACGAGGCTCTCGCCAATTTAGATAAACTTCAATTTCAAAACAAGGGCCAAGCGATAGCGCGCATTCTTGCTCAGGGTGGTGGTTCGCGCAACTTAGGTGCACTGCTTAAATTATTAGAAAACGAGCAGGCTCTCGCCAATTTAGATAAACTTCAATTTCAAAATAAAGGCGAAGCGATAGGGCGCATTCTTGGTCAGGACGGTGGTTCGCGCAACTTAGGCGCACTGGTTAAATTATTAGAAAACGACGAGGCTCTCGCCAATTTAGATAAACTTCAATTTCAAAATAAAGGCCAAGCGGTAGAGCGCATTCTTGCTCATCATGGTGGTGCGCACAATTTAGGCGCACTGCTTAAATTATTAGAAAACGAGCAGGCTCTCGCCAATTTAGATAAACTTCAATTTCAAAACAAGGGCGAAGCGGTAGCGCGCATTCTTGGTTATGGTGGTGGTTCGCACAATTTAGGCGCACTGCTTAAATTATTAGAAAACGAGCAGGCTCTCGCCAATTTAGATAAACTTCAATTTCAAAATAAGGGCGAAGCGGTAGCGCGCATTCTTGGTCAAATTGGTGGTGCGCACAACTTAGACGCATTGTTTAAGATACTTAAGCTAGCGATTATTTCAGAGCTCGGATTTACACCTGCTCAAATGTTTTCTATTGCACAAAAAAATGCATCGAGTAGAACCTTAACACAGCTTCCTGAGTGTAGAACGTTGCTCATCGAATATGGATTTACGGTATCTGAGTTAGTAGACCTTGCTGACAGAGCCAACAGCTCTAGTAAAATTGAAGCGTTACGCGCTATTGGGCAGTTTCCTATTTTTAATAACTACAAACCCTTAGACATCG
>NZ_CDRUHA020000032.1:0-1159 GCF_977063405.2 Legionella stuttgartensis
AACTGCTTAATAAGTCACGCACTTCCATTTCAACTAATTCTAACAACTCAGGGTCATCAACCATGTCTGCTTTGTTCATGAACACAACAATGTAGGGTACACCTACTTGGCGTGATAACAATATGTGTTCTCTAGTTTGTGGCATAGGACCATCAGCTGCTGATACTACAAGTATCGCTCCGTCCATTTGCGCCGCTCCAGTAATCATGTTCTTAACATAGTCAGCATGTCCTGGGCAATCTACGTGCGCATAGTGTCTATTCGCTGATTCATATTCTACGTGTGCTGTAGAAATCGTAATACCACGCTCGCGCTCTTCTGGTGCCGCATCAATTTGATCATATGCTTTCGCTGTTCCACCAAATTTCTTCGCCATAATCGTGGTAATAGCCGCTGTTAATGTCGTCTTACCGTGGTCTACGTGACCAATCGTGCCAACATTTACGTGTGGCTTCTTACGTTCAAATTTTTCCTTCGCCATTGGAAAGTCTCCCCATTTGCTAAATTGACATTATGGTGCCCACAACTGGACTCGAACCAACGACCTCTTCCTTACCAAGGAAGTGCTCTACCGCCTGAGCTATGTGGGCTTATATTAGCTTGCAGATTCATACGAACAAGCAAATATTTCTATTTCTAATATTTTGGAGCGGGTGATGGGAATCGAACCCACGCTATCAGCTTGGAAGGCTGAAGTTCTACCATTGAACTACACCCGCTTGTCCTTCTTCTTTTTAACTGGTGGAGGGGGAAGGATTCGAACCTTCGAAGGCAGAGCCGTCAGATTTACAGTCTGATCCCTTTGACCGCTCGGGAACCCCTCCAAAAAGAACGCTATTGTCTTTTAAGATGAATAGAATGTCAACATTTTGTTAACGGCCAACCTATTTAAGATGGTGCTGGCACCAGGAATCGAACCCGGGACCTACTGATTACAAGTCAGTTGCTCTACCAACTGAGCTACGCCAGCATATTCGCTTTTTCCTGTTCTTTGCAGGACTCAGTGATGTTTTTCTTATAAACTATCACTTAAATAAAACCCTGGCGATGACCTACTTTCACATGAGGAAACCTCACACTATCATTGGCGCGGGCTCGTTTCACTTCTGAGTTCGAGATGGAATCAGGTGGTTCCAAGCCGCTATGGTCGCCAGGAAAA
>NZ_CDRUHA020000033.1:0-505639 GCF_977063405.2 Legionella stuttgartensis
AGCGTTCAATCTGAGCCAGGATCAAACTCTTCAGTTCAATTCCTGTGCTAGTTTAAAACCAGCTTCTTTACTTCTTTATACTTCTAAGCACTCAAAGGTTATTCAAAGTGCCCACACAGTTTGTCTTCTCTCTTCTTAATGAACCTGCCCCGAAGGCGTGCTGCGTATTCTACTGATTTCACCCTCAGTGTCAAACACTTTTTTCATTTTTTTTAAAAAAAATACCAGGTGTTCTAGTTCCGTTCGAGAGAGGAATATATATTAATGAGTGATAAATTAGTATTTATTATCAATGAGAACTCATAATTTGATTTACAGCGTTAATACTTTTTAATTTCTTCCCATTCCTCACACCAAGCTTGTACACTCTATTTGACTCGAATTAAAACCTGGACAGAGGACTCTATAAATTCTCTAGATGATATTATTAAACATAGTTATGGTAGAAAAGCAGGTTATGGCGAACGAACTAAATCTTCATTAATTGAATTAGGATAAGTTACTGAGGGCAAAAATGGAATATTGAGCCCTACCTTAAGCTCCTGCCGATTTTCGTGAAGCACTAATCAGATATGATGATTTTGCTAAAGTTGAACAATTAATAAAGTTATCTAAAGAAAAAACTAGTTTTCTTTCTCTTAATGCACATCATTTTTTTGATGATAACCCAGATTATGAGACCGCTGTTCAGCGACTTAAAGATCAAGCAAAACGCAATCCTAATGGTGCATCAGCAAAAGTTCTTAGCGACATAAGTGACGCCCCCTCTGTTGATGATTATAGGCCTGAACTGAAAAGAGGCCGTGAATTACAAAGAGAACGTGAGAAAATACCATTAAAAGAAGATAGTGAATTTGAACAGTCTAAAACATACCCAAAGCGGCTTGCATAAAACTATTTGGTTTCACATTTCGCAGAGAACACCGGATTCTTTAATTAAGATATTATTCTTATGACTCCTCTAGGTATCCCTAATACATACATTTTTAATAAATTATTTTTTGCCAAGTCTGGCTAATCCTCCTTTTTTTTGTTAATCTTCGCGATTCAACTATGGTGGCTCTATTGGTCCCTTCGCGGCGATAGATCGTGAACCCCGTCAGGCCCGGAAGGGAGCAGCGGTAGCGATTGATTCGAGCGCCGGAGTGTGGCTCTTAGAGCTGCCGCCCAACTCGTGAAAACATGTATGAGCTATCTGGCACTTGCCCGTAAATGGCGACCACGCACATTTTCCCAACTGGTTGGCCAAGACCATATCAATAAGGCATTGATAAATGCGCTGAATCAACAGCGATTACACCATGCCTATCTATTTACCGGCACTCGCGGTGTAGGAAAGACCAGTATTGCTCGAATTTTAGCCAAGTCTTTAAATTGTGAGAAAGGCATTAGTTCAGAACCCTGTTTGCAGTGCACTATTTGTAATGCAATAGAACAGGGACGATTTATCGACTTAATCGAAATTGATGGTGCATCTAAAACTCGAGTTGAGGATACCCGTGATGTATTAGATAACGTCCAATATGCACCCGCTATAGGTCGTTTTAAAATCTATTTAATTGATGAAGTTCATATGCTCTCGCAGCATAGTTTCAATGCGCTGCTCAAAACGCTGGAAGAGCCCCCGGAACATGTCAAATTTATTTTAGCTACAACAGATCCACAAAAGCTTCCTGTAACTGTCTTATCTCGTTGCCTACAATTTAATCTGAAGCATTTGGCGACAGAGTTAATCAGTCAGCATTTGCAGCTGATTCTTAAAGAAGAACAACTAGGTTTTGAAATTGAGGCTGTTGATATATTAGCTAAAGCTGCGCGCGGCAGCATGCGCGATGCATTAAGTCTTTTGGATCAAGCTATTACTGGTTGTGATACCCAATTATGTGCAAATGATGTCAAAATGATCCTGGGTTATACCCAACAAGATTATGCCCTGCAATTAATAGATGCCTTAGCAGAACAAAATGCAGCTGCTGTATTAAAAATTAGTCAATGGATTTCAATTGAAGGCGGACATTTTCAGTATGTATTAGATGAATTACTTAACTATCTTCATCAAATAGCTGTATATCAAGTCATTGGAGACAATAATCCTCTAATTAGTCCTTCATCACAAATCAGGACTCTAGCGCAACACATTTCAGCCGAAGACACTCAACTTTTTTATCAAATTGGTCTTAAAGGGCGCGAGGAAATTCATCTTGCTCCTACGTTAATCATCGGCTTTAATATGACCCTGTTGCGTATGCTAACGTTTAGACCTGCCCTTAAAGAAGCCCGCCCTCCTTTAGCACCTTATAAAACATTGTTACCCTCTGAGCAGCAACAACCACCTCTTTTGCTACAAGAGATTCCGGAGAAGGTTTCAGAACAACAATCTCAGGATTTATCGAATCTTCCAGCAAATCTAGATAACCAAGTAAAAGAAGAACAACCGCAGGTTACTCATCAAGAAGCAAACGATTGGGCGAGTATTATCCCGCACCTAAAGCTCACTGGTTTAGCACTCAATGCAGCAGAAAATGCTGAATTAGTCGCTAAAGATGGACGAGAGGTAACTTTACGTGTGGCCAAAGGACATCAATCTCTGTTTACACCAACGATACTCTCGCGCATTGAAACAGCACTGAGCCAATATTACCAAAATCAAGTAAAAATTATTTTAAACAGTGATGAATCAGTTCAATCCTCTCCTGCACAGCAAAAAGAGCAGGCAACTCAACAGAAACAACTGAAAGCAGAAGCTGCATTAAAAAATGATCCTATGTTCCAACAACTTCAGCAAGAATTTTCAGCAGAATTGGTCAAAAATTCTATTGTCCCGCTGAAAGATGACTTATAATATATCGAATTTAAATCTAAACATATGAGGCCTTAATAATGGATATGAATCAAAATCTTGGCAACCTGATGAAAGAAGCGCAAAAAATGCAACAACGTATGCAAGAAGCGCAACAACAATTAAGTCAATTAGTTGTTACAGGTGAAGCTGGTGGTGGCATGGTAGTTATTAAAATGAATGGCCGACATGATGCCACTGAAGTTAAAATCAAACCTACTATGATGGAAGAAGATGTAGAAATGTTGGAAGACTTAGTTGCTGCAGCAATCAATGATGCTGTACGGAAAATTGAAAAAGCATCTAAGGAAAAAATCAGTCAATTAACAGCTGGTCTAAATATTCCAACTGATTTAATGGGCGGCGACAAGGGTGATAAGGAATAATCCTAACGATGGATATGCTAAACCGCCTGGTAGAAGCGCTCCGCTGTCTACCAGGCGTAGGTCCAAAATCAGCACAACGCATGGTGTTTCACTTGCTTCAGCATCAAAGACAGAGAGGATTAAACCTTGCATCATGTCTTGAGCAAGCAATGAATAACATTCACCATTGTGAGCGTTGTGCTAACTATACAGAACAAAAAATTTGTACCCTTTGCCAAAATCCAAATCGGGATTCTTCCTTGCTTTGTGTTGTGGAAAGTCCAGCTGATGTATCTGCTATAGAACAAAGCAATGCTTTTCAAGGTAAGTATTTTGTTCTCATGGGAAAAATATCTCCGCTTGATGGCTTAGGCCCAGAAGATATAGGGTTACCCCGACTAAAAAATCTCATCATTCAAGAAGAAATTAAAGAAGTTATTTTAGCGTTAAGCCCCAGCGTAGAAGGACAAACTACCATTCATTTTATCCACCAGCTTTTGCGTGATTTATCAATAAACATTACTCAATTAGCGCATGGAATTCCCTCTGGAGGAGAATTAGAGTTTTTGGATGGAAATACTATAGGGAACGCCCTTCGCAATAGAGCAATAATTCATGTTTAAAACAGTGTACCGCAATAAATACATTTTCATATTAATGCTTCTCATTTCCGGACTGGCCAATGCCTCTTTTTATAAAAGTTTATGGCCCAAATGGGAGGTAAATAGCCCGCTATCAAAGGAAGTTATTTCGCATCAACTTTGGCAAAATTTCCTTAATCGACGTATTGTGACCAATGAAGAAAACATCAACCTAGTTGATTATGCTCATATGACACAAATAGATTTAAACTTGCTTAAAGACTATTTAAAAAACATGGCTGAAATTGATATTAATAATTACAACCGTAATGAGCAATTGGCCTATTGGATTAATCTATACAATGCTTTGACGGTTCAAGTTATAGCCAATTATTACCCAGTAACTACAATTCAAGAAATTAATATCTCCCCAGGATTATTCAGCATAGGCCCCTGGGGTGCAAACCTCATTACTGTTAAAGATACTTCTTTAACCTTAGACGACATTAACAATCGCATTATTAGAGCGATTTGGAATGATCCGCGTACTCATTATGCTCTAAGCAACGGCACCATTGGCGCTCCCAATTTAAGTAGAAAAGTCTACCAGGGTAAACTTATTGAAGAACAATTAAACCAAGCTGCCGCAAATTACATTAATTCTCTTAGAGGAGTAAGCGTCATTGAGGGAAAACTGATCATCTCTAAATTATATGATTGGTTTGAAGAGGATTTTGGTGGCACCAAGCAGGATATCATTTTTCATTTATTGCAATTTGCAAAAGAGCCGTTGCAAAGTCAACTTAAGCACATAAATACCATTGATAGTTACATCTATAATTGGCATATAAATAGCCCATCCACTGATCACGAATAAAAGCATAATAAAAAATTTTGGAACTCCTAAACCGAGTAAAACAATAGTATACTCACCCATTTATCCTAAGGGTTAGAATAATGAATCGTGGTGGATTTTCATGGAAAAGACTTATTGGAATCTCTGCTCTTAAAGCTAAAATTTCACGAAAGATCGGCATTCCATTGACACAATCGGGAAGAGAACGAAAACTCGGTGCTTTAATCATTAAACATTTACGCTCATTCCTTTTAGAAGGGAAAAAGAAAGAGCGTTAGCTTAATCAACTAGTCTTCTACAGACTGGAATAACTGCTCAATAGCATTGCCATGGATTACATGCGTGGGCTTATAAAGTGTCATCACTCTAAATACTGCATCTCGATTACGATAACTTATTTCTATGTTTGAAATCGCTAAATCATACATATAGGGTTCAGTGAGAAAATGCCTATTCCCTAATTCGATACGCAAAGCATCCATAACACAGCGCAATGCATCAAAAACCTCTAGAACTGCTATTTTTTCGTCATCATTAAGTAAAGGTAACCAATCAAAAGTACCCCCACCGGTGATATTAAAGAAAGTATACAGTAAATTGTGCGTATCATTGTTGGCAAAGTAGCCATATAAATCTAAACATTCGGTGGTCGTAAGCTGATTGTATAATGCCAACATTTTTACTTGGAAAAGCATTGGATTCTTTTCTTGCTCTACTACACCTGACAACATATTTTGTTGAAGTACCATCACCGCATCAATTAAACGATTCGGGTTAAACCAGAATTTGTAAGCGCGCTTCAAATCCGATATGTAATCAACGTTATTTCGTTTTGCGGAGATTGGATTTGAGTTAAGTTTTAGGCTTTTTACTGCTGATTGAATCATTTGTCTAAACACTTCATTGGTTTCAATCCTAATACCCTGAGGTAACTCTTCATCATGCAAAAAATAGTCCACCCCTAACTCTAATTCTTTCTGTAAAGCAATCTCATACAGTTTTTGTTGCATTAATTCGATATAAGAATGCAATATCTCTAGACGCATCTGCACCGAAACTAATTTTTCAGGATGAATTACATCCGCGAATAATTTATCTGGATGTATCTTATAGAGGAAAATTGCATTCACCAAATCAGCAAATTGAGGATTAGCAAAAAAATCCAATGCAACTTGTTGTTGTTGAACATTCCAGTCATAAAAAAATGCTACCCATGCACACTGCCCACTATCACTTTTATTCACAAAATCAACGAATCCTTCCAGCCATAAATTCAATTCTCGCTCGGAAAATAATTGTTTTAATTGTGACTGAAGATGAACCTGACTAGACACTGAAGATTCAATAGATGGAGCACATTGATATAAAGAGATAATTTGCAATAAAAGCTCTTTTTGTTCTTCAACATCTAGAGACGAAGCCAATTTTTGTTCTAAAAGAGTGATCTGATTAAAACGTTCAGACCAAGATAATTCACGCTCTAGTTTTTTTCGGGTATACGCTACTGCTTTCTGATCCAATAATTGCAAATAATCTAGATATTTATTTGCTATAGAGCGACACAATAACTCAACTTTAGGATGCATTTCTAACTCGTAAGAATCTTCTATATATCCATGAAGATCATTTTTCATCAATTTAAGTTCGTGTTTGACCAAGGTTTTTGCTCGATCATTGTCTGTTACAAACCAACTTGAAAACTGATTTCTGTTTTGAGTCATCCCTACTCCTCAAGCATCGTCCTGGTATAATTGTATTCGCTGGAGAAATTGTATCCTACCTATATGTTATAAGATTAAAGATAGTCATGGTTCCGCGAAAGACAGCAAATAAATATCAATAACTCATAGAATAATATCGAAAATAATTGCAAGTCGATACTAATCTTGCCAAAATTATGACGAATACTGCTCAAAAAAATGGGAATAAATTAATGCCACAACCCAGTTATCTTTTATTCATTGATAACGATCCTGTGAGTGAGGATCTCAAGAAATATTTTGCACAATTTAACATCAACATTGTACAGCAAAACCAATTAGTTACACCCATTCAAAGTGGGGTAGGGAAACCTATTGCCATTCTCATTCATTGGTCAATTTTAAAAAATGACCTTCAATCAATTCACCAATTTTATACAAATTATCCTGTACCTTTATTGATTTTAAACGACACGCCGGATGAAGATGCCTGCATTAAAGTCCTCGAAGCGGGAGCAGATGATTTTATTGTAAAGCCCTTATTACCCAGGGAGCTACATGCTCGAGTCAGTGCAATAAACCGACGTGTCTTACGTGCAAAACCACAATCTGATCATGAAAAGGAAGTTCTAGTTTTCTCCAACTGGAAGCTCTATCCCGCTTCCAGGCAAGTATTTCATGATAAGACCCATGAAGAATTATTATTAAGTGCAGGGGAATATGATTTGTTACTTACTTTTGTACTGCAACCCCAGCGCATCCTAGATAGGGAGCTCCTGTTACAAATCACTAAAAATAGTGATCTGAATCCATTTGACCGAAGAATCGATGTGCAAATAAGTAGACTACGTCAGAAAATTGAAGTGGATGCAAAAAAACCGGCATTAATCAAAACCATTCGCAATGGAGGTTATATGTTTACCGCACACGTATCCACTTTAAAAGAAAGCGATACAAAATAGACTTATTTGCGCTTCTTACTTATTTTGAACATCTTGACACTTTTAATTGTGTTGTCGCCGACTTTTAATATTTCCATCCGATAGTTTTCTATTGTCAAGCAGGAATCAGCTGGCGGAATATAACCAAGATGTTCAACAATTAATCCACTTAACGTTTTTGGCCCTATCATAGGTAATTGCCAACCCATTAAGCGATTTAGATGACGTAATGTTAAACTTCCATCAACAATAACTGAACCATCGCTTTGCGGGGTGATATCTCGACTTAGAGCAGCCACATCAGTAGTAAACTCGCCTACTATTTCTTCAAGTATATCTTCCATTGTCACTAAACCCTGAATATCGCCATATTCATCCACAACAAAAGAACTACGTCGCTTCATTTTTCTGAAATTTAAAATTTGAATATTAAGCGACGTAGCCTCAGGAATATAATATGGTTTATCGGCTGCTTTCAGTAGACTATCAAGATTTAACTCATTTTCTATAGCCAGATTTAGCACATCACGTACATGAATCATTCCAACCAGATCATCAATTGAATTACGGTATAATGGCAAGCGTGTATGTTTTGCTGTTTCTAATTGATACAGAATTTCTGACCAAGGCTCTTCGATATCGATACCAACAATATCCGATTTAGGAATCATTATATCTTCTACAGTAGCTTGTTCTAAATCCAGAAGACTAATCAGCATACTTTTATGCTCGACTGGTAATAGCCCCCCTGCTTCATGCACCACTGAGCGTAATTCTTCATTCGTTAACAATTCCTTTTGTATTTTGTCAATTGAGATTCGAAATAAACGTAGTACGCCGTTAGACATAGAACTGCTGATGTAAACCAAAGGAGCAAAAATCAATTGGAGTATTTGTAAAGGTAATGAGGTAACAAATGCAACTTGTTGTGGATAAATTGCTGCAAATGTTTTAGGTATCATTTCAGCAAAAACCAAAATCACCAGCGTCAAAATGACGGTGGCTATCGCAATACCTGCATCACCATAAATGTGCTGGCCAATCAAAGTTGCAATTGTTGACGCAAGAATATTAGCCAGAGTATTACCGATTAAAACAACACTCAATAGTCGATCAGGTCGAGAGAGTATTTGATTCACTCGCGAAGCTTGTTTATTCTCTTTCTTGACTAAATGTTTTAGCTTATAACGATTGATCGACATCATACCGATTTCAGTGGCTGCAAAAAACGCCGCCAACAGAATTAAAAAAAATAGTATGATAAACAATGTAGAAAGATGGTATGTCACCGAATTTCCTCAGCTTTTATAACACGAAATAAAGTATCATATGGTTTCAAAGAAAGCGAGAGAGGGACAACCTTGAACGTCTTAAAGATACAATTCGGATAGTACAACAATGGGCTTAGTTGTAGGCTTTATGCCTTTCTCCCAAGCCCAGAAATTTTTCAACAGAATGAAATTTATCTATTTTTGTTCTTTATTATAACGAGCTACGCTAGACTTAATCTCTTCGAATGCAGCTTCTGGACCAACCCAACCATCCAGTTTAACCCATTTACCTTCTTCCAAATCTTTATAGTGACTGAAAAAGTGTTCTAAAGAATTTAATAGATGCTGCGGCAAATCTTCATGTGACTCAACCGATTCATAAATTTTAGTTAGCTTATTCGTTGGAACAGCTAATATTTTAGCATCTATGCCTGACTCATCAGTCATCTTTAACATACCAACTGGTCGGCATGGGATAACCGAGCCACCAACAAGAGGAACAGGAGTCACCACGAGAACATCAACAGGATCCCCATCCTCAGATAAAGTATGAGGAACATAACCGTAATTGACAGGATAAAACATGGGGGTTGTTAAAAAACGGTCAACGAATAATACTCCAGATTCTTTATTTACTTCATACTTTACAGGTTCGCTATGCATAGGGATTTCAATAATTACATTAATTTCTCTTGGTAAATCACGACCACTACTAATTCTCATTAAACTCATTTATTCTTCTCCCCTCTTAATCGAATAAAAATACATGTAAAACGCTAAGTATATAAGCCTTTAAAACTCAACAACCTTTCTCCCTTAAGGCACAAGCCTTCTATAGGAACATACAACTCTCATCAATATCACTTTATTTTAAATAATAATCTTGGCTCTAATGCGAAATTACAACATAAAGCCGCTATTATGCGAAAAAACACATTAAAAGGCAAAGAGAAGCTGTCGCATTATAAGCAATGCAATGTATAATAGCCTTTTTTAATCAAAATGAGATTGCTTATGAATTGCTTGTTTTGCAAAATTGCACAAGGTGCGATCCCTGCATCAGTAGTTTTTGAAGACGATGAGATAATGGCTTTTCGTGATCTCAACCCGCAAGCTCCTAAACATCTGCTGATTATTCCGAAGCAACATATTGCTACGTTGAATGATGCCAGCGATGAAGACCAGGCCCTGTTGGGAAAAATGATTTTAGGGGCAAAGAAAATTGCTCAAACTGAAGGAATAAGTGACGCAGGATATCGATTAGTTTTCAACATTAATCCCGATGGTGGCCAAACAGTATATCATATTCATTTACATTTACTGGGCGGACGTCGTATGACATGGCCCCCTGGGTAGGAAAAAACAATGGAAAAACTATATAAAGAACTGCTAATACAATTAGGCGAAGATGTAGATCGACAAGGGTTGCTTGATACTCCTGCACGTGCTGCCAATGCCATGCGTTATTTAACTAAAGGGTACAATGAGAGCTTGGAAGATATTATTAATGACGCGCTTTTTGATTCGGACATGAGTGAAATGGTTATCGTCAAAGATATTGAAATGTATTCCATGTGCGAACACCATTTACTTCCATTTCTTGGCAAGTGTCATGTTGGATACATTCCTAATGGAAAAGTAATAGGATTATCGAAAATAGCCCGTATTGTTGATTACTTTTCGCGACGTTTACAAATTCAAGAGCGGTTAACCTCAGAAATAGCAACCTGCTTAGAATCAATTACCGGAGCACGTGGTATAGCTGTAGTCATTGAAGCAAAACACTTATGTATGATGATGCGTGGTGTCGAGAAACAAAACTCAATAATGACCACCTCAGTAATGCTTGGTGATATGCGCAATAGTCCAACGAGTCGAGCCGAATTCTTAACCTTAACTCAGAATAAGTAATCCTGCCTTTCCGTCTCCATTTTTAGCCTAATTGCCTGGGTGAAGTAGCGTGTAACCCGGGTAAAGTATCTTTTTCTCACCCAGGTTAACAACTAAAATCCTTCTTCCACACTATGCATGTGGAAGAACGATTATTCCTTATTCTTCTTCTCCGTCACGAATACTCTTTTCTGCTTCATTATGTTCTTCTTCATGATGAGCTTCCTCAGCAGGAGCAGCTGTTTCTTCTGCTTGGGGTTTATCTTTCCACTCAAGCTTCACACGACCTTGCTTATCGATACCAGCAACAAATACGGCGATCTCTTGACCCTCTTGAAGCACCGACTCGACCTTTTGTGATCGATCGCTGCAGATTTGAGAAATATGGAGTAATCCATCTTTACCAGGCAAAAGATTTATAAAGGCACCAAAATCAACGATTTTACTTACTTTACCTTGATAAGTTTGGCCAACCTCAATTTCTGCAATTAATGCCTTAATTTGTTTTTGCGCTTCTTCTAAAGCATTCATATCGGGAGAAAATAATTGAACAACACCCGTATCATCTATATCAATAGAAACACCCGTGCTATCAATTAATCCTTTAATCGTTGCGCCGCCTTTACCAATAATTGTACGGATTTTGTCTTCAGCAACTTTCATAGTAGTAATTCTTGGTGCATGCTGGGATAATTCTTCTCGATGCTCTGATAATGCATTATTCATTACACCCAGGATATGTAAGCGACCAGCCAATGCTTGGTCTAAAGCTTGCTCCATAATTTCATTAGTAATTCCCTGGATTTTAATGTCCATTTGTAATGCAGTGATTCCCTGCTCGGTACCTGCTACTTTGAAATCCATATCACCTAAATGATCTTCATCACCTAAAATATCCGTTAACACCGCATAACGATCGCCTTCTTTAATTAGGCCCATTGCGACTCCAGCTACAGGTGCTTTTAATGGAACACCAGCATCCATCAACGCAAGGCTAGTACCACATACTGTTGCCATCGAGCTTGAACCATTTGATTCAGTGATTTCAGAAACAACTCTTAGTATATAGGGAAATTCGTTGGCTTCAGGCAAAACAGCGATGATTGCACGTTTTGCTAAGCGACCATGCCCAATTTCTCTACGCTTGGGACTACCAACCATGCCTGTTTCCCCTACTGAATAAGGAGGGAAGTTATAATGCAACATGAATCGATCTTTTGATTCACCAGTAATGTTATCTAGGATTTGTGCGTCACGCTCATTACCCAAAGTAGCAACAACAATCGCTTGGGTTTCGCCGCGAGTAAACAACACAGAGCCGTGTGTTCTTTCTAAAAGTTTTGTGCGAATGGAAATTGGGCGAACTGTTTTGTGGTCACGGCCATCAATTCGAGGCTCGCCATCAAGAATTCGATTTCGTACAGTAGCACGCTCTATTTCAACAAACATATTACCAATAACATCAGCTTTTAACTCATCATTTTCTGCTTGCAAAGCTGATATTGCTTGTTCTTTTAACACATCTAAACGTTGATAACGTTCTTGCTTGTCTTTAATCAGATAGGCTGCCTCAACGTCTTGTTTCACCATATCAGAAACGCGTTCTTGTAAAGATGTATCTACTTCAGGCGCGGTCCATTCCCACCGAGTTTTCCCACCTTGTGCTGCGAGATCTTCTATTCCTTTGATCACATTTTTCATCATTTCATGACCAAACATAATAGCGCCGCGCATAATGTCTTCACTTAATTCTTTAGCTTCTGACTCGACCATCAAAATAGCATCTTTAGTGCCTGCTACGACTAAGTCAAGTTTGGATTGCTCCAGTTCCTTACGGCTTGGGTTTAATAAGTAAATGCCGTCCTTATAACCTACACGAGCAGCGCCAATGGGACCATTAAAAGGGACGCCCGAAAGAGCTAATGCTGCAGAGGATGCAACCATTGCAACGATATCTGCAGAAACTTCTGGGTTTAAAGAAAGAACGGTAACAATGACTTGTACTTCGTTACAAAATCCATCTGGAAATAAAGGACGAATAGGGCGATCTATAAGTCGGGAAGTTAACGTTTCATTATCTGATGGCCTGCCTTCACGTTTATTAAATCCACCAGGTATTTTACCTACTGCGTAAAATTTTTCTTGGTAATTTACCGTTAATGGGAAAAACCCATTTTCATCGCCACCTTCTTTTTTACCAACTACTGTAGCTAATACTTGAGTGCCATTCATACTGGCTAATACTGCTCCATCCGCTTGTCGCGCAATTTCACCTGTTTCCAATATAAGCGTGTGGTCACCGAATGCTATTTCTTTTGTAAACTTAGCCACGTAATCTTCCTCATTAAGTAATTATAACGAAAAAAAGGCGCAGAAAATTGCGCCTTTATTTAAAGTATTTTTTTGTAAAGTACATTCGTAAAGAAATGTATTTGCTCAGCAATCAATAAGAATCTCTCAGTTCCAAACTTTGGATCAATGTTTGATAGCGAGCTTCATCGTTACGCTTTAAATATTTCAACAGCTTACGACGCTTATTAACAAGTTCTTGCAGTCCACGTCGAGAATGAAAATCTTTTTTGTGTTCTTTAAAGTGCTCAGTTAAATATTTAATACGACCAGTAATAATAGAAACCTGAACTTCAGGCGAACCAGTATCTTTATCGGAACGCTTGTATTCTTTAACAATTGCTGCTTTATCTGCGCTGCTTAGCGACATTATACACTCCCGGAACTACTAAGTATTCATTTAAAGGCGAACATTCTACCAAGGCATGTCCAACGAAACAAGTACTGAAAATTATTTTTGTGCAAAAAATTTCATATTTTACGTGCTCACACCTTTCTTATGTGAAAATGATCAAAAAGAAAGTAATCGTTTCGCTTTAATATCACCCTGGATATTTCGTTCACCTAACCCAATAAACTGTGCTTTCTCGTCATAAAGACGAACACAATCTGCTTTTTCTACATCTATTTTATTTGTTACTACTCTACCTTGACGAATGCTAATAATTTCATCATTCAGAAGAGTCACTTTCTCCAAATGACTGACGGCTCTATCCATAGGAATCAAGCAAGCTGTTCGTTCGGAACTAGACATTGCCTCTAATTCATCTAGAGAATACATAGGCATATTCTCTAAGCCTGAGGTATAAACCCGATGTAAGCGAGTTACATGAGCCCCAACACCTAAAACATCGCCAATATCTTCAACCAAATTGCGAATATAAGTTCCCTTACTGCAGGTTACTGTTAATGAAAATCGAGTACCGTCAAATGCATCAAGTTGCAAAGTACGAATCAGAATCTCACGTGCCTTCCTCTCAATGTGGATCCCTTCTCTAGCCAAACGATAAAGAGGTGTTCCATTATGTTTTAAAGCGGAAAACATGGAGGGAATCTGCTGTATATGACCTGTATGTTCTTTTAATACATCAAGCAAATTTGTCTCAGAAACTGTAAATCCTTCAACACGAGCAATTATTTCACCTGTTGCATCAGAAGTATTCGTTTTAATACCTAACAAACCCGTAGTTTGATAACACTTATCTGCATCAAGCAAAAATTGACATACTTTTGTGGCTTCGCCGAAGCAAAGAGGCAACATACCTGTAGCGAGCGGGTCTAAACTTCCAGTGTGACCAGCTTTCTTTGCGCCTAACAACCTTTTTGCTTTCTGCAACGCCGTGTTGGAAGTCATTCCCTCTGATTTATTTAGTAATAAAATTCCATCTAATGCTAAAAGATCAATTGCTTTCATTATCATCGGAAACTGGCGGATTTACTTCATCAATGAGACGACTTAAACGTTGCCCATATTCTATTGACTCATCATATACGAAATGAAGCTGAGGAACTGTACGTAAAGTAATACTTCGTGCCAAAGCGCTACGCAAATAGCTCGCAGCAGCATTTAAAATAGTCGCTGCAGTTTCTTTATCATCATTCAGCACAGTAAAATATACCTTAGCATGGCCCAAATCAGCAGCAACTTTTACAGCAGATATAGTGACGAACCCGGTTAAGCGCGGATCTTTTACTTCCATAGGTATTATCTGCGCTAACTTTCGCTGAATCATCTCAGCGACTCGATCTGTACGTTTAAAATTATGACCCATCTTTATAAATCACGCTTAATTTCAACTGTTTCATATACTTCAATTAGGTCGCCTGGTTTAACATCATTGTAATTTTTAACTCCAATTCCACATTCAAACCCTTGGCGAACCTCAACCACATCATCTTTAAATCTTCGTAGTGATTCCAAAGTTCCCTCATAGATAACCACATTGGCACGCAGGACACGAATAGGATTATTACGTTTAATAACTCCTTCGACAACCATACAACCTGCAATCGCGCCAATTTTAGGTGATTTAAATACATCACGAACTTCAGCAATACCAATAATTTCTTCTTTAAATTGCGGAGCAAGCATACCCGTTAAAGCGCCTTTAATCTGATCTACAATGTCGTAGATGACGCTATAATAATGCAGCTGCACTGACTCATGCTCTGCCAATTTCTTAGCGCTGCTATCAGCTCTTACGTTAAAGCCTACCAAAATAGCATTAGATGCTATGGCCAAGTGTACATCGGACTCAGTAATACCACCCACACCGCTTGAAATAACTTCAACTTTAACTTCATCAGTCGATAACTTCACTAAAGCATCTGAAATTGCTTCTAAAGAACCTTGAACGTCTGCTTTAAGTACCACATTAAGTACTTTAGATTCTCCAGCTGCCATATTTTCCATGATGCCTTCAATGGTGGATTTCTGGCGTCTGGCAAGTTTCACATCTCGGAATTTACCTTGACGGAACAAAGCAACCTCTCTTGCTTTTTTCTCATCAGGAACAACAACCGCTTCATCTCCGGCATGAGGAATAGCTGATAAGCCAAGTACTTCAACTGGAATTGATGGGCCTGCAAAATCAACCAGATCACCATTATCACCAACCAAAGCACGTACGCGACCATACTGGAACCCAGCAAGTAAGATATCGCCTTTATGTAGTGTTCCACTTTGTACTAATACAGTAGCTACAGGACCTCTTCCTTTATCCAAACGCGACTCGATAACTACACCTTTCGCAGCACCGTCAGTTACTGCGGTTAACTCTAAAACCTCAGATTGAAGTAAAATTGCATCGAGAAGCTCATCAATACCCATGCCTGACTTAGCCGAGATATTGATAAACATAGTATCTCCACCCCAAGCTTCTGGAATTACTTCATGTGTCGTTAATTCATTCATGACACGATCAGGATCTGCATCGGGCTTATCCATTTTATTAATTGCAACAATAATTGGCACTTTCGCTGCCTTGGCATGTTGAATTGCTTCTACAGTTTGTGGTTTAACCCCATCATCTGCAGCAACGATCAACACCACGATATCAGTGACCTTCGCACCACGCGCTCTCATTGCGGTAAACGCAGCGTGACCTGGAGTATCTAAGAATGTAATCTCGCCTTTAGGAGTACTAACATGATAAGCACCGATATGCTGGGTAATACCACCTGCTTCTCCAATAGCAACTTTGGTTCGACGAATGTAATCAAGTAACGAAGTCTTACCATGATCTACGTGCCCCATAATCGTGACAACAGGCGCTCTAGATTCTGTACGACTACCCTTATTAATCGACTCGCCTAATCCTACTTCAATTGCATCTTCTTTAATAATACGTGCCTTATGGCCCATTTCTTCAACAACAATAACGGCGGTTTCTTGATCGATAACCTGGTTAATGGTTGCCATTGCTCCAAGAGTCATCATTACCTTAATTACTTCAGCAGCTTTAACAGACATTCTTTTTGCTAATTCAGCGACCGTAATCGTTTCAGGTATTAAAACTTCTTTTACTACAGGAGCAGTTGGCAATGCAAAACCATGTGTTAGAGACTCTTCAGCTTCTTTAAGCTTATCTGATTTCTCTATACCCTTACGCTTTTTAAATTTGCTACGCCCACCACGTCTATGGCCTTCTTGATCTTCTTCGTCACGATCATAAGAAGTTTGTTGATATTTGGGTTTTTTCTTAACTTTTCTAAAGTCTCCAGCATCCGATTCAATTGTTTGCTCTACATGTTTCTTTTTAGGTTGCTTTTCCAATTTATGCTCTTCTTTTATGGAAATCTCTTCCATAACTTCAATTGCACTTGTACTTTCAGGAACTTCTGTTGCTAAGCTTTCAGGGGCTTCCTCAGTTTTTTCATCCTGTGGATTGGCTTCGACTTCAGACTCTTGATTTTCTACTATTATTTCAGAAGGTTCAGCGATTTGCTCCACTGATTCAGTAGGTGTTTCAGATACCTGTTGGATCTCTGAAGCAACTTCCGCAGAATGCTGATCAGGAATGTCCTGATTTTCTTCAGATAGAATAGGTTCTTCAGCATCAGGCAACTCTACTATTGGGGTACGTTTTACAAAAACTTTTTTCTTACGTACCTCAACACTTACAGTTTTGCCACTATGAGCATCATGGCCAACGGTGACTTGCGATAAGCTTTTTCGCCTTAAAGTAATTCGTTCAGGCGAAACATTCACATCACGCAGAGAGGTTCTCTTCAAATGATTGAGTAGGATCCGCTTTTGCTCTTCATTCACAGTCTGTTGGTCATCAGTAAAAGACAACCCTGCTTCCTGTAACTGGTTCAATAAGCGTTCAACCGGAATACCAACGACTTGAGCTAATTGTTTAACCGTCACATCCGCCATATTTTAATCCCCTTTCAGCAGTTATATACTTTATCTGAAGATAACTGCGTATTTGCACTACATTAATTTATAATAAATCCATAGTCTTATAAAAACCATGGTTCTCTGGCCTTCATAATTAAAGCACCGGCCTTTTCTTCAGTCATTCCTTCAATTTCTAACAGCTCATCTACAGATTGCTCAGCTAAATCTTCCATGGAAGTAATTCCTTTTGCAGCTAATTTGTTAGCTAACTCTTCGGTCATCCCTTCCATTGAGAGTAATGTTTCATCAGGTGAACCAGATAGCCCTTTGCCTGAAGAAAGAGCCATTGTGAGTAATTTATCGTTTGCTCTATTTCGTAGTTCTTCAACAATTTCTTCGTCAAATTCCTCGATAGCCAGTAATTCTTCTTTGGGAACATAAGCAATTTCTTCTAGAGAAGAAAAACCATGCGCTACGAGTAATGTAGCAATTTCTTCATCAATTTCCAGTGCAGAAGTAAATAACTTAACAATTTTACTAGATTCTTCCAAATTCTTATTTTCGAACTCATCTGTAGTCATAACATTCAATGTCCAGCCAGTTAATTGACTTGCTAAACGAACGTTTTGACCATTGCGACCAATTGCCTGGGATAATTGATCTTTTTCTACAGCTAAATCCATAGTATGACTGTCTTCATCTACAACAATAGAAGAAATTTCTGCAGGAGCCATGGCATTAATCACCAATTGAGGTGGATTATCGTCCCATAAAATAATATCCACACGCTCACCACCAAGTTCGCTAGAAACAGCTTGAACCCGAGCGCCGCGCATACCAACACAAGCCCCAACAGGATCAATTCGTCCATCATTGGTTTTGACTGCAATTTTGGCCCTATTACCAGGATCTCGTGCCGCAGCTTTCACTTCAATCACATTCTCACCAATTTCAGGTACCTCAATACGGAACAGTTCGATGAGCATTTCATTACGAGTACGGCTTACAAAAAGTTGTGGTCCACGTGCTTGCGGAGTGATTTCATATAAATAAGCACGGACTCTATCATTCGGGCGAAACATTTCATGTGGAAGCATTTCTGTACGGGGCAAGAAGGCTTCTGCTTTCCCACCTAAGTCAATTATAATATTATCACGGGTAACTTTCTTAACAGTTCCATAAATTAATTGACCTAACTTGCTTCGGAATTGATCAATTACTAGCTCACGTTCCGCTTCTCTAACCTTTTGCATAATCACTTGGCGAGCTGCTTGTGCCTCAATTCTTCCAAATTCAATTGAAGGAATTGACTCTTCTATACGATCATTAATTTTTGCAGCTGGGTTGCGTTCTTTTGCTTGTTCAACAGTTAATTGGCGATCTGGATGCTCTATCTCATCTTCATTGACTACATCCCAATATCTAAACGTTTCATAGTCGCCTGTGCGGGAATCTAATTTTATTCGTACCCCTATATCTAAACCAAAGATCTTGCGAGTTGCGGACTCCAATGCAGCCTGAATGGCAAGTATAATAACATCTTTACTTACACCTCTTTCGTTTGATAACGCCTCTGCAACCAGTAACAATTCTTTGCTCATTGTTCGCCTCTCTATACTGTCAAACTTGCTTTCACAATATTTGAAAAAAGTAATTCTTGATCTTTATTATTTATTTTAAGTACTAAAGTTTCCTCAGATGCTGAGACAATAGTACCAAGTAATTTACGCTTACCCTCAATTGGCTTAAAAGTTTTTACTTGTACTTCATGGCCTATGTAACGCTGATATTGCCAATTTTTAAATAAAGGTCTTGGTATACCTGGTGATGATACTTCCAAGCTATAATTTCCTGAAATTGGATCTTCAACATCAAGCAAAGCACTGACTTGATGACTTACTGCTTCGCAGTCTTCAATCCCTATTCCATCAGCCTTATCAATGTATATGCGCAATAACGAATGCTTACCCTGTGAAAGATATTCACATCCCCAAAGCTCATAGCCCATGTCATTAAGTGTCGGAGCTAATAAATGTTCCAATTCATCTTGTATCATAGTATTAACAAACTAAAAAGGGCACGGATGCCTAATACAAATACGGTACAGTAACCTAAGTTCGGGCAAGAGCTGAAACTCTGAAAGTGATTTCTATAAAACAATTAATTCCGAGCGCGATCTTTGCTTCACTGGCTACTACTATCTTTAGTGCAGTTACAAATTATACATAATAAAAAACCCCATAAATGGGGTTCTTAATAAGTGGTAGCGGGGGCAGGATTTGAACCTACGACCTTCGGGTTATGAGCCCGACGAGCTACCAGGCTGCTCCACCCCGCGTCAACTGATGGCAAGTATACTGAGAGTCAGTACGCTTAGCAAGTACTTTCGCTTAAGAATATAAATAAATATGTATTCTGCATAAGAAAAATGGGTGATTTTCTAGTGCAGAACAAAGATTAATCTATCTTAGGAACCGAAAGCATTCATACACGCTACAATTAAGGCACCTGGAAATATACCTAAATACAGTAACGATAAGCAATTAAGAGAAAGTACTATGACATTTCCCTTATTCATAACAACTGGGTCAACATGTGTTGGTGCATCAAAATACATGATTTTAACAATTCTTAAATAGTAATAAGCGCCAATCACTGTAAACAATAAGCCCAGCACGGCAACCCACATCATTTGAGCATCAACTAAGGCCTTTAGTACAAGCAATTTAGTAAAGAAACCAACTGTAGGCGGAACACCCGCGAGAGAAAACATAATGATTAGCATCAAAAATGCGAGCCAGGGATTTCTTTTGTTAAGCCCTTTTAAATCATCAATGCTATCTATTTCCATCCCATGGTTGGACATTAGCACAATTAAACCAAAGCCTGCGGCTGAGGTTATTGAATAGACGAGAATATAATAAAGCGCTGCAGAGTATCCCGAAGCGGTCGCCGCTAAAACACCAAATAAAGCATATCCAATATGCGATATTGCAGAATAAGCTAATAACCGTTTAACACTGGTCTGTACTACTGCAAATAAATTCCCCAAACCAGTAGAAAGTAAAGTCATCACCAATAAAATATGTTGCCACTGCGAACTAACATCGACGAGGCCAATAGTCAGTAATCTAAATGCCATTCCTAAGGCAGCAACTTTTGGTGCAGCACTAATGAATAAAGTAACTGAAGTTGGTGCTCCCTGGTATACATCAGGTGCCCACATATGGAAAGGTACGGCTGCTAATTTAAATGCTACTCCACATAGGATAAAAACCATAGCAAATGCGAGTAGCGTACTTTGCTGTTGCCAGTTCGCAGCTATGACATTGGCCACTTCGAGTAAATCTAATTTTCCAGTTGCTCCATAAATTAGAGAAATACCATATAAAAGCATGGCAGAAGCAATTGAACCCATCACAAAGTATTTCATTGCTGCCTCAGAAGCATCACTATCAGTTCTACGAATAGCAGTCATAGCATATAAAGGTAGTGACAATAATTCTAAGCCAAGGAAAATTGTAAGTAGTGAATGTGCTGAAACAAGAAGCATCATTCCTAAAGTAGAAAATAATCCTAAAATATAGTAATCACCTGAAGGCATTTGACGCTCATCTATATAATTTTTTGAATAGATAAAGCTAAGCAGCACAGTAATGTATATAAAGAATTTCATTAAATTGGCTACATCATCACTAATGAATAAACCATTGAGTGTAATAACCTTATACATACCAATATAAAGAAAACTTACAACAGCAGCTAAAACTAAACCGAAACAGGAGATAAAATAAGAAATTGATTTATAGCGATGCCGTAAAAATAGGTCAGCAAGCAATGCAATGCATGCGGTGGCGAGCACAATCATTTCCGGAATGGCTACATGGATATTTTCAAGTAATGCTGTCATATTGATTAACCTTGATTACAATTTTGATTGACTTGCTAATGCTAGAGTATGGCTTACTGTTTGATGAATGTACTCTAAGAACGGCTTAGGATATACACCCATAGCGATCACCATCAAAGCAAGTAAAATATAAGCACTTAACTCATAGCCCGAAAGATCTTTTAGTTCCGCAACTTTTTCATTTGCTATAGGTCCAAAAATTACTCGTTTATACATCCAAAGATTATAACCTGCTGCGGTTATAAGTGTGGTAGCAGCCCAAAATGTCACCCAAAAACCGGCTTTAAGTGATCCAAGAATGACCATGAACTCACCAACAAAACCTGAAGTACCTGGTAAGCCAGCATTCGCCATGCAGAAAAGCATGAAGAATGATGCAAAAACAGGCATTGTATTCACTATCCCACCAAAATCAGCTAAACGACGGGTATGCATACGGTCATAGATATAACCCACACCGGCGAAAAGTGCACTTGAGACAAAAGCGTGCGAAATCATAACTACAATAGCACCTTCTAAGATTAGGCCAGCGGCGCTTAATCCTGATTGTTTTGCAATAGCAAAGATGGCAAAACAACCTAATGTCACAAATCCCATATGTGAAATTGAAGAGTAAGCAATTAAACGTTTCATATCTTTTTGAATAATTGCGACTAAAGCAATATAAACAACTGCAATTAAAGATAAGGCAATCATAATCCCGGCATAACGACTACATGCATCCGGAACTATGGGTAAGGAGAAACGGATAAACCCGTACGCTCCAAGCTTTAGTAAAATTGCTGCTAATACAACTGAGCCACCAGCTGGAGCCTCAGTATGTGCATCAGGCAACCAAGTATGGACTGGAAACATCGGAATCTTAATTGCAAAACCGAGGAAAAATGCGATAAAGATCAATGTTTGTGCTGTCATGCTCAGTTTAATGGCATAAAAAGCTTCAATACTAAATGTACCTGCAATGTAGCCCATGTATAAAAAGCTAGCTAACATGAGTACTGAACCTAAAAAGGTATATAAGAAGAATTTAATCGCTGCATAAACACGATTATCTGATCCCCAAATACCAATAATTAGGTACATGGGAATTAGCGTGGCTTCCCAGAAGATATAAAATAAAATGGCATCTAAGGCCGAGAAAACTCCAACTAATAGTCCCTGCATGATCAAAAATGCAGCTAAATACTGAGAGACTCTGTTAGTAATACTTTCCCAAGTTGCTAAGATCACCACTAAATTCGTAAAAATGCTAAGCACAATTAGGAGTAACGACATACCATCGATACCTAAGCTATAGCTAATGCCTAGTGACGGCATCCATGAAAATTCCTCCAAATATTGCATTCCTAGAACTTTAGGATCGAAGCCTGCAACAAGAGGGATACAAAGTAGTAAACAAAGTATTACCGTAAATAATGCCAAATAACGCGAAATATTCGGGCTACGATCATCTCCAGAGAGAAGAACAAAAACACCGCCTATTACTGGCAACCAAATTAGTAAATTGAGCAAATAATGCATACCTTCACCCTATATTCAGCCGAGTATCAACCAGCATAAAAATCCAAGCAATCCAAAAATCATTACTGTAGCATAATGATACAGATAACCACTTTGTATAGCGCGACCTTTAGCTGATAACCATCTAACTAGTCGACTGCTGCCATTCACAACCATTCCATCGATCAACTTTTGATCACCCACACTGTAAAATACAGTTCCTATACCCTTAGAGCCTTTTACAAAAACTATATTGTTAAACGCATCAAAGCCGTATTTATTGACGAGTATTTTATAAATGAGTGAAAAACGTCGTGCCAAATAGCCTGGAATTGATGGAACAGCTATATAACAAATCCAAGCAATCGCAATTCCTGCCAAAGTAATCCAGAACGTAAGCGAGTAGACTGAATGCAACATACTTGCAAAAGGAGACGTAATTTCATGTGCAAGCTCTGCCAATACATTATGCTGAGGAAGAACAAATAAAGAAGGACTTAAAATAGTTGGATTATCAAAAAGCATAGGCATGTACAATACGTAGCCTAATATAATTGAAGGAATAGCAAGGAGAACGAGTGGCAACCAAACTACCCATGGCGACTCATGAATATGGCTTAGAGTATGTTCGTCCATGCGAGGCTTTCCATGGAACGTCATAAACAAAGATCTAAAGGTATACATGGCAGTGACACCAGCTCCAAGAACTACACAGAAATAGGAATAACCACTTCCAGGGATCTGTGACAATTGGACCGCTTCGATTATTGTATCTTTTGAATAAAACCCTGCGAGCGGAGGAATAGCACAAAGAGCTAAAGATCCAATTACAAACGTTATATAAGTAATGGGCATTTTATTCCATAAGCCACCCATTTTTCGCATGTCTTGTTCATGATGCATTCCGATAATTACAGAACCAGCCCCTAAGAATAAGAGGGCTTTAAAACATGCATGAGTCAGAAGATGAAACATGCCTGCACTATAAGCTGATGCACCCATCCCAACCATCATATATCCCAATTGAGACAATGTTGAATAGGCGACAACCCGTTTAATATCGTTCATTGTGAGTGCTAAAATTCCTGTAAAGAGTGCACCTGTTGCACCAATCACAAGAACTACACTTAATGCTGTTGTGGAAAATTCGATTAGAGGTGAAATACGTGCAATCATAAATACCCCAGCGGTAACCATGGTTGCAGCATGAATCAATGCAGAAATAGGTGTCGGACCTTCCATTGATTCAGGTAACCACACATGTAACGGTACTTGTGCCGACTTACCCATGGCACCAACATATAGGGCTAAACAAATTACTGTAACTAAAGACCAAGGATGACCTTGAAATAGTTCAATATTTTGGGTTGTAAGATAGTTAACGCTTTTGAACACAGTTTCGTAATCAATACTACCCGTGTAGGCAAAAACCAATGCAATACCTATTAGAAAACCAAAGTCACCTACGCGGTTGACAATAAATGCTTTAAGGCTACCTTCAATAGCTGATTCTTTTTGATACCAGAAACCGATAAGTAAATAAGAAACAAGACCTACGCCTTCCCAGCCAAAAAATAATTGTAAGAAATTATTGGCACTTACTAACATCAGCATCATAAAAGTAAACAAGGAAATGTAGCTAAAAAAACGTTGGTATCCATCGTCATCAGCCATATATCCAATACTATAAATATGCACCAATAGAGAGACGAAATTAACAGTCACTAGCATCACGGCACTTAAAGGATCAATCAGAAAACCGATATTAAATTCAAACGGAAGAATTAATCCACCAGTTGCCCAATGGTAAAGCACCGTACTCTCAGTGGGCATGGCGCCAGAAAAGACTTGCCAAGCTACATACAGCGAGGCAACAAAAGATATTGCAACGCCTAAAATAGTGGCTGAATGTGCCCCGACTCGTCCTATTTGATTACGGAAAAAACCAGCAATTATGGAGCCAGCCAAGGGAGTTAAAACGATTATTAGACAAAGTTGTTGAATACTCACAATGTTAACCTTTTAAATGATTCATCTTATCTACGTCAATGTTACCTCTATTTCTGAAAAGCAACATCACTATGGCTAATCCTATTGCTGCTTCTGCCGCAGCAACCGTTAAAATAAAAAAGACATAAACTTGACCGCTAATTTCGTTATAATAATGTGAAAATGCGATAAAATTTGTATTCACTGCAAGTAACATCAATTCGATACAGACCAGCAATAAAATGATATTTCGACGATTCATCATTATGCCAATAAGACCAAAACCGAATAAAATGGCCCCCAGAATTAAGTAATTATTAACAGGTATCATTTAGAATTCCCCAACCTTATTTTTCTGCTTTCATATTAATTAATTCAACCCGATCATTTCTACGTGTCAGGATCTGTTGTTTGATATCCTGTCTTTTCGATTTTCTGGGACCTCTATGTACTAAGGTAATTGCTGAAATAATTGCAATTAATAACAGCACTGCTGCAATTTCAAAAGCCAGTAAATAATCTGTATATAGAACCATACCTAAAGCTTCAGTATTAGACCGAGGTGCATCAGGATTGTTTTGGTTTCCATCCATTAACTGTGTACTAATTACAGTATTGCTTTGGGTCTCAACATTCGACTTAAAAGTACCTGCTGGAATAGATACCATTAAAAGACCGGTTAACAGAGCAACAAGAATTAAACCAAATGGTAAATAACGACGGTAATGATTTTTAACCACTTCCACATCAATGTTAAGCATCATTACGACGAACAGGAACAGTGTCATTACCGCACCCACGTACACCAGTACCAAAATTAGTGCAAGAAACTCAGCTTCTGCAAGGATCCATAATCCTGCGCTTGCAATGAAGGTAAGTACAAGAAATAAGACGCTGCGTACGGGATTATCTTGAACAATAACCATAAAGGCAGCACCAACGGCTATTGCCGCAAAAATATAAAAAATAGTTTGAACTAATAATTCATGCATGCTGCACCCCGTTATCGGTATTTTTCATCAGCAGCTCTATCTGCTGCAAGTTTAGGCTCCAATAAATCACCAAGGGCAAGGAGCTTTTCTTTCGTCATAATATTTTGACCGCGTTCACTGATATGATAATGATGCACCGGTGTTACTACGATGGAATCTACAGGGCATGATTCTTCACATAAGCCGCAATTAATGCATTTAAATACATCAATATCATATCTCGTTGTGCGACGAGATCCATCTTCACGTGGTTCTGATTCGATGGTTATAGCAAGTGCAGGACAAACTGCTTCACATAATTTGCAAGCAATGCAACGTTCTTCACCATTTGGATAACGTCGCAAAGCAAGTGCTCCTCTAAAACGAGGTGAAATTGGAGTCTGTTCTTCAGGAAACTGTACAGTTATTTTTTTCTTAAAAAAATATTTACCAGTTAACTTTAAACCCTGCAATAATTCTATAAAAAGAAAACTGCGTACGTAGTATCTAATAAATTGATATGCTTTTTTCATCGGCTTCTCTATTAATCATTAAAACCAAGGTTTAACATGTGTAACAACCATTAGCGCAGTTACAATAATCCAAACAATGGTGACCGGAATAAGTACCTTCCAACCTAAACGCATAAGCTGGTCATAACGATAACGAGGAAAAGTGGCTCTTATCCATAAATATACATATAGGAAAAAGCAGACTTTCACGATTAACCAAACAAACCCGGGTACAATAAAAAATATATTTTCTAAAAATGGAATACCTTCAAATGGCGACATCCACCCACCCAGAAACAGGATACTGAGCAGTATAGAGATAAGAATCATACTCGCATATTCTGATAAGAAAAATAATGCGAAGCCTATTCCTGAATATTCCACATGGAAGCCAGCAACAATCTCGGATTCCCCTTCGGCCAAGTCGAATGGTGCTCGGTTGGTTTCAGCAATGCCTGCAATCCAAAATACGAAAAACAGAGGAAGGAGAGGAACAAACCACCAATGTAAAATTCCGCCTCTTTGTGAGTTCACAATCTCTGTAAGGTTCATACTTCCAGCAGCCAACAGCACTCCCACCAACGCAAACCCCATTGCAATTTCATAGGATACGGTTTGTGCTGTACTTCTTAATGCACCAAACATTGCGTATTTGGAGTTGGATGCCCATCCTGCGATGAGCACTCCATAAACTCCAAGAGAACTCATTGCAAAAATATAAAGAACCCCTGCATTAATGTTTGCTAAAACCATTCCTTCCTGAAAAGGAATTACCGCCCAGCCTGCCAAAGCAGGAACTAAAGCGAATAACGGAGCAGCTATAAAAAGGTATTTATTCGAGCGGGTAGGGATAATAATTTCTTTAGTAATTAGTTTAATCAAATCCGCTATAGGTTGAAGCAACCCGCGTACACCCACACGGTTGGGTCCTATACGGACTTGTATATATCCAATAACTTTACGCTCTGCATAGATTAAATATGCAACACATAATAGTAATGGGACTACGATTACTAATATTTTAATGATGACCCAAATTAATATGCTAATATCTTGCAGCATTTTTTTACCTGCCTAGCGCTTAATAGTTATTGCAGCAAATGAATGGCCCAAATCCACGGTTTCAGGCATCGCGTTTGCTACCCATACAACATCTGCCGCAATGCGTTCATCACGTTTAAGCGGCAATGTTATCTCAATATCTCCCTGAGATACAGTAGCAACATCTTCTAATTTCAATCGATCAGCTGTTGTAGGATTAATACGTATACATGCTACTTCCGCCGCAGCGCATAATTGTAACTCTTTGGCATTCCTAACAATTGCATCGCTACGATAAAGTGGCCACTCACCAACACGAATTAATGATTGATTAATTAGAGGCAGGCTCTCAGGATAATAAGGCTTATATTCTTGCTCCATAGTGATTGCAACACTATTTTTAATTTCTGACAGAATATCTTCAGTCGATAAATATTCAAAACCTTCACAATGCAGTAAATTAGCAAGAACCCTCAATACTTTCCAGGCTGGTCGAGCTTCTCCGTGAGGCGATAACGCGCCTTTTACTGTTTGCCATGTATTATCAACATTAATGTAGGTTCCTGACGTTTCAGCATATGGGGCTATTGGTAAAATCACATCTGCATAATCGAGCATTGACTCATGATTGAAAGCAGACATTAATACAACAAATTCTGCGCCGAGCATTGATTGTCTTGCACCATAAGGATTTGCAAAATCAAAACCAGGTTCTACTCCCATTAAGAAATATGCTTTGAGTTTGGCATTTAGAGCTGCTTGTACATCCATTCCTGGTGTTGAGTCTGATTTGCCTGCAGTTGTTCGATGCGGCACCATTCCTGCGATCCAAGCACCAGCAGAGTTTGCCCCATGAGTCAGGCGCAATACTTTAGCTCCACTTAATTTTTCAATATGGAACATTAAGGTACGTAATAAAGCTGCGTCAGGATGATTTTCACAAAGGGCACCAGTAATTAAACATGCTTTTTCTTCTTTTAATGCTTTGGCAACTCGTTGAGTTGCTTTATCCAACTCAAGACCTATTAATAATTTTTGCACTTCTGCGGGTAAAGTTTTAATGTCACTAGTCAGTGCTAAAGCAAGCTTGGCAAGTTGCATTGGCATTTCTAAAGGTGAAACAATGAAGCGCTCTTCAAGATCAAAACGATATTCAAAATCTACAGGATTTATAGCATAAATTTTTGCTCCATTACGGAACGCCTTACGAACCCGAACTCCTGCTAGAGGAACTTCACGATCAACATTACATCCGATCAGGACTATGGCATTTTGATGCTCTACTTCGGCATATGGCAAGGAACTTATAGGAGTAGTTGCTTGATTTTCTTGATCTCTAAAATCTACCTGTTGCAATCTGTGGTCGATATTATGGACACCAATTTCACGCATTAATTTTTGCAATAAATACAGCTCTTCTAATGTAGAAGAACTTGAGGCAAAAGCCGCAACTTGCTCAGCACCATTTTGCTTTATAACTCGAGCTAGCCCTTCTGCTGTAAATTTTAATGCAGTCTCCCAATCCACAACTTCCCATTGTCCATTGCGCTTAATCTGTGGTTGACTTGCTCTTAACGGACTATTTAATCCTAAATAGCTAAATCGATCTCTGTCAGCCAACCAGGTTTCGTTAATTGTTTCATTCTCTTTAGGAACAACACGCATTAACTGATTTCGACGTGTATGTAGATAGATATTTGAACCGAGGCAATCATGTGGTGCAACACCATCATGCTGGGTTAGTTCCCATGCTCTAGCGGTAAAGCGGTAGGGTTTTGAAGTTAATGCCCCAACCGGACATAAATCAATAATGTTACCGGATACTTCTGACTTCATGCTGTGTTGCACATACGTCCCAATTTGCATGTGCTCACCACGGCCAGTCGCACCTAACTCTCTCAGTCCAGCAATTTCTTCACCAAAGCGGACACAACGCGTACAATGAATACAACGGGTCATTTCAGTTGAAATCAGTGTACCTAAATTATCATCATCCACTGAACGTTTGTTTTCTGTATAGTGGGATTCATCTTCCCCATAACCCATGGATATGTCTTGTAATTCGCATTCTCCACCCTGATCGCAAATTGGACAGTCGAGCGGATGGTTAATAAGAAGGAATTCCATAACTACTTTTTGTGAATGTAGCGCTTCCTTCGATTTAGTAAATACCTTCATGCCGTTGGTAATTGGAGTTGCACAAGCAGGAACTGGCTTACGGCCATTTTCAACTTCAACTAAGCACATGCGACAGTTTGCCGCCACAGATAATTTTTTATGGTAACAAAAACGTGGGATATGAATCCCCGCTTCATCGGCAACTTCAATGATCATTTTGCCGTTTTCTGCTTCAAATGTTTTACCGTCGATTTCAATAGTAGTAGTCATGGGTCAAACCTTTTAATTATGCTGCGACGATTGAGCGTTTATGCTTCACGAAATATTCAAATTCATCGCGGAAATGCTTAACAAAACTTTGTACCGGCCAAGCAGCTGCTTCACCTAATGCACAAATAGTGCGTCCTTCGATATTGTTCGCAACATTGACTAGTTTCTCTACATCTCCAGGTTCACCATGGCCATCCTTGATGCGATGTAATAAACGGACTAACCAACCGGTACCCTCACGACATGGGGTACATTGTCCACAGGACTCATCCATATAAAACTCGGAAATGCGATATAGTGCATCAACCATACAGGTTGTCTCATCCATAATAATCACAGCCCCAGAACCTAATCCTGAACCTGCTTTTTGAATACTGTCATAATCCATATCAAGGCCCATCATTACCTCACCAGGTAAAACAGGCATTGAGGTACCTCCGGGAATTACTGCTTTAATTTTTCGACCTTTTGTAACCCCACCGGCTAATTCGAGAAGGGTTTTAAACGGTGTTCCCAAGGGAATTTCAAAATTTCCGGGCTTATTGACGTGACCACTTACACTAAAACATTTAGCCCCGCCATTATTAGGTTTGCCTATTTTTAAAAACCACTCGCCACCCTTTTCCATGATGACTGGAACAGAGGCAAAAGTCTCTGTATTATTTATTGTTGTAGGCTTCCCGTATAAACCATAGTTAGCAGGAAATGGGGGTTTAAATCTGGGTTGTCCTTTTTTTCCCTCAAGGGAATTAAGCAATGCAGTCTCTTCGCCACAAATATATGCACCAGCACCTAAATGATTATATAAATCGAAGTTAATGCCTGAACCTAAAATATTCTTACCCAACAAACCCGCCTCGTAAGCTTCTTTTAATGCGGCTTCTGTGCGCTCATAGGGCAACCAAAACTCGCCGCGAATGTAGTTATATCCCACAGTAGCACCCATGGTATATCCAGCAATTGCCATGCCTTCTATTAGTTGGTGTGGATTTAATGTAAGTATTTCTCGGTCCTTACACGTGCCTGGCTCACCTTCGTCCGAATTACAAACTACGTATTTTTGTACTGGAGTATTACGATTCATAAAACTCCATTTTAATCCAGTTGGGAATCCAGCTCCCCCTCGACCACGTAAGGCAGATGTTTTTAATTCATCAATTATTAATTGTGGAGAAGTTTGCTCTTTTAATATTTTTCTCCATGCACTATATCCACCAACACTTTCATAAGCAGATAGTGTCCAAGGCTCTGGTAGATGAAATGTTCGATAACAAACTTGATTTAATTCAACCACGGCAACCACCTCTATCTTTTATTGGTATTGTTCCAACACTTTATCTATAGATTCAGGAGTCAGATTCTCATGATAATCCTTGTCCACCTGCATCATTGGTGCATTAACACAAGCACCTAAACACTCAACGGATCGTAATGTAAAGCGCCCATCATCTGTGGTTTCACCTATTTTTATACCTAACTTTTTTTCCAAGTGTTCAACGACCGCAGCTGAATCACGCAGCATACAAGAAATATTGGTACATACATTTACAGAATGTCTGCCGATCTGTGTGTGTTCGTACATAGTATAGAAACTTGCAACCTCATATACTGAAATGGGAGGCATCTCAAGGTAATCAGCTACAGCATCCATTAATTCTGTAGTCAGGTGACCATGCTCTTCTTGGACTATTCGTAGCGCACTCATTACAGCTGATTGCTTTTGATCTTTTGGGTATTTTGCTATCCAATGATCGATGTCCTTTATTCTCTGAGCTGACACCAACTGATTTAATATTTTTGCTGAATTATCAGACATTTCTAAACCTTCATTAATTTAAATTGCAATTTTCTGGAATGTCATTTTAAAAATCATAAATTGACAGATCAAAAATTAACGATCTATTTCACCAAATACTATATCCTGACTCGCTAAAATCGCGACACCATCAGCGATCATATGTCCTTTAGTCATTGCATCATAGCTCGACAAATGAGCAAATCCAGGAGCACGAATTTTCATTCTGTAAGGTTTATTCGCCCCATCAGATACCATATAAATGCCAAACTCACCTTTAGGAGCCTCAACGGCACTATATACTTCACCACGCGGCAAACAAAAACCTTCTGTAAACAGTTTAAAATGATGGATTAATGATTCCATATCTTCTTTCATTTCTACGCGGCGTGGTGGTGTAATTTTGTGATCATCAATACGTACTGGACCAGGATTTGCTCTGAGCCATTCGATACATTGCCTAATAATTCGATTTGATTGCCTTAACTCTTCAACACGAACCAAATAGCGATCATAACAATCTCCAGTTTTGCCTACTGGGATATCGAAATCAACGCGATCATATGCTGCATAACTCTGTTTTTTGCGTAAGTCCCACGCTACTCCAGAACCACGAAGCATTGGCCCTGTAAAACCCCATTGCAATGCTTCTTCTGGTGAAACAATACCAATGTCTACTGTACGTTGTTTCCAAATTCTATTATCGGTTAATAATGTTTCATATTCGTCAACACAATGAGGGAATCGCTCAGTAAATGCCCAGAGGAAGTCCAACAGACTGCCACTGCGTTCCTCATTAAGCTTTTCTACTTCACGTTCATTATGCCATCTTGAAGCCTTATACTTAGGCATACTATCAGGCAAGTCCCGTGCAACACCACCCGGTCTATAATAGGTAGCATGCATTCGAGCACCAGATACTGCCTCATAGCAATCGAATAAATCTTCACGCTCTCTGAAGCAATATAAAAATACGGTCATTGCACCGATATCTAATGCATTAGCTCCCATCCAAAGCAGATGATTTAAAAGACGCGTTACTTCATCAAACATTGTACGGATATATTGAGCTCGTATTGGCGCTTCGATACCTAAAAGTTTCTCAATTGCACGTACATAAGCATGCTCATTGCACATCATGGACACGTAGTCCAGTCTATCCATATAACCAATATTTTGGATATAAGGTTTTGTTTCTGCTAATTTTTCAGTTGCTCTATGCAGTAATCCTATATGTGGATCGGCACGAACGATGGTTTCACCTTCAAGCTCAAGAACTAAACGTAATACCCCATGTGCTGCAGGATGTTGTGGACCAAAGTTTAAGGTGTAATTCTTTAATTCAATCATTCTTCGCCCCTTTTATCACCAATATACCGGTTATCATTACGAATAACCTTGGGCACCAAAACTCTGGGTTCAATATCTACTGGAGCGTATATGACCTTTTGTAATTTTGCGTCATAGCGCATTTCAACATGACCACTGAGTGGGAAATCTTTACGGAATGGATGTCCGATAAATCCATAATCAGTCAAAATACGTCTTAAGTCTGGATGGCCTTCAAATAAAATACCGTATAAATCATAAGCTTCGCGCTCAAACCAATTCGCGCCTTTCCACAAATGATGCACTGAAGGAACAATTAAATGAGACTCATCAAGGAATACCTTGACACGTAATCGATGATTCAATTTTGTTGAGAGTAAATGATAAACTACAGCAAAACGAGGTTTATTTAGAGCGTAAACTTTTGCTTCTTGGCGTTCTACACCTCGAGAAAACCCACTTTCAGTTGCTGAATCTGTTTCCCAATCATACTCACCATAAAGCAAATAATCCACGGCGCAAAGATCAATCAGCTGGTCAAAACAAAAAGCTTCCAGATCACGTAGTTCCAACATTATTGCTTTTAAATTTGATACGTCACACTCAAGAGTTACTTCATTGTAAGCGACACTAATATCATTAAATTGATTCGCCAATTCACGTTTGAGTTGTTCAACCAAATAATCATTTTTTGTTGTCATCTATTTGCACCTTTGATGATCTTAAGCTTCTAGGATTTTTTTGTGCCTGATTTTATTCTGCAATTGAATAATGCCATACAGTAGGGCTTCAGCAGTTGGCGGGCAACCTGGTACATATACATCTACTGGGACAATACGATCACATCCACGAACTACGGAGTAAGAGTAATGATAATACCCACCGCCGTTCGCACAAGAGCCCATAGAGATAACCCAACGAGGGTCAGGCATTTGATCATAAACTTTACGCAAAGCAGGAGCCATTTTATTGCACAAGGTTCCCGCAACAATCATTACGTCTGATTGTCGTGGACTTGGACGAAAAATAATTCCGAACCGGTCCAAATCATAACGTGCGGCACCCACATGCATCATTTCTACAGCACAACATGCCAATCCAAAAGTCATAGGCCACATAGAACCACTACGTGCCCATCCGAGAAGTTTCTCGACTGAAGTCGTTACAAAGCCACTTTTTTGCAATTCTGCAACCGCCATAGCTAGCCTCTAAGCAGTTAAATATTAATAAAAAAGGTACCACCTCTGTTTGTTTTCTTCTTTTGAAGTAACAATCAGAAGTGAATTTATTGCGCACACTTAAATTATTCCCACTCTAGTGCGCCTCGTTTCCATTCATAAATAAAACCGATAACCAATAATCCTAAAAATAACATCATTCCAGCAAAACCAAACCAACCAATTTTACGTAATGCTAATGCCCATGGAAAGAAAAACGCAGTTTCCAAATCGAAAATAATAAATAAAATGGCAACTAAATAAAAACGAACATCAAATGGGATATGAGAGCTCTCGAATGCACCAAATCCACATTCATAAGGAGAATTCTTAGCGCTATCAGGATTATGCTTTGACAAAAGGGAACCAGCCCCTATCATTGCTACGCCCAATGCCAATCCGATAATTATGAAAATAAGAACAGGTAAATATTGAGATAGCATTTTTTCACCTTGCACGGATTAAAATGGTGCCGAAGGCCGGACTCGAACCGGCACGGCTTTCGCCACCGCCCCCTCAAGACGGCGTGTCTACCAATTCCACCACTTCGGCATATTCTTTTTATTAGTAATTACTTACTTTTCCTAATCTTCTCTCTGTACTTAAGCACGGAGATAGGATGTTTATTTATTTCTTATTACTGTTATCAACAGGTACTGGAACTGAATTCGCCGGTACACTAGTTTGTTGAGGAATTATTTGCTGATCTGCTTTTTGATATTGGACAGACACCAAATAAGATAACAATAAGCTGGTGATAAAAAAGGTTATTGCCAAACCACCAGTTAATTTAAATAAAAATCCACCTGTCCCTTGGCTTCCAAATAAAGTATTCGAAGCGCCTGATCCAAAAGCAGCACCGATATCGGCACCTTTACCATGTTGGATAAGAACTAAGCCTATTAAGACTACAGCAACGATTACATGAATCATTAATATCAATTGATACATTTCACAATTTCCACAAACTGTTTCGCGTTCAACGATGCGCCTCCTACCAAGCCACCATCTATATCAGGCATGGTAAATAATGCTCTGGCATTTTTTTCATTCACACTTCCCCCATATAAAAGGGGTAAACGTGCAGCATCGCTATGATTTATCTCTGCAACCAGCTTTCTAATAAACTGATGTACTTCCTGTGCTTGTTCAGGTGATGCAGTTTTTCCTGTGCCAATTGCCCAAACCGGTTCGTAAGCTACAATACAATCACGAAAACAATTTTTGTCTTGTTGACTTACTGCGAGCAATTGTTTGGCAATTACTTGCTCTGTCTGCCCTTTTTCACGTTCAACTAGCGTTTCACCGACGCAAAGAACGGGTATCATATCATGTTCTTTTACATGGTGGAATTTTTGCGCCACAAAATTTTCATCTTCATGAAAACAATGTCTTCGCTCGGAATGTCCCACCAAAACAAAGCGACAGTTAAAATCTTTTAACATAGGCGCAGATATTTCTCCAGTGTATGCTCCAGAGTCCTTCGGATATACATTCTGGGCACCTACGCCAATTTTACATTCAGCAAGTATGTCTCTAACTTGTGGAATATAAATAGCTGGAGGCATTACTATAACTTGGACATTATTAATAGTATTAAGTGCTTCTTTAAGTTCATTACTTAATTGAATCACTTGCTGCAGCTGACCATTCATTTTCCAGTTGCCCGCAACTATCTTGTGTCTCATTAGTACACCCCCTCGCTTTCAACTGCGGACTATACCCAAACTCATTGCCGATGTGTAGTCTTATCGCGATTTTTTTATTAAAAGGTTCTGTAGAACAAAAACCAAACGTTTAACTTTATTGCTGAGCGCCCAAACTTCTCTCAATTTGACTAATATCATCGCATAGCTTTTTTGCATGCTGTTTGACTATACTCTCATCCATGCCTTCTACCATGACACGTAATAAGGGTTCAGTTCCTGAAGGTCTGAGTAACACTCTTCCTTCACCTTTTAAACTTGTTTCTAAAGCCCTTACAATTTCGATTACTTGTGTATGCTCAGCAAGTAAGGTGGCATAATTAGTTTTTAAATTCATCAAACTTTGGGGTAATAAATTTATTCCTTCAATTAATTGCTGTAAGGTTTTACCTTGCTTGACCATAATTGACAATACTTGCAATGCAGCAACAATCCCATCACCGGTGGTAGTTTTATCCAGGCAAACAATATGTCCTGAGGTTTCGCCACCAATCTTCCAATCCTTTTCTCGTAAAGCCTCTAAAACGTATCGATCCCCTACGCGTGTTCTAACAAATGGGATACCCAGACTCTTTATAGCCATTTCCAGGCCATAATTACTCATTTGCGTACCCACGACCCCACCATTTAAAACGCCTCGTTGATGTCTGTCTTTAGCGATAATATAAAGGATTTGATCTCCATCAAGTAAACGGCCATCTGAATCGATTAATACAACACGATCTCCATCACCATCTAGACCAATACCAATATCTGCACCAGTAGTTATTACTTTCTGTCTTAACAGTTCAGGAGATGTTGAACCACAATCTTCGTTGATATTAAACCCATCCGGACGATTACCAATTGCAATTACTTGGGCTCCCAATTCAGCAAATACATTAGGGGCAATATGGTAGGTTGCACCGTTTGCGCAATCAACTACAATTTTTAAACCGGATAATCGTGTTAGTGAAGGAATTGTTGATTTACAAAATTCGATATAACGCCCACTGGCATCATTAATTCGTGTTGCTTTACCCAAATTTTGCGACGGCACTGTTTGCATTTTCTTTTCCAGTTCCGCTTCAATTGCTAATTCGACGCTATCGGGTAATTTCCCCCCATCGGAGGAAAAAAACTTAATTCCATTATCTTCAAACAGATTGTGCGATGCACTAATCACAATGCCGGCATTAGCTCTCAGTGTTTGAGTCAAATAAGCAATGGCTGGTGTGGGCATAGGACCTAACAAAGCGACATCAACACCAGCAGCAGATAAACCCGCCTCCAGAGCAGATTCCAGCATGTAACCCGAAACTCTTGTGTCTTTTCCAATCACTACTTTTTTGCGATGACCATTAGCCAGTACTCGGCCTACTGCCCAACCCAACTTCAACACAAATTCAGGATTAATATTTGATAAACCTACGTGTCCTCTTATACCATCAGTACCAAAATATTTACGTTGACTCATCCTTAACCACCTCTATCAAGAATTTTAGCTTGCGTGAGCTGATATACATCGGCCTGACTAATCATGGTAATCATGTGCAGCGCTTGATTTGTTTCATCTACATCATGCGTTCTGATGATTCCCACCCCTTTCAGTGCTGCATAAACAGCTGCCGCTATACTTCCTATCAAACGCTCACCCACCTCTTTAGCAAGTACCGTCCCTATAGTACTTTTACGTGATACCCCTAAAAGTAAAGGCATCCCCAATGATGCAAAACTATCAAGATTCTTTACCAAGAGCAAATTATCTTGTACTTGTTTTCCAAATCCAAATCCTGGATCCAGAATTATATTGTTTCTTTTAATGCCTCCACGCTGACACTCAGTAATACGTTCCATAAAAAAACGAGTTACTTCAGAAAGTACACCATCTGGATAATATGGAGCATGTTGCATCGTGTGTGGCTCTCCTTGCATGTGCATTAAGCAAACAGGAACAGCCAGTTTTGCTGCCATTTCAAGAGCCCCTTCAGTGCGTAAAGCATAAATATCATTAATTACGTTAGCACCTGCACTTATAGCAGCTTCCATGACTTCAGGCTTATTTGTATCAATCGAAATACAAATATCTGAAGTAGCCCTGATTTTTTCAATAATAGGTATAACTCGATTCAGCTCCACTTCGAGTGAAACATCTTGTGCACCTGGTCGGGTTGACTGCCCGCCAATATCGATTAAATCAGCACCTTGACTTATTAATTCATTGGCATGTTCGCAAGCCTTATCAATGGATAAAAATTTGCCACCATCAGAAAATGAATCTGGAGTGACATTTAATATCCCCATAATTAAAGGCTTGTGGAACGAGTTACCTAAGGAAGGTTGGCATTGAAGCTCAAGCCAACCTGAAAATTGCGTTGGATTCACCTGCTTTTCTCACTAATAATCTCAGTGCTCTTCAGCAGGATTTACAATAACCTCATGCTCTGTTGGCTTTTCTGATGGGTGATTACTCACCTCAGCGCCATCCAGAGGCTTAGACGAATCCCAATCTTCTGGTGGCGAAGGTTCCTTACCAGACATAATTTCTTTTATTTGATTGAGGTCTATCGTTTCATATTTAATTAAGCTTTGTGCCATTAAATGCAATTTATCCATATTTGAGACCAGAATTTCTTTAGCTCGCTTATAGTTTCGGTCAATAATCGCACGTACTTCATCATCAATTTGCTGCGCTGTTCTGTCTGACATTTCTTTATGTTTATTCATTGAACGCCCTAAGAACACCTCTTCTTCCTCTTCACCAAAAGTAAGTGGGCCCAAAGTTGAAAGTCCCCAAGTTGTAACCATTTTACGCGCTATTTCAGTAGAACGCATGATGTCATTAGATGCACCCGTCGTCACGCTTTCAGGACCAAAAATGAGCTCCTCAGCAATACGGCCACCAAACAAACTAGATAATTGGCTTTCAAGACGACGCTTACTATGGCTGTAGCGATCCTGCTCCGGCAAAAACATCGTTACACCAAGAGCACGCCCACGTGGGATAATAGAGACTTTGTACACCGGATCATGTTCGGGTACACATAAACCAACAATCGCATGACCTGCTTCATGATAAGCAGTCAACTTTTTCTCATTATCATCCATCACCATGGAGCGTCGTTCAGCTCCCATCATAATTTTATCTTTTGCTTTGTCCAACTCGCTCGTATTGACTTTACGTTTATTTGCACGTGCAGCAAATAAAGCCGCTTCATTCACTAGATTGGCGAGATCTGCTCCAGAAAACCCTGGAGTTCCCCGAGCAATTGCCATGATGTCCACATTGCTATCTACTGGAACTTTTTGCAAATGCACTCTAAGTATTTGTTCACGACCACGAATATCCGGTAATGGAACTACCACCTGACGATCAAAACGACCTGGGCGCAATAGTGCCGGATCTAAAACATCTGGACGGTTCGTAGCTGCAACAACAATAACTCCTTCACTCCCCTCAAACCCATCCATTTCTACAAGCAATTGGTTTAACGTTTGCTCACGCTCGTCATGACCACCCCCGAGACCAGCGCCTCGATGACGACCTACTGCATCAATTTCATCGATAAAAATAATACAAGGAGCATGCTTTTTCGCTTGTTCAAACATATCACGGACTCGCGATGCACCAACACCGACAAACATTTCAACAAAATCAGATCCCGAAATAGTGAAAAATGGCACTTTCGCTTCACCAGCGACAGCTCGAGCCAAAAGGGTTTTACCTGTTCCAGGAGAACCAACTAATAATACACCCCGGGGAATACGTCCCCCAAGATTTTGGAATTTGGTAGGATCCCGAAGGAAGTCAACTAACTCTTTAACTTCTTCTTTAGCCTCATCGACTCCCGCAACATCAGCAAAAGTCACTTTTACTTGATCTTCGCCGAGCAAGCGTGCACGCGAACGGCCAAAAGACATGGCACCTCGACCACCCCCGCCTTGCATCTGACGCATAAAAAATACCCAAACCCCGATTAAAAGCAGCATTGGGAACCAATTGATAAATAAATGGAGAAGGAAACTTTCTTGTTGTTTTTCTTGGCCGCTTACTTCGACTTTACTTTTTAGTAACTCGCCTAACAAAGCATTATCTTGCATAGGCATGTACGTTACAAAACGCTTATTATTTTTAGTCATCCCCTTGATGATTTTATCGTCCTCAATGGTGACTGAATTAACCATACCTTGATCGACTTCTTTCAAAAACTGGCTGTAAGAGAGCTTCTCAGCAACCGAGTTTCGAGGGCCGAAATTACTGAAAACTGAAACAAGCACGATCGCTATAATCAGCCATAAAAATAAATTCTTAACCATGTCGTTCAAAGTATTAACCTCGTTAGTGACGTACAGCTTTTATATTATGATCGAATTCTTAAATCATAAAGTTACTATAAATTGTATCCCTTTGCCAGCAAATAGGTTTCTTTTGAGCGAGAGCGAGAAGCTGAGGGCTTTCGAATCACTACTTTCTCAAAAGAAGCTCTTGCTTGTCTTACTAAATCATCAAAACCAGCGCCATGAAAGATTTTAATTAGCATGGAACCTCCTGGTTTTAGCATTTTTTCTGCAAAATCAAAAGCCAATTCAACTAAATACATCGCTCGTGGAATATCAATTGCAGTTGTACCACTCATATTTGGGGCCATATCTGATAATAACAAGTCAACACTATGTTCTGGGATTAAATCTTTTAACTTTTGCAGCACTTCATCTTCCCGAAAATCCCCAAGAATAAAATCCACATCAGGTAAGGCATCCATAGGCAAAATATCGAGGGCAATGATACGCCCGCGACCTTGCAACCGCTCAGAAACATACTGTGTCCACCCGCCAGGAGCTGCCCCTAGATCAACTACAGTCATCCCTGGTTTGAGCAAAGACTCTTTCTCGTCTACTTCTTTTAACTTGTATATAGCGCGACTACGATAGCCCTCTGCTTGTGCTTTCTTAACATAAACATCATCAAAGTGCTCTTGCAACCATCGCTTACTGCTTTTAGTACGCTTCATAAATTTATATAGAGTATCAATTTGACCTATGATACTGAATTTCACTACCTTTTCCCAGCAAAACGTGCAATAATTTACCATTTTATCATTCAGTCTCCAAATAGCTATGTTATTGGAGTGTATTTAAGGAACATTACAGTGGATACTGCACTCAAAAAATCGCTTAAAGCCCAAGCACATCATTTAAAACCCGTCGTGCTTCTTGGAGCGAAAGGATTAACTGAAGCCGTTATTGCGGAAACGGATATTGCATTAATTTCGCATGAACTAATAAAAGTGAAAATTAACGGGGCAGAAAGGGAAGACAGAATTATTATGGCAGATGAATTATGCCAGCAATTACAAGCCGAACTCGTACAAATGATTGGCAATACATTAATTATGTATCGTAAAAATGAAGAGAAACATAAGTGACAGAACTACGAGTATTGTATACACTAGACTTTACAGTTTAGCAAAAACATATATCCCCTTCTAAGCCATTCACCTATTTAAGGTGCTGAGCAAATGAGGGTAATTAAATCATCGTATGGCCTATGATCCTAAAATACATACCAAATGCTCTAACTTTATTGCGTCTATTACTAATCGCACCTTTCCTATTTTATTTATACCGTCATGAGTACGTTATCGCTTTTTATTTATTTATATTTGCCGGATTAAGTGATGGCTTGGATGGCTTTTTAGCCCGTAGTTTTAACTGGCAAAGCTTTTTTGGATCTTTTGTTGATCCGCTGGCAGATAAATTATTAATTGCTTCCAGCTTTATCTCTTTAGCTTTAATTGGTCTGTTGCCTTGGTGGCTTGTCATTTTGGTTTTCCTAAGGGATTTAACAATTTCTTTGGGGGTAGTTGCCTGGTATCAATTTGTTCGCCGCAAACTTGATTTTCAACCCACATTGCTCAGTAAAATCAATACTGCATTACAACTCATTCTAGTTACTTCCTGTTTATTTGAATTAGCTTATTTTGAATTTCCTTCTTATTTGCTCAATGTTCTAATCATTTTGACAACGTTTACAACAGCGATTACTTATATTGATTATATATGGACTTGGGGCAAAAAAGCGTATCCCAAAAAAGAACCATCATAATGAATAAGCAGTTGGCATTAGCGATAAAATTAAACGATGAGGCAACCCTTGTTGATTTCAATTGGGGAAGTAATAAACTGCTGCAACAGCAATTACATCACATGCTCACTCATAGAGAAGACCGATTGCTTTACCTTTGGGGAAATTCAGGGAGCGGCAAAACCCATTTATTACAAGCGTGTTGTCAAGCCATAGATTCTCAATCTGCAATCTATCTCCCTTTGACTTTTCTCAAAGAATGGGGTCCACAAGCCATAGAGGGCGTTGAAGACCAAGAGCTGATCTGTATTGATGATATAGACGTTATAGCCAAAGATCCTGAGTGGGAAGAAGCTTTATTCCATTTGTATAATAAAATCAAGGACATGGAAAAAAGTATTTTAATCATCTCCGGAAACCAATCCCCTACCACCATTCCGATTCAACTGGCTGACTTACGCTCGAGATTAAGTTGGGGTTTGGTAATTCAATTGATGGAATTAAGTGACGAAGATAAAATTAATACTTTGAAATTGCATGCACTAAAAAGAGGATTTGATTTACCAGAAAGTGTGGGTCAGTTCCTGCTGAATAGATGCTCTCGAAATATGCATGACCTACATCATTTGCTTAATCGCTTAGATGACGCATCTCTTGCTGCACAGCGAAAAATAACCATCCCCTTTGTAAAAGATATCCTGAATATTTAACTTTAAAAAGTCGACACATTCAATATTATCTATATCGATTATATATTACATAAAACAGCACGACGGATCTATATGTTCCTGCTCACAAGAAATTTTCGGTCGTACGGCGGAAGGCTCCTGGGGTTTAAGAAAAGAATAATAATTTCCACTGGTTCGTATATCGATAGCAATTCGCTCATGAACAGAATCATCAATAACCAGTTCCTCATCAACATCCATGTGCCCTCCAGCTTGAGTTAATCTCTTAGCTAATCGAGCAGCATCAATAACTTTTGTTTTTAGACGCTCTAATTTATGAATTTCTCTATTTATTAAACTCTTATCACATAATTTCTGGATATTCTCTTCATTTAGACCAAACCAACTGCTTACTAATTTGTCCAGTCCAGGACGCTCAACATACCAATAAATGCTAAATGCCGCTAATCCAACCAAGGCACTAAAAAGTATTACAGGCCAAAAAGCAGGAGTTAATGGGTTTATTAGAAGACCAGACATGAAAAGAGCTACTGATTGGCCCGCGAAGAACCCTCCACCAAAGAACAAAATCCCCGAAACGCCCGAAATAAGAGCCTTAGCTATACTCATGTTCTCACTTGTGAGGGCCAACTCAAATTGCTTACTTTCTTCAGTGAGAAAAGTAAAACGATTTTCCAGCATAGAAATGATGTATTCCAGTTGTTTTAAATTGTCTGGAGATAAATCTGAAAGTGAATATTCATTTATTTTTTTTCTAATGGATTTAATCATTTTTAATTGCAAAAAGTATGCATCTAATAACTTATAGGCTTCACTAAGTTTAACTCCAAAAGCTTTCGAGACTTTTACTAAGTCAAATCCACAAAAAACAATTACGGAAAGAAAGGAGAATGCAAATCCAGCGGCAAGAATCATTGAGGAAGATAGGTTGAAAATACTCAACATCGTCACAATGCCATCAAATCCCTGGCATGCTGCGACCAAAATACCTGCCATAGTGAGCAAAGTGAATTTAATTTTGTCGATCGGAGTATTATGCTCCTCTTTTTGAGGAAGCTTAACATCATCCCCTTTCATAGCAAGAAATAAATCCTGCATTAATGCCGTTCGTAATGATACAAGAATAAACTCAATTTTTTGGTGTTGTTCCTTTGATTTCCTGGGGTATTTGGGCTCTTTATTTAACCAAGATATCAACGTCAGAAGATCACCAGATGTAGCAATAGTTCTAAGCTCACGTGAGTGAACTTGAGCCTCTGATAAATATTTCTTTATTAATTTTTGAGAATGCAGATTGATTGGGATACTCATTTTTCGTAACTGCTTTCAACTTTACTCCATAATTACACTGCATAGTACAATAGAACTCTCCGAGATGAACATAGTTTATCCAAGCCATCTTAAAAAATGTCTTAATAAATAAACAACTTACCCGATGCCATTTGCAATTGAAATTCTTTTTGATCAATTTATATTCATATCGTATAATTAATGTGCGAACATTGAGTAAGGAAGCGAACATGAAAAAAATTATTATCGCAGTATTAGTGTTTGTACCTACACTTTTTTTAAGTGGTTGTTATGTCACTGCAAATCCCAATAATGGCTACTACTATTCAGGCTATTATCCAAACAACTATTATTATTCAGGATATTACCCTAGTCGTTATTATTACCCTGGACGTTACTATTATTCTGGTTTGGGCTTAGGACTGGGGGGTATAGGTTTGGGCTATTGGGGTGGTCGTAGCTGGAACAGAGGCTGGCATGGCAATTGGCATCGAACTGGTTGGCACGGTGGTTGGCGAGGGGGTCGCGGTCACTGGAGGTAAATAAATTTCGTCAACCTAAATTCTGTACGGATTTAGGTTGACGCATCTTCAATAACTAAGACTTAAATGAAATACGAATTCTAAAAATCCTGTCTCTTAATGTTGTTCAAATCCTGACTGAATCATAAAACATTTAGATACAGAGTATTCAGCCTCTTTTGCCTCTTGCTGCACGTCTGTTTTTTTTCCTGAAATATAACGACTTAGTCGTGGTGACAATAACCACATAAGGAAAGCAATAATTAGGGTGACAATACCGATACAAGCAAATACATGAGTATAAATCATTAATGAGCCGACTCCAGGTTTAATTTGCTCAGGGAGTGCGGTATAGGATGCGACGGTAGCACCAATAAATCCGGCGATTGCAGAGGTTAAAAACCACATCCCCATCACAAATCCAGCAATTTGGGGAGGTACCAATTCTGCAACCATAGCCACCCCCAGTGCTGATACCAATAATTCACCAATACTTTGAAATAGATAGCTAATAATTAACCACCAAGAAGAGACCATCCCCTGATCGGTGTAAAAATAGCGCGCAAAAAAGAGCATTAAAAAACTAATTCCGCACATCGTCATTCCTAAAGAAAATTTATAAGGAATAGAAAACTCTATGCCTTTTCTATGAAGGAAACTATAAAAATAGGCCAAAACAGGACTCATCAATACAATCCAAATAGGATTTAGCGCTTGGAAGCTTTGGGCATCAATCGTAATTCCAAAGAAAACGGGAATTACATTATGCACTGCAAACAAATTTAAAGATGTTGGCATTTGTTGATACAAAGTAAAGAAAATGATGGCTTCTAACATCAAGGCCAAAGCAACCAACATACGCATCTTAATCATTTTGCTTTCATTACGAATCATGAATAAGTAATAAGCGATTACCACAATGGTAATAAACCAGAACAAATTTTTTGTAAGCATCACATGTTGTAATAAATAAGCAGACCCCTCGGTGAGACAGACTATCCCAATCAATATCAACAACCAGTGGACAAACGAAATTCTTCGTTTGTCCGCATCAGTATTGATATGAGCAACAAATTGATGTTGAAGCCAATAATTTGCCAAACCAATTAATAAACCAATCGCACTCATCAAATAAGCATAAGAATAACCATAACGACTTGAAATTGCTGGGCCAGCAAATAATGCAATCATACTTCCCAAATTGATTGCCATATAGTACAAGGTAAAACCACCATGCAAACGCGGATCATTTTCCTCATAACACTTAGCGAGTAAATTCGATGGATTTGCTTTAAACAAGCCATTTCCAACACAAATTAAACCCAGTGCAAAAAATACATGCTCTTTATCAGTAAGTGCCAAAGAAAAATAACCTGCTGCCAAAACAATAAGCCCCAGAACAATGGTACGTTTGGTGCCTAATACTCTATCCCCTAAATACCCACCAATAACTACCATACCGTAAACTAAAGCTGAATAGGCACCAAAGGTATAATAAGAAACCATATCGCTGTAACCCAAATAGCGAATAAAAAATAAAGTTAAAATCCCTTGCACAGTGTAAAACCCAAACCGCTCCCATAATTCCAACATAAAAATCATGTGAAATGCACGGGGTTGCTCGCGAAGTATATTCACCATGAGTTTTTCCTTTTGGGGGGTAAATTTTTAAGTTAAAGGAGTTTTTAGTTTTTTGCAATGAACTTCGGATTAAAAATAAGTGTCTCCAAAATCTCATGATAAAAGAAAAAGCTATTTATTAATAGGTACTTATCTCGTGCTGTGAAAATCAAGTTTAAGATGAATAGATTTAATTCAGAACTAATCGATTTTCCTTTTCGACTTTATTTAGCGAACTTTTCATAGGCTGAAATAGTGGACTTGTACTTTTGAATGATAAATCCGCATCGTCTTTAGATACATTTTGCGCGGACTCATTTGCCTCTTTCCCCCCCCCAAAAAAACATCCTAACATCAAATCGGTTGAGTACTCTTCCTTAGGCTTATACGTTTGCGTTAAATCATCGACGCTATCGCTAACTAAAGAGCTAATTTTGTTAACTACCCATTTTCCTAATTGTATAATCGGTACAATCAATCGCGCTACAAGGTATGCAAGTGAAATGACGGATACTGCGGTTAATATCCCCAATCCTACCAGCGGAAAATATAAGGACACAATTAAGCCGATTAAAGCCAATGCAGACAAACTAAAACCAACTCCCTTATCCATGATTTGTACAAATCCTGCATTTTTTATTTTGTTGTTCAAATCCAACTCTTTTAACTTAAGTTTAATCAGATGATCTTTTTTTGGATTAAAACGAGCTTGTAACGATGAAATCTGGTCACATAAAAAGATAAGCTCCTGTTCATTAATTCCATCACTTAATGCATTTCTCAGCGTTATTGCTTCTGTCTGAATCAATTTTATTTTCTCTTCAGCCTCGACAATTAATTTTCTAGTTGCTCTTCGTTCTTTACCCAAACGCCAACGTTCCTGGATTGTTCTACCTAATAAAAATATGCTTAAAAGAAATGCTATTGACGATGAAGTAAAGCCAATTGCTAATGCAATAGGAGGAACAGCTATCGAAGTGATCGTCAGTGCTAACAATACTGCAGAAGCAAACCACTTCGCATTATTGTTCCTATCAGCAGGAATTTTTTCACCTAATAGGTAACAGGTAAGATAAATAAAAGGGATAAGAAGAAAATCCAATACTGCAAAAGCAATTGAACCGATACCTAATCCAAGCTTCAATGAGTCAGTAGGAGCAATATTATTAAAAGTTCTTATAGAAGAACTAATCTGCATTATTGCCTTTCCTGAACCACCTGTGGTTTTGATAAGTTGCGATAAAAATAATACTTTCTTTAAGACTTTTTCAGGATCTGCCTTAGAGAATGAGAGTTCGACCCCATAATCAATTGGGCGTTGTATTTCTTCAAGGACTACAGTTGCCTCGAATAGAGCATTAGTAATCTCAAATTCTCTCAACGTGACCACCAATTATACATTTTGTTCAGGACAACATAATATACTATTTCACCACGTTTTTGGTAATTTTTTTTCCAATATAAACGAGAACTTGCTAATCCAGTATAAACTCAACTATATTTCCTCATAGAGACTAAATAAATGCGATAAAAAAAATCATTATGTCTAAAAAAGCCCTTTATTTGGCAGGTGGTGGTGCTCGAGGCGCTTATCAAGCCGGTGTTTTGAAAGCCATTGGCCACATATTACAAGTTAAAACTTTACCCTTCGAAATGGTCAGCGGCGTAAGCGTGGGAAGTATGAATGCAGCAGTGCTTGCGGAAAATGCCGATGACTTTCCAACGGCACTTGATAAACTCGAGACTATTTGGAGTGAAATTCATTGCCAACACGTCTATAGAGCCAGTAACTTTGCATTAAGTAAATCAGTGATGCGCAATATGAGCACAATGATGATTAAGCAACGGCAAGCGGCGCATTTACTTGATACAACACCTCTGAAAGAGATGATAACAGATGGCCTTGATTTCAATAAAATTGCACAAAATATAAGTGGAGGCTATCTCGATACTCTAGAAATAATCAGTAATTGTTACGAAACTCGCCAGACTATTTCTTTTTACGAACACAATAATCCTGAATTTATGGACTGGAATTATCCACGACACGGTAGCAAACGTGTTAGTTTCCAGGCTGAGCATATTTTAGCATCGAGTGCCTTACCTTTATTTTTTCCCACAGTGTTACTCGACGGTTTTCACTACGGTGACGGTAGCGTGGGTCTGGCTGCGCCACTTCGAGGCTCTATACGTTTTGAAGTTGATAAAATTCTAATTTTAGGAACCCGAGCCCTGCCTACCTTTGTTGAGCAGGAAACGTTACGTAATCATGATGACATTCCTTTTTCGCATATTTTTGGGAACATGCTCAATGCGCTGTTTTTGGACAATCTTGACCGTGATATTGAAATGGTCAATCGAATGAATGAAATTGCGATGTTACTGGGGATGTGGAAAAAGCGTCGCTCTCCATGGCGGCCGATTACGACCTTACATTTACGTCCAAGTAAAGATTTAGCTCCTTTAGCACAAAACCATTTTAAAGCGCTTCCTACTTTGCTCCGTTACCTCCTCAATATTTTAGGAGAGAAAAAACATTCTGGTGATCTGTTAAGTTTTGTTCTTTTTGAACGGGACTACACGCGCGATTTGCTTGAGCTAGGTTTTCAAGACACCATCAATAATGCCAAAGAAGTTATGGCCTTTTTTGAGTAATTTCCTCAATTACGAAGCAGACCCCTGATGCAGCACATCCGGGGTTAATCTTCAAGTTATCCTGGAGTACGCAATAAGGTCAGGACTTCTTCAGTTTCGGGCATCATTCCGTGCCAAATAAAAAAGGATTCAGCAGCTTGTTCTACTAACATGCCTAAACCATCCACTGCCTCACAGCCAAAATCACGAGCATATTGGACAAAAGCCGTAATATTGTTTTGTTTATAAGACAGATCATAACAAAATGGTTTTGCTGACATACATTCTGTAGGTAACGCCACAAACTCGCCCGCCAAACTGGCAGAAGTTGCATTAATCACCAAATCAAATGGTCCTTCCACCTCATTGAGACTCAAACATTTTGTTTGCGGGAAAGCTTGTTGGAAGTCTTTCGCTTTAGCTAAAGTTCGATTAGCGATGATAAGCTCCGCTGGATGATATTCTAATAGAGGATAAACTATTCCACGAGCAGCTCCTCCAGCCCCTAATATTAATACCCTTTTGTCATACAATGAGATATAGCGATGCAAATCACGAATAATCCCAACACCATCGGTATTGTCCGCATGCAATTGATTTGCTTCCATCCATAACGTATTTGCAGCTCCAGCATTTGTACAACGTAAGCTACATTGTTGCGCCATCGCAAAAGCTCTCTGCTTGAATGGCAAAGTAACATTAAGTCCCTTGCCTCCTAGAGTAAAAAATTCAGATACTTGTTGTTCAAAAGATGAATCATCAGCCTTAATTTTTTCATAGGTCAATTGCACATCCAGCTGTTTGGCAAAGCACTGATGAATTATCGGAGATAAACTATGCGCAATGGGATTACCCATAACTGCAAAACGCTGAGACATTTTACACTCCTAATCTGTTTAATTTGTTGCCTTGTTACTCATACTTTTACAATAAAAACTTATCGATAAACGTTTATCAGACAAATTATCAAGGAGCGAGTCGTATTTCCAATAAAATAGTACAAAATTTAATTTTTCTTGAAAAAAATTCATCTCTCTACAAATAATTAAAGTAACCGAGCTTTTTTGTCTATCAAATCCCTTCCAATGATTGAGAAACAAAGGAGCGTAATAAAATACTCTATTGAGTTAAGGAAAATTCAATGAGCGACTTTTCCGAAAATGAGAAACATATTCTAAAAAACAGTCCCTTATTAAACTCTTTATCCGAGGAAAACTATCAAGCATTTATGGGGATTTCATCACGATCTACCTTTGGAAAAAGCAGTGTTTTGCTTAAAGAAGGTGAGCTAAATGATGATTTTTTCATTATTGTTTCCGGGACTGTTGGACTTTATAAAAAAGAAAATAAAACTTCTGCTTCTGAATTGATAGGGACTCTGACTGCTGGAGAAACCATTGATGAAATGAGGGTTATTCAAAACCGCACGTGTGCCCTGACGGTAATTGCAATGGAAACAACCGTTGTATTACAAACGTCTATCAGCAAATTACATGCTTTGGAAAATCATCAGTGCCATGATGCAATTGTAGCGTCCGTCATTAAAATAATCAGCGACCGTTTGTTTCACAGCAATGAAACCCTTCTCGATAAGATCCATGAAAAAAAGAAAAAGAATAAACAAATGCTTTGTGTCTTATTCGGTGTACTTGTGCTGTTTATTTTTTTATGTGAAGTGGGTTTAGGTCTGTATTACACGTTAAAACCTAGTAATTTTTGCAATGATTTAAATTCACTTCCAGCTGAAAACTCTAAAATAGAACTCTAACCATACGATTAATGTACATTGTAGCCTGGGTTAGACGAAACCGTAACCCAGGCTATAAATTACTCGTTAACTTACCATCAAACTTTTAGAAACTACTTCCGCCAAATCGCGTGATAATTCCAACTTAGCCAACTGTTCTAAGTGATTGCGCATCAAAGCCTGTCTCGCTTTATCGTAGCGCTTCCACCGAGTGAATGGATTAGCCAAACGGGCTGCAATTTGCGGGTTAATTTTATCTAAGGTCACTAACATTTCAGCTAAAAAGGAATAACCACTTCCATCTAAAGCATGAAAATTACGCGGATTTCCCATACAAAATGCGCCGATTAGGGCACGAACTTTATTTGGGTTCTTAATGCAAAATGCAGGGTGTTTTAATAACACGTTCACATGAGTTAACGTTTCCGGTAACTCACAGGTCGCTTGGATAGCAAACCACTTATCCAAAACCAAATCATTTTTAGACCATTGCTTATAAAAATCATCAATTGCTTGTTCTCGTAAGCCTTGATTCGTGCAATTAACTAATAAGGAAAAACTGGCAATTTGATCGGTCATAGTCTGTGCAGCCATAAATTGCTGTTGGCATAGGTCTAAAGTTGAAACTTCCTTAGCTTTCATCATGAGCCATAAGCAAACATTGCGCAATTTTCTACGTCCATATGCCGGACCATTCATACGATGATCCTCAATTTCCCATAACTGCCCATAGAGAGAATGAGCCGCTTCATACAAATACCAACCCAATTGCTGGTGGAAAAAATCACGGACATTTTCTACAGCACTCACATCCACACTTTCTAATCGTGTAGCAATATCCTCAAATCCTGGAGGAGTTAGCAATTCTGCGCGAAGATCAGCATCAAGTGAATCATCAAGTAATACATGTTGAAACGCAGAAATTAAATCAGATGGAATGTTCCATTGACTCGATGGTTGATTCAAGCATTCCTTAATGCAATTCAAAATAAGATTTTGTGCTGCATCCCATTTAGCATAACCATCTACTTCATGGCGCAATAAAAAGAGCAACTCGTCCTGACTCAAATCGTGTTTCAATTTAATCGGGGCAGAAAACTCGCGTAATAACGAGATGACCGGTTTTTCATTCAAGCCAGTAAAAGTGAAACTTTGCTCCACTTCCTTTAACTCCAAAATATCGTGCCCCACCGACATTTGATGTCCATTAGTGTCAAATAAGGCAATTTTAATGGGGATATGAAATGGTTTTTTATCATTGCATTCAGGAGTTGAAGGACAACTTTGTTTCATTTTTAAGGTCAGTTGACCTTGTGCATACTCACTAGTAACGGTTACTTCGGGAGTTCCTGCCTGGCTATACCAGCGTTTAAATTGAGTTAAATCGATCTGATTGCTTTCTTCCATTGCAGCTACAAAATCATCGATAGTGACAGCTTGACCATCATGACGTTTAAAATATAAGTCCATGCCATGACGAAAGCCCACCTTGCCCAGCAGCGTATGCTGCATACGGATGACTTCAGCCCCTTTGTTATAAACGGTTGCCGTATAAAAATTATTTATTTCCTGATAAGACTCGGGTCGCACAGGATGTGCCATTGCTCCTGCATCCTCGGGAAATTGAGCACTTCGTAATACCCTGACATCCATAATGCGATTCACATCTCGTGAATTCATATCCCGGGAAAATTCCTGATCCCTAAATACCGTTAGTCCTTCTTTCAAACTTAGCTGAAACCAATCACGGCAAGTCACTCGATTACCGGTCCAATTATGAAAGTATTCATGGGCCACCACACCCTCGACATCTGCAAAATCTTGATCTGTTGCGGTATCAGGGCGCGCAAGAATATACTTGGAGTTAAAAATATTTAATCCCTTATTTTCCATGGCCCCCATATTGAAGTCACTAACCGCTACGATCATAAAAATATCCAGATCATATTCACGACCATAAACTTCTTCATCCCAGCGCATGGATTTTTTCAAAGACTCCATCGCATGACCACATTTATCTTCATTTCCAGGTTCAACGTAAATACGTAAGTCAATAGTACGACCCGAACAAGTAGTAAACCTATCCTGAACACAAGCCAAATCTCCTGCGACTAAAGCAAATAAATACGATGGTTTTTTAAAGGGATCATTCCAAACTACCCAATGGCGCCCATCGTTAGTGGCGCCAGATTCAATTAAATTACCATTGGATAATAAGATAGGATATTGCTTTTTATCTGCAGAAATACGTGTTGTATAAGTAGCCAAAACATCAGGTCGATCAAGAAAATAAGTGATGCGTCGAAATCCTTCTGCCTCGCACTGCGTACAAAATAGATGATTGGAGCGATAAAGCCCTGATAATTGGGTGTTATTTTGAGGATAAATCCGCGTTACAATATTTAATATCAGTTCATCGGGACAATTTTCGATAATTAGCCCATCATCATCGAGGGTATAAGCGGATGGTTCCAGCTTTTGGCCATTCATATGCACGCTTATCAATTCCAACTCATCTCCATATAGGTGCAAAGGACCTTTATGTTGACGGATTAACTTAAGTTCACTATTAACCAAAGCATGATCATCATACAAGTCAAAATTTAAATTTACAGTCTCTACTGTAAAAAAAGGGGGCTGGTAGTTTTTTAAATAAACGGTAGTGTTAGGCATGATCATTACATCCTACGCAAAATGCGATTAAGTTTATTGAGTTATATAACAATTTTCTTAGTTTAGCCTATAATGATTATAAAGGGGTAACTTCTCAGGTCAATCTTTATAAATAGAACGAAGTTAGCTGAAAATTCATTATTGCATTTACCCGTAAAATGCAATAAATGTAAATGTAAAGAAACACAAATATATCCTTATATAAGGATAAAAGGGGATGGCATATGAACACTCAAGACTTTTTAACTGGTTATACCAAACGCTTTGTAGATAACAAAGAAGAAGAGATGAGTTTGGAAGAATACCTGGAGTTGTGTAAAAATGACCCGTCTGCTTATGCTAATCCAGCGGAGCGCTTATTAATGGCTATAGGCGAACCAGAGATGATTGATACACGCCATGATCCTGTTTTATCAAGGATTTTTTCCAATAAAATCATCCCTCGTTATACTGTATTTGAAGATTTTTACGGCATGGAAGAGCCTATTGAGCAGATTGTTGGTTTCCTAAAACATGCAGCCCAGGGACTGGAAGAAACCAAACAAGTACTTTATCTCTTAGGACCGGTTGGTGGTGGTAAATCTTCTATCGCTGAAAAATTAAAAGATTTAATGGAAAAAACACCCTTTTATGCCATTAAAGGTTCCCCAGTATTTGAATCTCCCTTGTCTTTATTTAATCCAATAGAAGATGCTGAATTACTCCAAGAACGTTTCGGAATTCCCTCCCGCTACTTACGATATTTAATGTCACCATGGGCCGTTAAACGCTTACATGAATATAATGGAGATATCAGTAAATTTAGGGTAGTTAAAGTCAAACCCTCTCGTTTAAAACAGATTGCCGTTGCCAAGACAGAACCAGGCGATGAAAACAATCAGGATATTTCTTCATTAGTAGGTAAAGTTGATATTCGTAAATTAGAAGAGTTTTCTCAGGATGATCCTGATGCATACAGTTATTCTGGTGGCTTATGCCGAGCAAACCGCGGTCTTCTAGAGTTTGTTGAAATGTTTAAAGCACCAATCAAAGTGTTACATCCACTATTAACTGCGACTCAAGAAGGCAATTACAATGCCACTGAAGGATTATCTTCCATCCCATTCGAAGGAATTATTTTAGCGCATTCGAATGAATCAGAATGGCAAACATTCAGAAACAATAAAAACAATGAAGCATTTATAGACCGTATTAACATAGTCAAAGTGCCTTATTGTCTGCGCGTTTCTGAAGAAATTAGAATTTACCAAAAACTGATTGATAATAGTTCGCTGACTCATGCACAATGCGCCCCCGGCACTTTGGACATGTTGGCGCAATTTTCAGTCTTAACCCGTTTAAAAGAGCCACAAAACTCCAGCATTTACTCCAAAATGCGCGTGTATAATGGCGAAAGTTTAAAAGATACCGACCCGAAAGCAAAATCATATCAGGAATACCGTGACTTTGCCGGTGTCGATGAAGGAATGAGTGGTGTGTCCACCCGCTTTGCTTTCAAAATTCTATCTAAAGTGTTTAATTTTGATCATAGTGAAGTAGCAGCGAACCCCGTACATTTAATGTATGTTCTAGAGCGTCAGATTGAACAAGAACAGTTTCCGCAAGAGGTACAAGAATCTTACTTGGCATTTATCAAAGAATATATGGCACCCAAGTATGTTGAGTTTATTGGCAAGGAAATTCAAACAGCGTACCTGGAATCCTATTCTGAATATGGTCAAAATATCTTTGACCGCTACATAACCTATGCTGATTTCTGGATTCAAGACCAAGATTATCGAGATCCAGATACTGGTGAAATTTTTGACCGTGCTTTATTAAACCAAGAACTAGAAAAAATAGAAAAACCCGCAGGAATATCAAATCCCAAAGATTTTCGTAATGAGGTGGTGAATTTTGTTTTGCGCGCTCGTGCTAATAACCGAGGCAAAAATCCTGTGTGGAACAGTTATGAAAAACTAAGATCTGTGATCGAGAAAAAGATGTTCACCAATACGGAAGATTTATTACCCGTTATTTCTTTCAATGCCAAAGCATCTGAAGATGATAAGAAAAAACATGAAGAATTTATTTCTCGAATGATCGATAAAGGTTACACACGCAAACAAGTACGCTTGCTTTGTGAATGGTATTTGCGAGTACGTAAGTCACAATAATAAAAACGGTTCTCTCATACCTATGAGAGAAATACTGGCTATTTGTAGTTTAGGTGAACGCGGATGCTGTAACCCGGGACCTATGATAAACGCTTCTTTGAGCTAAGGCGTTTGCTTTCGCCCTAACTACAAATAGGTACAGAATATTTTATGTGGGGCTAAATTATGTCGCAATTGATTGATAGACGACAAAATGCGGGGAAAAAAAGTACGGTTAATCGCCAACGCTTCCTTCGCCGCTATAAAAATCAGATCAAACGGGCTGTCTCTGATGCCGTTGGCAAACGAAGTATTACCGAAATTGACCAAGGCGAACAAATTACCATTCCAGCCAAAGACATTTCTGAACCTAGGTTTCATCGAGGTCAAGGCGGACACATTGAACGTGTATTACCAGGTAATGATAATTTTATTACCGGCGATCGAATAAGAAGGCCCAGTGGCGGTTCTGGGAGTGGCGGCGATGGTTCTGAAGCCAGTGACAGCGGTGAAGGTGAGGATAATTTTGTTTTTGAATTATCTCGAGAAGAATTCTTGGACCTATATTTTGAAGATCTGGAATTGCCGGACTTAGTTAAAAAAGAATTGGCACGTATTAGCACCTTCAAAACTGTAAGGGCGGGAGTAACTACCAGCGGCATCCCGAACAATATTAATGTTCTTCGTTCGATGAAACAAGCAACTGGACGTCGAGTTGCTTTGGCCTCCCCTTATAAAAAGCAATTAAGAGAAGCGGAAGAAGAACTTGAACAACTACAAGCACAACCCGTTCCAGATGCTGAAGCATTAATAAGTTTAAAGAAGAGAGTTGAGTATCTAAGAAAGAAAATTCAAACAGTGCCATTTATCGATACCATTGATCTACGCTATAACTTTCGCGTTCGTGTACCATCACCTTCAACTCAAGCAGTCATGTTTTGTGTGATGGATGTATCCGGTTCAATGGATGAAGCCAAGAAAGATATTGCAAAACGCTTTTTTATCCTCCTCTATATGTTTCTTACCAAAAATTATGAAAAAATTGAACTTGTATTTATCCGACATCATACCTCAGCTAAGGAAGTGAATGAAGAAGAGTTCTTTTATTCTAGAGAAACGGGGGGGACTGTAGTTTCCAGCGCTTTGGAACTTCTGAGTTCCATTATCGATGCGCGATATCCTCCTGAAGCATGGAATATTTATGTAGCCCAAGCATCCGATGGGGATAACTGGAATGCCGATTCACCCTATTGTCAGGAGCTATTGCAAGATAAGATTATGCCCTTATTGCAATATTTTGCTTACATTGAAATCATGCCGCGCCATCATCAAAGTTTATGGGAAGTCTATCAACTGGTCAAAGAGCGCTATCCTAATTTTGCTATGGAGAATATTGATACGGTAGCAGACATCTACCCCGTATTTCATGAGCTATTTAAAAGGAAGACTGCATGAAAAAGAAGAAGCCATTATCAACTGGTGCAGAATGGACCTTTGAATTAATACAGGACTATGATCGTGAAATTGCACGAATAGCCAAAGATTTTAAGTTAGATACCTATCCCAATCAAATAGAAGTCATTACCGCAGAACAAATGATGGATGCTTATGCTTCCGTAGGCATGCCTATAGGCTATCATCATTGGTCCTTTGGAAAACATTTTGTCAGCGTGGAAAAAAGTTACAAACGAGGACAAATGGGTTTGGCTTATGAGTTGGTGATTAATTCAAATCCCTGTATTTCCTATCTCATGGAAGAAAATACCATGGCGATGCAGGCGTTGGTAATTGCTCATGCTTGTTATGGACATAACTCTTTTTTTAAAAACAATTATTTATTTAAAATGTGGACATCGGCTGATGCCATCATTGATTATTTAGTATTTGCAAGAAAATACATCAGTGAATGCGAACAACGTTATGGTATTAACGAAGTAGAATCAATCTTGGATGCATGCCATTCCTTGATGAACTACGGTGTGGATCGTTATAAACATCCCGCCCCTTTATCCATTCAAGAAGAAAAAATTCGCCAACAAAATCGCGAAATTTACATGCAATCTCAAGTTAACGAATTATGGCGAACCATACCTCAAGGTCGACAAGTCGCCGAACAAGCTCAGAAAAAACGATTTCCAGAAGAACCCCAAGAAAATATATTGTATTTTATTGAAAAAAATGCACCCTTATTAGAGCCCTGGCAAAGAGAAATCGTGCGTATTGTACGCAAGATGGCGCAATACTTTTATCCTCAAGGGCAAACCAAGGTGATGAACGAAGGATGGGCCTGCTTTTGGCACTATACTATTTTGCATGCATTGTACGATGAAGGTCTGGTTACCGATGAATTTATGTTGGAAATCTTACAAAGTCACACCAATGTCATCATGCAACCACCTTACAATAGCCCATATTACAGCGGCATTAATCCCTATACTTTGGGTTATCATATGATGCAAGACATCAAACGGATTTGTGAAAATCCTACTGAAGAAGATAAGGCATGGTTCCCTTATTTGGCCAATACTGACTGGTTAAGCAGTCTGGATAATGCGATGCGCCATTTCAAGGACGAAAGTTTTATTGCCCAATATTTATCACCTAAATTAATTCGCGATTTAAAATTATTTCATGTTGTTGACGATGATCGCAGTCCCGATCTGTATGTTAATGCAATTCATAATGAGCCAGGATATCAAAAAATAAGAGAAGCATTATCTAGACAATATAATTTAGGTTATTTGGAACCCGATATTCAAATTTACTCTGTTGACGTCCAAGGCGATCGCTCTATGACCTTAAGGTACACGCAACAAAATAGAATACCTTTAGGGAATACTACCGTGGATGTATTGAAACATCTCTATTCTTTGTGGAAATTCCCGATTGTTTTGCAAGCAATCAATCCTGAAAATGAGAGCACCGAAGAGTATCATTGTCCACCGTTGAATAGTGCATCAATTTAACGATGAAATCCTTCAATCTCAGGAAAATGAATTTTTTCTTTTTTGGGAGTCCGTAGTATATGAACACTTACACTTAAACGGTATGACTCTTCATCAGGATCTTCAAGGGGTTCTAGGTTGAGCTTCCAAGGATTTAGACAATGGCTTATGTTTATCTTGGATATAAACAATATCATTGATCAAACAATTCAAACAATTATGCGATGTAGCTCCATGTGCTCCCAGCTTAGCTAGTCTTAGCTGAACCTTTGCTGTTTCAAAATCGGGCGGTTCTTTATTCAACTCCGTTGTTACCAGATCTAAGGCATTATCTATAATTTTTTTATTTGCACTACCCATTCGAAACTTAGAAAACCATTGCCCCTTTATGTGGGCCGCATAAGCTTCCTTTATACCTATAACGGCTTCTTTTAGGGTATTCAAGTCTCTTTTATCTACACTGGTTCCGCCTACACTTAAATTTTTTACCGCCTCAGGAAGAACTGTCCTCATCGCCCTCAACGGATGGGCCGCTAACCTACCTTTTTCGGTACAAAAAGAAAAAGTATTTCCATAATATTGTTGAACGGGTGTCTGACTGACTACATCTCTATCCAATCTATAATTACAAAATTGACTAAAATGAGAAGGGTGTTTATCACTCAACCAACGACCATGAAGTGAATCGAGAGGCGCCGTATTAAAAGTTCGAACATGTAGGCTTCTTGATTCTCTTAAGTCTTGATCTTCGGCATAAGCTTTAGCTCCTACATATTGAGCTAAGTGTCCACCCAGAGAATGTCCTACTAATATTATTTCTCTATTTGGAAATTTCTTTTTGGTTTCTGCATAAAAATCAAAAGCCGCTGCCTGTAATTCTATTCCCACTGTACCAGTCAATATTAAATTCATATTAGAAAACATATCTCTAATTGAATCTGTTCCTCGGAAAGAAATGATGACTGGTGATTCATCATCGTTTGGTTCAAGACGAACGGCGGTTAAACCTCTAGAATGTTTTACATCAGCATTGGTTTTCGCGGTAATGCAGTATCCCGAACTATTAATATCAGTTTTTAATTGCGTTGTAGAAACATATCCCTGACGATGCTCTATTCGCAGAGAATTGTCCTTTCCCACAATGCGATAAGCAATATGTGCTGCACTGAGTAATAATCCAATGGTACATTTTGACATAACATCTTCCGAAATATATAAAAGGTATCGTTAGTGGGCAAAAAGACAACTAGATGTCTTTTATATAGTCTAACACATTGGTAACAAATTAATCAAAGCTCGCACAATTTATGAATCAATTTTAAGATGGATAACGAATATCTGAATCCCAGGTTAGGATACGTATTTACCTGGGATATACAATTTTTTATTTATTTTTATCTTCTTCGATAATTTCGGTGCTGGCGTACATTTTAATCGCACCCTCAATATATGGGTCTATATTAAACACAGCCCCAAAAGCTTTAGCCGCTACTTCATTCTTATTAAGATACCAATCACTTGTGTCATCAGCATAATATTGCACAACCATGGGTTTAAATAGTGCATAGGCAGTCCCATCATGTTGTCGTGTGCCAAGTCCTGCACCCACAAAATATTCATTCCCTTTGAGGGCTATATTAATCAGTTCCACAGCTTCATCTGGAGTACTGGGTGTATTTGCTTCGACAGGAATAGAATCAGAATAAACTTTGACCGTAACTGCTAATTTATCTCCATATTCATGCACACGGTTGATAAAAGAGGCTAATGCACGTGCTTTATCCTCATTACAAACTGTAACTTTAATTTCCATTTCAAGCCCATCACCAGCTAAATTACCTACGTGTACACAAGGATCTGCATTTAAGGTGGCACTTAACTGATTGTTTAATAAGTACCAAGGAGGGAGAAGCTTCCCCGCATTCACAACGAAGCTCATACTGCTTAAAAATATACCCAGAAAAAGCCCTACTTTATTTATTGCTCGATTCATCATTACATCTCACATCATTAAAGAAAAACAATCACCTCTATGAACTATATCTTACCCATATCTCAGAAACTCCATCCTTGACTCAGTGTCCCACCGGCCTACCACGAATGAGCCGTGGGAGGCAGGTGAACTAGTAAGCAATCTAGATTATTCTGATGCCATTTCAATAGCAAAAGCCAATGCCAACTTAGAGAAATTAGTCATATGTTCAAGACTTAATCTGTCCATGGTATCTTGAGAACTATGAATGTAGGGGTTGTGATCTTCAAAATTAGACTCACATGGGAATGCAGCTGGAATACCTACTTCATCCCAAGAAGCATGGTCACTGCAACCATAGCCACACTCTGAATAGGCAACGGGAACTTGAACATAATTGTTGATTAATTCGGCTACGAAATTACTTAAACTCTTATTGGTGTAATCAGTAAATACCCACATTGTTGGGTCTTCGGAATCCACTCGATATCCAGTCATATCAAACTGAATGGCCGCTTTTACGGGAATCGAATTATCCATAAAATGCTCAACTACATATTGAGAACCGACCAAACCTCGCTCTTCAGCTGCATACCAAATAATATAAATTGGGCGCTTAAAGGTTGTTTTAGAGGACAGCAAAACCCGAGCCATTTCCATAATTGATGAAGAACCACTACCATCATCTCCAGCCCCTGGCATACGGCCATCCAGTGTATCCATATGCGCGCCAATTACAACAGCTGGTGCATTAATGTCTTTACCAATCACGGTCACTAATGAAGGTTGCTTATAATAAGTGCCTGTTTTCACAAAAAATGTGGCTGTATCAGTGCGACCGTTGGCTTGGGCCATGTCTTCAAAAGTCTTTTTTAGCCAACGTGCAGCATCCACGCCTGTATCTTTGGTAGCGGAACGGTTATGAAACGAAGTAAGTTTTGTCAAAGTATTCCAAATATTAGCTGGAGTTACATCCTGTAATGCCGCATTGACTTCATCCTGGTGTTTAATTTCATAAACTGTACTTTGTGGCTGTAATTTTTTAATTGTTTTTTTCTGTAGAACTCGTTGCGCAGATTGTTTTTTTGCTTGCAGTAAAGAACCAATTATATGGTGGCTGACATTCACAAAACGGCCACAATTTGCTTCATCTGCCAAATGAGTCAGGGCATCTACATCAGCTGCAGCGATATCAATAATCTTAAATTGTTTATTTTCTGCTAAAACCTCATAAGGAGTAGCAATTTTTGCAGCAAGACATTGAGGCACTTGTAACTGCTCATGAACAGGGGCATTAGCTGCCAAAACATTCGCACTTGCAAGCGCTGAGCCCAGTGCAATATAGGTCATCCATTGATTCAAACGCATTTCTACTCCTAAGTTAAAATTAAATTTTAAATATATTTACAGCGTGAAAACTCACTTTACCTAAATTCGGCAGTTGAATCCACTGTTTAATTTAAGTTTTCTTCACTAAAAAAATAGCCACATGTCTTTTTTTTAAACTTATCGCTATTGATAATCATTTTCATTTGGGATAGAGTTGAACCCCAATCCATTAATTGAGCAAATAAATGGCAGTAACAAAAAAAAGATTCAAAAAAATTCCTCGTTACCTTGCTCTGGCTTCTCTTACTGTAGGCGCCAGTTTAATTCTTGGTTTTTTAAGTTTTGGAGGGATGTATGCCTTATATCCCGCTTTATCTCTGGCATTTGCTGCCTTTGGGCTCTCAGTTGCCTATGAAGGTGAAGTTTATTTACAAAACATAAAAGGATCATTCAAAAAACTTTTTAAAAGTAATTACCTGGAGAATCATTTAGCTAAAGAGTATTTGCTTGAACATTTTCCAGAAAATACCGATTCTAAAGAATGCCCTCAGTTTTTCAAAGATTATGAGACTCAACTCAAACTGCTGAGCGAGTTTAACCACAAACACCTCGATAAAGAGAGCAAAAAACACAAAAAACAAATCGAAAAAACTTTGTCGGACATGGAAAAATGGTTCGCATTACAATTATTTGCGACCAAGAAAAAGGAAACAGAGAAATTATCCGTTTATACAGAGCGACTAAGAGACTGGCTTAAACAACGGGGACAAAGTGAATGGCAAGAACGCCTAGAAAAACGCCAATCCACTTTTAATTTTGTTAAAGGCTTTAGTCTTCTTGCTGCAACGTTTATGGGACTTGGTAGCACCTACCTCATTGTTGAAGCCTTTAGCGTGATTCCTTTAATGGCCATGATTCCTTTTGCTTTTTGGCCAATCCTGGTTGTTCCTATGGCAGTAATTGCTGGGGCGGCTTATGGGATGTTGACTTATAACACGATTACCGATCTCATTAACAATGACACCATAAAAAAATGGTACACCAAACTAAGAGATGATCTGAGCGAAGGCTTAACAACCCGTAACCTCTTTATGGCTGCCCTAGCTATATTCTTAGTTAGTTTAGCCATTGCACTTACTGTTTGTACTGCAGGTACTTGGTGGACGGTGGCAACAAGTGCTCGCCCTTTATTTGAGTGGATGAAAAAAATTCCCAGTTTTGTTATGGGTGTAATTAACCCCTTTATCACGGGCTTATCCGCTATTTCTTTTAATGTACAAAACTCTTTTGAATCACTAGAAATGATGTATGAGGCATTGAAAGCCGATTCTGAAAATATAGTGAAGAGTACTTACAAATCACTTTCTTCTGGACTTACCCATATGTGGGAGACAGAAAATTGGCTGCAGATGCTTAACCCATTTCGTATTCTATTAAAATTAACAATTACCCCCTTACGCATTCTCCTTTTCTTTGGTCATTTAGTCAGCGTTGCGCTAACCTCAGATCGCATGCCTGGGGTTCCTCAAATAGTGGCTGCGCTAGTAGCAATTATTAGTGAAGGTTTTGAAGATGCCCACTATTTCGTTGGATCTAATTCTCATAAGAAGAAAACCCTGCTGGAGGAGCGCCTAGATTCTGAAGCGGAAAACGAACATGGGACTGACATTCCAACACTACTTCTTAAATTTCTAGCCTCTCCTATATATTTTCTTGCAGCCAGCTGGGATTACTTAGGAAGTAAAATGAACCCAGCTCCGATTGACTCAGAGCAGGATTCACAACCCAAGGCACTCAGTTTTTCTCAAGCATGGAATAAACAATTAGGAATTCCAGCGGAAAACGAACAGGATACCGACATTCCAACCAAATTTCTTAAATTTCTACCCTCCCCTGTATATTTTCTTGCAGCCAGCTGGGATTACTTAGCAAGCAAAATAAACCCCGCCCCGATTGAATTTGAGCAGGATTCACAACCCAAGGCATTAAGCTTTTCTCAAGCATGGAATAACCAATTAGGAACTCCAAAAGGGGTCCATATTTCACTGGAAAAAGATGCAAAACATCCTTCAAAAGAATGGAATATTGAACATACTGTGTCACTCATAGAAAAATATGAGCGCAAACACTTAGACACTGTGAGTATTAATCCTAAAGTAGCAGCGGATAAAAAAGAACAATTAAAACAATTAAAAAGTAAAATTCGTGCCACTCTTTCTGATAATTCTTCAGTAAACGATGTACTTAATCAGGCCAAAGATAATCCTATTTATGCTCAACCTCGACTATTTGCTTTACGAAAAGGTGGTAAAACTACAACCCAAGAGTTCATGGATGCATTACCGGAACGCATTAATGCAATGTAATAGTTGATTCATAATCCAATGATCCTCCGTGTATCGCCCTATCTTCTATAGATAGGGTGGCTCAACAGCTCTAATATTAGCTATTGGAACTATCGCGTTTCTATGCAAACATAGTCACCTGATATCGAGTTAGTTCGGTTTAACAATTAACCATAACGTTTTACCAATACCATGTTTGGAGTACTATTTTGAAAAAAATTCTGTATCATGCTATTGCTGTATTTTTCCTATTTGCTGGGGTCAGCTTTGCTGAACAACGGAGTGTTGCAATTACCATTGATGACTTACCTCTTATTAAAACACCCTATGAAACTTTTGAAAAAATGGTTAACAGCCTTGTAAAACATCAAGTTCCAGCAATAGGCTTTATGATTGGTAATCGGGTTAATGACGAAACTATAAAACAATTTCAGGTATTTAAACAAAATGGATTGGAATTAGGAAACCACAGTTACGCCCATTTGAAATTAAAACGGGTTTCTTATGACGATTACATTAACGATCTCATTAAGGCTGATAAAGTCCTTGCCCCATTTATGTCACAGCCAAAATATTTTCGTTACCCCTATCTTTCGGAAGGCAAATTTTGGAAAAAAAGTGTTATTCGCCACTATTTAAGTAAAAATGATTACACTATTGCTCCAGTGACCATTGATAGTAAGGATTTCGAATTTAATTCGAAATTAATAATGCTATTGAAACAGAATCCAAATGCCTCATTAACTGAGTTTAAACAACGCTATCTTGAATATGTCTGGCAACGCACATTATCGGCCGAAAAAAATACACCCGGAAAACAAATTTTACTCATCCATGCTAATTTGCTGAATGGTTATTTTTTAGATGATTTACTGCACATGTTTGAAGAACATGGCTACCACTTTATTTCACTTAGTGAAGCATTGAAATCGGCATAAAGATGTACGGCTGGGCTCACTGGTCAACTTAAGAGTGTTGCCAGGGTAAAGTGAAGCGAAACCTGGGCCCCTAGCACATCCCGAGTTACGGCTTACGCCTTCATACAGTTGACGAAACTAAAATTTTTGTCATTCCCTCACGGGAATGACTCCATATATTCAACAGCTCTTAGTTACTTTGTAGTAGCAGTTCTTTGGCATGGGAGCGAGTTTGCTCTGTTATTTTCAACCCCCCCAACATGCGTGCTATTTCATCAATTTTTTCGGTAGATTGCAGTAACGAAATATGGGTAAACGTCTCTTTATTATCACTTCGCTTTTCAACCATAAAATGGTTATGAGCGGCAGCAGCAACCTGAGGTTGGTGTGTCACACAAAATACTTGCAAACGCTCACCTAATTTACGCAGCATTTGCCCAACTAAAGCAGCGGTAGCCCCACCAATACCAACATCAACTTCATCGAATAATAAGGTAGGGGTAGTACCTTGTTGGGCAGTAATCATTTGGATGGATAAACTAATTCGCGAAAGCTCACCACCTGATGCCACTTTACTTAATGAATCCAGCTCCATCCCCGGGTTAGTACACACCTTGTATTCCACTTTATCCAGGCCATGGAGTTGCATTTTTTCTAAAGGAGATAGTTCAATTTCCACCCGGCCTTTAGGCATACCAAGCTGTTGGATACTGGCTGTGATTTCTTTCGCCAGTTTTTTTGCCTGTGCTTGCCGCACTTCTCTTAATTTAAATGCAGCTTTTTCATAGGTTGCAACTAATTGACAATGGTCTATTTTTAATTTTGCTAATCTGCTTTCGCCATCTTGCAGCTGATCTAATTCGTTTTGTAAGTTTCGAGCATGCTCATGGAGTTGACTGCTATCAATATGATATTTACGCGCGAGCTGATGTATGGAACTCATACGGGTTTCGATTTCATGTAATCGCTCTGGATCCAGGTAAATACGCTCCGCAAATTGTTGCATCTCATCAATCGCTTCCTCGCACTGAATTAGTGCCCCATTAATCAACTCCACAGTATTTCTGATTTGAGCTTGTTCTTGTGGTAATTGACTCAGGGAGTGCAAAATCTGATTTAAACTGGTACAAATGTTGGGTTCATCCTCAGAATTTAATAATCCATTAATTTGCTGACTTTTTTGCAAATAATCTTTTGCATGATGCAACATTTGATGTTCTTGATATAAAGTCTCAATTTCATTTTCTTGCAAATTCAACGCTGATAACTCATCAATTTGAAACTGTAGTAATGCAATTTTATCTACTTGTTGTTCCTGGCTTTGCAATGCCTCTATTTCTTGATGTATTTTGTGACATTGTTTGTAGAGTTGGGCTACTTCTTCAAGTAATGGATGATTTTTGCCATATTGATCCAACTGCTGACGATGTGTTCCATGGTGCATTAATGTTTGATGCTGATGTTGTCCGTGAATATGGACCAGCTTTTCACTGAGTTCTTTTACTTTTTGTAATGGAAATGGTTGGCCATTAATATAGGATTTGGAACGACCTTCGGCATAAATCACACGCCGCAAATATATTTCACCATCATCACAAGGAATATCGTGTTCAGCAAGCCATTGGGCAGGTTCCGAACCTGGCCCCACAAAAAATCCGGCGGTGATGTCGCATTTTTCCTGGCCAGGTCTAATAACCGAAGCATCTGCTCGATCACCTAAAGCAAGCATCAAAGCATCGATCATAATGGACTTACCTGCTCCTGTTTCACCAGTGAAGGCAGTCATCCCTTGAGTAAAATCCAACTCCAAGTGTTGTACAATTGCAAACTGTTCAATGCACAAAGTGGTGAGCATGTTCAATCCTATCCTTGATGTTTAGATTCCCAACCAAGTTTTGATCGTAATGTATCATAATAATGATAATCAAGAGGGTGTAGCAGACGTAATTGATGATCATTTTTTTGAATAGCAACTTTTTGTCCGGGTTTGACCATTCTTGATTCATGACCATCACAACTCACTCGCAAATCGGCCTCATTAAATTGGCTGATATGCAGTTCAATTTTAGCTTCGCCGTCAATAACCAATGGACGTGAACTCAAACTATGGGAAAACATAGGCACAAGCACGATGGCATTCAATTGTGGATGCATTATTGGACCACCCGCAGATAGCGCGTAGGCAGTAGAACCAGTCGGTGTCGATAGAATCATACCGTCGGAGCGATAATGACTCACCAATTGTTGATTGACATGTACTGAAAATTCAATGAGATGTGTTTCTTGACCACGACCTAATACTACGTCATTGAGTGCATCACCCTCAAAATAAGTATGATGTTCATCGTAAATTCGAGTATGTAAAAGAAAACGCTTTTCTTCTTCATAATCGCCTCGAAGAACTGCACCGAGCTGCTTTTCCAGTTCATGAGGCAAAATGTCGGTAAGGAATCCCAGGCGTCCGCGGTTGATTCCTATTACGGGTGTATCCACTTTAATCGCCATGCGGGCCGCTGACAGCAAACTTCCATCACCCCCGACAACAATGATCAAATCATTTTTTTTCCCCATATCTTCTCTGGGCAACACGGGAATTTTCACATCAAAGCCCGAAGCGGTATCAATGTCTTGATAAATTTGCACGTCTTGCTTTTCCAGAAACTCAATCAAACGGCCTAAACTTTCATTTACCCCTGGATTGGCTCGGTGCTGACGTGCATACAAAACGATCCGTTTAAATTTATTCTTCAATGTTTGCTGTTCTTGATGCTTTTTTTCGTTCATGTTCTTTCAATGATTTTTTTCTTATTCGAATCGAATCAGGAGTAACTTCCACTAATTCATCATCATCAATAAATTCCAATGCCTGCTCCAAAGTTAATTTGACTGCAGGAGTTAATATAATGTTTTCGTCGGAACCTGAAGCACGAATATTAGTTAATTGCTTTTCTTTAGTCACATTCACAACTAAATCATTATCACGGGCATGGATTCCAACAATCATCCCTTCATAACAAACTGTTTGCGGCTCAACAAATAACCTACCACGATCTTGCAGGTTGAACAAAGCAAAAGCACGAGCCATTCCTTGACAATTGGCAATCAAAACGCCATTTGCACGCTTCCCAATTCGTCCTTTAATGGCCGGACCATAATGATCGTAAACATGATACATTAAACCTGTACCGGAGGTAGAAGACAAGAATTCATTATGAAAACCAATAAGGCCTCGGGTAGGAATCATATAGTCAAGGCGTACTCTTCCTTTGCCATCAGGAACCATATTTTGTAGTTCACCACGACGCTCACCCAGCTTTTCCATAATCGAACCCTGGTGATTTTCTTCGACGTCCACAGTCAAATGCTCATAAGGCTCTTGTTGCTCACCATCGACTTCGCGAATAATCACTTCTGGTTTACTAATCGCTAATTCATAGCCTTCACGACGCATCGTCTCGATGAGAATGGATAAATGGAGTTCACCACGACCAGATACACGGAACTTATCAGGATCGTCACAATCCTCAACACGTAAAGCCACATTATGCAATAATTCTGTATCTAAACGCTCACGAATTTTTCGCGAGGTCACAAATTTTCCTTCCTGGCCTGCAAAAGGCGAATCATTCACTTGGAAGGTCATGCTAATTGTTGGCTCATCAACAGAAAGCACCGGTAATGCTTCGACCTGATTAGGATCACAAATCGTGTCAGAAATTTTAATGCCTTCAATACCTGTAATGGCAATAATATTGCCCGCACCGGCCTCTTCAACTTCAGTACGCTCAAGGCCTTTGAAACCTAATAATTGCAATAATCGACCAGCACGAATGTTGCCGTCTTTATCAATAATCTTCACTGCGGATTTTGCTTTAATTTGTCCTCGAGTAATACGACCTATGCCAATCGTACCGACATAAGATGAATAATCGAGAGAACTAATTTGCATTTGGAAAGGACCATTCGCATCCACTTTTGGTGCTTCAACTTCATCAATAATGGTTTGTAATAAAGCACTCATGTCGGTCGCTTCATCTTCCAAATTCAACTTAGCATAACCATTTAATGCAGAAGTATAAACTACAGGAAAATCCAATTGTGCATCTGTTGCACCCAAATTATCAAAAAGATCAAATACTTGATCCATAACCCAATGTGGTCTTGCTCCCGGACGGTCGATTTTATTAATCACTACAATAGGATTTAATCCACGGGCAAACGCTTTTTGAGTCACAAAACGTGTTTGTGGCATAGGTCCGTCAACTGCATCAACCAGCAACAACACACTATCAACCATCGATAAAATACGCTCAACTTCCCCACCAAAATCAGCATGTCCTGGGGTATCAACAATATTAATTTGATGCTCTTTCCAATATACACATGTATTTTTGGCAAGAATGGTAATGCCTCGTTCTTTTTCTAAAGCATTGGAATCCATTACGCGCTCAACTTTAGGCGCTCTCTCATTTAATGTACCTGTTTGTTGCAGTAATTTATCTACTAACGTGGTTTTACCATGGTCAACGTGGGCGATAATAGCAATGTTGCGAATCTGATCAATCATAAATAACCTTTGAAGGAAAAAGCAGAGTATTTGTTCATAGTTTTGACATTATACATCAATAAGCAGCTAAAACCTATCAGCTTCTTGTATTTTAGTATAGCAAACTCAAATTCCCCCCCCTATTAATTTGTAGCCGGGTGCCGAGTAGCGCAAGTAGGGAATACCTATTGCAACTCAATAACTTGCTTTATAACCTACCAATTTTTTTTTAGCTGCTAAAATAAAAGAGAGGGGTAAAAAATAGGGAGTAATTATGAAACAATTAATTTTACATCCCACTGACATTAGCCAATGGCATGCTTTGGTTAATGAGGCGCAAGCTGCGACACAGCTTATGCTCACTGAAAATACTGAAAGTTATTTGGTATTTTTATTAATGCGTTTTTCTCAAGGACCTAAACTCATCGAATCCATTGTTGCACTCGATTTTCTTGAATCCATAAATAGGCCCAAAACCCTGCAAATGGAATTACTACGCGATGTAGGGGATAAAAGCCTACTCTGTTGCGGTCTATTTCCCGGAATTGCAAAAAGGAGACACGTCAGTCTTGAGTATTTTTCGGAAATGGGACAAGCCGCCTATTTGACTATTGGTGAGTTAGAAGGGAAACACTCAACGGATCTATACACTCAACTCAGCGAGCAATTTATTAGATTACAACATGTACTGCAAGCCATGCGTGGGGAATGTGTGGAGCTCATTCAAGCGGATAAAGGAATGCTATCTTCAATAAAATTTACTTTACAATAATTGAATTCGTAGCCTAAGGCAGCCCGGGTTGTAGAGAATAATTCTACTTGGGGTACGACTTCACACCCAGGCCACCCATCATCATCCCTTATGAAATAACATCGCTACATCAATGGGATCAAACGTATATTTTTTATTGCAAAAATCACATCGAATCGCCACTTCACCTTCTTCTTGTAACAATGCTTTTGCATCGTCCTCACCTAAAACGGCCAATACCTGTTTCATTTTCTCCAGACTGCACCGACACTTGAATTGAGTTTTACGGCTATCAAATATCCTCAACTCCGTTTCATGATAAAGACGATAAAGTAATGTCTCATTATCCAATGTAAGTAATTCATGCTCACTCACTGTTTGGCCTAATTGCACTGCATATTCCCAGAATTGCTCTCTTTGTACGGTATCTTCACCCGGCATTAACTGCAGCAACATCCCAGCTGCGGCATTATCATTCACGGCCAACCAAACTCGTGTGGATACTTGCTCGGATTGAGCAAAATAACTCATTAAATTTTCGCTCATGGAGGTTGACTGAATGGGAACCATACTTTGATAGGAGCTTGTTTGATTGTATTGATTAATGGTGATTACCATCTGGCCTTCAAGGAAAGCTGTGGCATATTCCTTGGTTTCCAAATGCTCAATAAATTGGGCAAAAGCCCTCACATTAAACTCATGGTCACACTGAACCAATAATAAAGGAAGCCGCTTATCTCCCTGAAATTGTAGATTTAAACTGCCCTGAAACTTAATACTGGATGCTAACAGAAGACAAGAAACAATCGCTTCTCCTAACAAATTTTTAACCATGGGTGGATAATCCCGCTGGCTCATAATATTTTGGTACGTATTTTCAATATGAACAATTTCACCACGAATATTGGCATGTTCAAAAATAAAGCGTTGAAGCGTGTCGGATTCTTTCATAATGGGCTCAAATAAAATTACGGCAAACGAGGGTCAGCTATACAATATTCTAGATTGAATCACCCTCTTTATTTTTAATCATCGAAGCACAGCATACATACACGGTATGAGAGTGTGAGAGCACAAAAAATAAGGGATGCGCCAAAATAGGGAGTGAAACTGACCCTAAATAAAATCTCGTGACTGTGCAAAGTATATCATAATTTTTTTGTATTTTTTCCTGGAGAAAAAATGATTTTGAACTATGCTTTTAAAACCTCCCTCCGAAAATATTAAAGGATTAATCATGAGAGATAAAAATATTCTAGCCCCTTTATTTAAAACGATTGATAAAGTCGTTTTTGGTATCGAAGAACCTAAGGAACCAGAAACTAAACCTGAATTCATTGAAATTGATACTGAAGAAGAATTTGACGTCGAACGCTCTATAAATTAGTAGTTGATTCACAATGCCTAAGCGGGCAATAATCGCTCTTTTTTGAGCGAGTCCTTTTAAGATGTTGAATAGCCAACAAATGGCAGCGGTACGCTATATAGATGGACCTTTATTAGTTCTTGCTGGAGCTGGAAGCGGTAAAACACGAGTAATAACGCAAAAAATCGGCTATTTAATTAACACATGTGGCTACGCCGCCAATACAATATGTGCCGTAACTTTTACGAACAAAACAGCCAATGAAATGCGTGCTCGCGTTGCCGCCGTTCTGCCCGCAGCGAATCGTCGCGGTTTAAAAATAGCAACGTTCCATACTTTGGGATTAAGCATTCTCAAACGTGATTATGCCTTATGTGAACTGAAAAAAGGATTTTCTATTTTTGACAGCGAAGATTGTTTGCAAATCTTACGCAGTTTTTTACCCGCAAATAAAGCAACCGAACGAGAATTCATTTTCCAAATCCAACAGCAAATTTCGCGCTGGAAAAACGACCTTCTTACGCCAGACCAGGTTATCAAAAACAGTCCGGACACCCCTTTTTATGAAGAAGCCGCTCTATTGTACCCCCGTTATCAGCAGGCGCTTAAGGCATATAATGCCGTTGATTTTGACGATTTAATTCGTCTCCCTGTCAGTCTTCTTAATGAGCATTCTTCCGTATTAGATTTTTGGCAAAACAAAATCCGCCATTTACTGGTGGATGAATACCAAGACTCAAATACAAGCCAATACCTTTTGGTAAAAAAATTAACTGGAATCCAAGCCCGCTTTACGGTGGTAGGCGATGATGATCAATCAATTTACGCCTGGCGAGGTGCTAAACCTGAAAATTTGAAACAATTGCAGCATGATTATCCGCAATTAAAAATAATAAAGTTAGAACAAAATTACCGCTCGACCAATATTATTTTACACACGGCCAACCATCTTATCGCTAATAACCAACACCTATTTGAAAAAAAACTATGGAGTGAACTTGGTCATGGTGAACTCTTAAGAGTGATCCGTTGCAAAGATGAGAATGACGAAGCAGAACAGGTAGTTGCTGATTTAATAAGCCACAAACTACGAACCAGAACGGAATATGGAGATTATGCAATTTTATATCGTGGCAATCATCAGTCACGTGTATTTGAAAAAGTACTCCGCCATTATAGTATTCCTTATACTATTAGTGGAGGACAATCATGGTTCGCCAAAGCAGAAGTTAAAGACGTGTTTGCCTACCTAAAACTTTTGTGCAATGAAGCTGATGACGCTGCTTTTTTAAGAGTAATTAACACCCCAAAGCGTGGCATTGGCGAAACCAGTCTTGATTCACTGGGGCACTATGCACAAAGCCGAGGGATTAGTCTTTATGCCTCCGCAGACCATCTTGCGCTTAGTGAACATGTTGCAGAAAAGCCTCGAGCGGCATTACAAGTTTTTAAATCATGGATTGAAGAAACAAAAAAACGATTAACCATGGGCTCGATTATAGAGCACTTAAAACAGATGGTAGAAGACAGCGGTTATGAAGCCCATATCTATGAACAATGTGATACTCCTGCAAAAGCACAAAAAAAGATGGACAATGTCTGGGAACTAATAGAGTGGGTCGGGCGTTTATTAGCAAAAAAACCCGAGCAAACATTAGCCGAGGCGATTAATAAATTAATTTTGATCGATATTCTTGAACAAGCAGATGAGCAGGATAACGAAACCTTGCAGCTAATGACCTTACACGCATCCAAGGGCTTGGAATTTCCTTACGTTTATCTGGTCGGCATGGAAGAAGAATTATTGCCGCATCGGGTAAGTATTGATGAAGACCAAATTGAAGAAGAAAGACGCTTAGCATATGTAGGCATTACCCGTGCCCAAAAGGGATTATGTTTTACCTTAGCCAAACAAAGACGTCGTGCGGGCGAATTACAAGATTGCTTACCCAGCCGCTTCCTGGAGGAACTACCCCCAGAACATTTGGAATGGTTTGGTAAAAATGTGGAACGTTCTGAAGAACAATCAAAAAATTTGGCCAAATCTCATTTAGCCGGATTAAAAAATTTGTTAGGTGAGTCCTGATTTGTATTTATAGAATCAGTGACGAGTAACCTAGAATAGTTATCCTTGAAATTTGATCTTCTTGTCCGCAAGATCTAGGAATGAACTAAATCACTTGATCCCGCGGACAAGCCGCGGGACGTTGGAAGAAAGTTAAGAAACCTTAATTTAAAAATGCTGCGGCGCCCACTCCAACGCTACCATTGACTCATCCCTATTTGCTATACTGAACTTATGAAAAAAAATATCATCTTGTTCATTATTTCGTTTGCTATGTTTATGGAAGCGGTTGATACCACCATTATTAACACCGCAATTCCAGTGATGGCGCAGAGTTTAAATGTCAATCCCATTGACTTGAAATTAGCACTAATCAGTTACCTTTTGAGCTTAGCAATCTTTATTCCGATTAGTGGTTGGATTGCCGATAAATTTGGTATGAAAACTGTTTTTATCGCAGCCATCGCTGTATTCACTTTAAGTTCAATTTGGTGCGGGTTTACTAATAACTTAGGACAATTAATCTGTGCACGAATCCTTCAAGGCTTGGGGGGTTCTCTCACCATCCCTATTGGCCGACTCATTATTTTACGAACTTGTGAACGACATGAATTAATCGCCAAAATGAGTATCGTGGTGATGGTTGCCTCATTGGGCATGATGCTTGGACCATTGTTAGGCGGAATTATTACTTATCGCTTTTCTTGGCGTTGGATTTTTTGGGTTAATATTCCTTTCGGAGTACTTGCTGTAATTTTATCAAGCAAATTATTACCCTCTATGCCCCCTCGCCCAGTTCCTCCACTTGATAAACTAGGCTTTATTCTTTTTGGCAGTGGATTAGCTACCTTAACCTTTGGTTTATCCATGGTTAGTGAGTCAACTGCTTCAACCGTAGAAATCTTTACTGCCTTCATGATTTCATTTCTTTTATTGGGTGGATATACCAAACACTCCTATAAAAGAAAGCACCCTATCGTTAAAGTAGAGCTCTTACGTACCCGTACATTTTGTATTTCGGTTGTGGGCAATATATTAGCTCGCCTGGGTTTTGGCGGCGTCCCCTTTTTATTGCCTTTGCTGTTACAAATTGGACTCGGCTATTCGCCCCGCCTATCTGGCCTGCTGCTCGCGCCGATCGCTTTGGGCGTTTTATTAGTAAAACCTTTATCCTTTTCTATACTACGGTGGTTTGGTTATAAAAATTTATTAATTTTAAATACCATCCTTGTGAGTCTTTCTCTTTGGTCTTTTTTCTCCATCAATCAACATTCATCCACATACAGCATCGCATTTTTAACTTTTCTATATGGATTTCTTATTGCACTACAGTATACGGGCATGAATTCTTTGGCCTATGCCAACATTACTGAAAACAATATGAGTGCCGCAACCAGTATTATGAGCACCATTCAACAATTAGCCCAAAGTTTCGGTGTTGCCATATCAGCAATCTTACTTGGTATTTTTACCTCTATGTATTCTGTAGATAATGCGCTATCCGTTGAGATATTCCATGATACGTTTCTTATGCTAGGAGCTCTTACTTTTTGTTCAGGAATTATTTTTACTTTTCTAAAAAAAGAAGATGGTCTTGAGCTCATTGAAATCCCTGGACAATGAGTCCTTCTAATTACTTTAATAAGTTCTGCAAATCCACTGACTCACAACAAAAGGCTAAAAGATTCCAAAGTATTAGAATTTTTAGTCAAAATGCTCTATGATGTGGTAGCATTATTTGCTGTTTTTGCATTAAATGTAAAAAAATTTAAAAATATTTAATAAAAAAACAGCACAATTAATAAAATAATGCTACAATGTCCTGGTAACAATTTAGGAAATTAACATGTCAGAAAAAATTCGCGGTACAGTAAAGTGGTTTAATGAGTCCAAAGGTTTCGGTTTTTTAGAAAGTGGCGGTAAAGATTATTTTGTGCATTTCAGTGCAATTCTAGGCACCGGGTTTAAAACTCTTGCTGAAGGTGCAACAGTAATGTTCAAGCCAAGCAACGGACAAAAAGGTCCTCAAGCTGAAGAAGTTGAAGTAGTCTAATTCATTTACTGAAACTCCCTATTCACTTAAATATGAGAATATTTTAGAGGATAGGGAGTTTTTTATTTAAAATTTACCCCATTAAGTCAAACTCCCCCGATAATCAATATCTTTGCCCAATATTTTTTGCTGGTTTTTCACTCACTATGATACACTCTCGCAAAAATTGTGTGATTTATTATGTCCTTATATTCTCAACTTTGTACCCTGATTGATGCACAAGAACCCAATCAATTAGTGGAGTTTTTATCTGAAAATCCTCACCTCGACTTAAACCATATAACCCCAACAGGTTGTTCTGCTTTATGGTTTGCAATGTACCCTAAAGAAAATAAACAACCATCTGAAGAAATCATTAGACTTCTTATTGAAAGCAAACGCGTTGATACAAGTCAAATGCTGTATGCTCAAACTATTCGCCATGTAGCCAAAGGTTCAATTCTTGAAACAATTGAAAACTTAGGAAATCCCTGGCAAGCATCCGAACAGCCATTAGAAAGTAATGCCGAACCCGTAAGCAACGTCATGAAAGAATACCAGACATTTAGTGCCCAGGTTCTAAAAAATTTGATGCAAGAGAATATCGTTTTATTTAATAAATATCTTTATTTTTATCAACTTAAAGGAACACCTTTAGGAGAGGAAGAGACAGCCCCTGTCGATGAAAAATTGAAGGAATGGGTAACCGAACAACATGAGATTTTTAAAAAAAGTTACCCTTTTAATGATAATCTGCCCTTTGGTCCTGAGAAAGGTTTAAGTGATGCATTATTTCCCTCACTTAAAGCATTAAGTGCTCTGGCGAAATCGTTACAAAAAGGTGCAATATCCTACTATAGTTGTTTGTTACAATATGAAAAACAACCCTATATCGATCTCTTTCATTATCAATCAATCGATGATTTGATCGAAATCATCTGCAATCAATTAAAAAATAAACTCGCCACAAAGCAATACTTGGCAGTATTACAAGACTATCCGTTGATTTATGAGTATATAGAACCGTTTTTAGAAACAGAAAGAAAGGATTTTTTAATAAAACTTTGGGCCGAAACGCTCACTCTTGTAAAAGAAATTCAAGAAATTAATAGTGAGTATGCTTTTCTAAATATTTTGGGAGCCGAATTTTTGGCCCTATGCCCAACCTTGCAGCAATGGTTCATGCATCTTAATAGAGAAGAACGGTATCAATTCCTTAATGATTATGTGCTTAAAATTGGAAGACTGCAGAAAAAAGAACTCATTAATTTTGCATGTTATTGGAGCATCGCAAATCAACATCTTACGCATTTTGATTTGCAGTTACCGATTCAATTGCACCATCTGGATTTGCGTGGACTTGATCTCTCAACTCTTGATTTAACTCATATTGAATTAAGTCATTGTGATTTACGTATAACTAATATCGCTGACAATCCTACGCTCAAAGAGTCTCATCTTGCCAACAGCAATCTGATAGAAGATGAACTTTGGGTGTATGCGTGCTTGCAGCAAAAAATGCCCCTTATTCATTATTTTTTAAACAAAAATCATAACGACGCCTTTCTTACCACCCCCCTTGGCGATTCAAGATCTCCACTATTAATTCGCTTAGCCGCGGCGGGGTGTACTGAAAGTATAAAAGCAATTTTAGCGAAAAATAACTCGCTTGCCGTATTAAATGCTGAAAACGAGGAGCATGAAACCGCCTTGATGGCAGCTGTTCGTGAACACCAAGCTTCAGCGGTAGCAGCCCTACTTGCAGTCGACCACAATCCTGAAACAATTAAACCAAACCTATGTCCTGCATTTGATTATGCACTACAACTTGGTAATCAAGACGTGATTCGTGAATTTTATCGAATCAACATGATTTATCCGAATTCATACAGCCAACTCTATCAGGCTGAAGATGACGACCTAAGCAATGCAAAACGCTTACTGCTTGACTATACTAAGAACGACCATTTACTTTTACGCTGGTTGCATGGGCATTTTATGCGAAATCATGTAGCCAAGGTGACTGCAATAATAAAAAAAATCAGTGATAATGAAATTACCAATATCAATGAGTTATTAAATGAGTTAAAAACCATCGAACTGGTCCGACACGATGGATCATTGGCCCGCAGAATTATGTTTATTGAAGAAAGTAACAAGCTCATTCCTGAAGAATCTTCTTGTTTAATAAGAAGTTGGGGTTGTTTTTGATAATCAATCAGGTATAGCCTAAGTAAGGCTGAACATACAAGGAGTCGTAAATATGAGTAAAAAAATCGCAGTTATTGTAGGAAGCTTGCGCAAAGAATCCTACAATAGAAAAATGGCAAAAGTACTTATTTCTCTGGCACCTAAATCTCTAAACCTTCAAATTGTTGAAATTGGTGATTTGCCCCTATATAACCAAGATCTAGATGACGAAAACAGACCGCCCGTAGCTTGGGTCCAATTTCGTGAACAAATGAAAACCTACCAAGGTGTGCTCTTTGTTACCCCAGAATACAACCGCTCTGTTCCTGGAGTGCTTAAAAATGCAATTGATGTGGGTTCTCGACCCTACGGTAAAAGCATTTGGAGCAAACTCCCTGGCGCAGTGATAAGTGTTTCTCCAGGTGCGATTGGAGGATTTGGCGCCAACAATCATTTAAGACAATCATTTGTCTTTTTAGACATTCCAACCCTTCAGCAGCCTGAAACCTATATAGGAATGGCTGGAGATTTGTTTGATGCGCAAGGAAATATTACCAAGGAAGACACTCAAAAGTTTTTGCACAAATTTATGGAAGCTTATGCCAATTGGGTTGAACTCAATACCAAAGGTTAATACACAAGAAATTGTAGTCCTGGTTAAAACACGAAATTTTGGCAGCGAGTTATCCCTGCCAACGTGTTATTCCTACATCAATATTAAACAGATCAAGTATTCGACCTACGCTGTAATTAATAATGTCATCAATTGTTTCTGGTTTGGTATAGAACGCAGGCGTTGCTGGACACATAATCGCGCCCTGTTGGGTCAAAGAGACCATATTTTGTAAATGCCCCAAATGTAATGGTGATTCACGAGGCATGAGTACTAATCTTCTACGTTCTTTTAAAGTCACATCTGCTGCCCGACCAATAAGATTATCACTCGTTCCATGCGCAATTTCTGCCAAAGTTTTCATCGAACAAGGAGCAATGATCATTCCCATGGTCTGAAAAGAACCACTGGCAATACTTGCACCGACATCATTCCACGAATGATAAACATCAGCTAATGCCTTTACCTCGGTAAGTGACAAGTTGCTTTCATATTTACGCGTCAGTTGGGCTGATTTACTCACGATCAAATGAGTTTCAATTGATGTAGGGCGTAATAGTTCTAAAAGGCGTATTCCATAAATCATGCCTGAGGCACCAGTAATTCCAATAATTATTCGCGGTGTGCTCATAAATAGTTCCTCGTAATTGAATCCTATTAGGTTCTCAGACATAAAAATAGTATAATTATTTCACATAATAGAATCTTCACAAAGTAAAATAAGTGGAAAATACTGGCATAAAGAGGTACATTGCAGGGACTCTATTCTTTTTGGTGTATTTACTACAGATAACGGAGCAGGCATATAATCCATGACGAATAATTATGAAGAGTTTGAGCAACGCAAACAAGATCACATCAAATTAGCCTTAATGCCTGAAAATCAAACCGCAGAACTCAGTACTTTCGAACGCATCAATCTAATCCATGACGCCCTTCCTGATTTAAATTTTGATGAAATCAGTATTAAAAGTTCCCGATTTGGCCAAGCAGTAGAAAAACCCTTTCTCATTAGTTCCATGACAGCAGGCCATCGCCGAGCAAAGCACATCAATCACAACCTCATTGAAGCCTGTGCGTTGAATGGTTGGGCTATGGGAGTAGGCTCACAAAGACGAGAACTCACGGATCCCAAAGCAGCTTTTGAATGGCACGGTTTACGCCGGGATTTTCCTCAAGTCCACTTATACAGCAATCTAGGAATCGCCCAATTAATCACCACATCACTATGTGATATTCAACGCTTAACTGATGCTTTGCAAGCGAATGGATTAATTATTCACTGCAACCCCTTACAAGAGTGCATGCAACCTGAAGGAACAACAACCTATAAAGGAGGCTGGCAAGCCTTAGCTGAATTAGTTAAAAAACTACCTTTACCCATTATCGTTAAAGAAACTGGTTGTGGATTTTCTCAGGCCACGATGACCCGTTTGAATGATATTGGCATTGCCGCAATTGATGTAGGAGGCTTGGGAGGAACTCACTGGGGACGAATTGAAGGACATAGAGCAATCCATGACCCTATTCGCCAACAAGCAGCGATTACATTTCGTAACTGGGGAATTGATACTGTAACCTCTGTTAAACAAGCTGCCGCCCTAAAACCTACTTTCGAAATTTGGGGTTCAGGCGGTGTTACAAACGGCTTAAACGCTGCCAAGCTTTTTGCACTGGGCGCCTCAACCGTGGGTTACGCAAGACCCTTGCTTGAAGCCGCATTGGAATCTTCGGAACAGGTTAGTCTATGCATGCAGACAATTGAGTATGAATTAAAAGTTGCAATGTTTTGTACTGGGAGTAAGAATTTAAGTGATTTGCCCCAAAAATTGGGTTAATACAGTGATTTATATTCCCCTTTACAAAATTTAGCTCTGCTATTAAAGACAGGAACTCGTGCGCATGTCATTCGGAGAGGCCTGAATCACGTCCTCCTGAGGAGTGTACGATGGATCTCCTGATTGTCGGATTAATTTTATTCTAAAGCTCATACGCTACTAATGATTGCATACTTCAGATCTATGTTCTTCATGACAATAAGTCTTCCTTAATCTCTAAAATTTTGACCTGCTCTGAGGCATATATATCGTAAAATTGCCGGCTGGCAATCTTCGTGTAATGAACCCCTTCTAAATAATTATTTAAAACCTCAGGAGGAAATCGCCAAAGTTTCGAAAAATCAAATACATAGTTGGGCGTCCTAATTTTTTCTCCAAAATGATTTTGACCAGGAGCAGAATATAATACATATTCCCCAGGCTTTAGTTGCGTTGGAAATAAATAACCCGCAGAAAATAAACCAAAATAAACGAATCCTTTGGCAAAAGGAACATCCAATACGTGCAGATCCTTTTGTAGTTCAGTAACAATTGTATAACACTTAGGGGTTACATACAGACCACTGAAAGGACCCGGCACATCCACTTTTATCGAATTTTTATAGAGCGCGACCCCGGTATAATTTGCTCCATAAATAAAATTCCATTGAAAAAAAGCAAGCTCCATGAGTCCAAAAATTAAGACCGCTCTTGTTGCAAAATAGTGTAATGAATTTACGGCATTGAAATATTTTTGGAAAATAAAAAAGATAAATAAATAGGTTAATAGAGTAGCAGGGAAAAAACCTATAATCCAATTCATATCAAGCATGTGTGCCGTTACACTAGTTAAAATACCGGCTGCTAAAGAAGGGAGTCCAACAAAGAAGAATAATTTTCTAGCTTCTACATCTTTTCTTAAAAAGATTAAAAAGATAGGGAAACTCAAAAATCCCGTGTAGTTTAGAACAAAAAATGTATCCGTATGGATAGCGTGTTGAATATTAACTTTAAATAAAGGAATTACGAGGATACTGAAAAAACACGTTAATAAAATGAACCAATATTTTCTACCCATATAAGCAATAAATAAGATACTTAACGCAATCAGAAAACTGATTAAATACTTAGAAATTATTCGATGAGTCAACTCGAGAGATTTATCAAATATATTTTGGTTAGAAGATAAACTAAGACGATGTAGAAAATCTAAAAAATTATGCAGATCTTGGGTTGAAACCTCAAAATGATAAAAAATAATCCAAGCCATTGCCAAGCCTGCAAGACTAGAAATCAAAAAATGAAAAAGGAAAATTTTTTTTGAATGCTGACTGAACAAGCAGAAAATCAGATAAAAAGGAATAAGGAAAAAAAGAAATGTAGGATAAGCCATACAGAGAATGAGATTAAGTAATGAGAAAACGACTAAATGGCTTTTTCTTATGGGCTCAATAAATTGAAAACTAAAAAATTGAAAAAGAATATTTGCCCATAGCAGCGTAGCCAAGGTATCGTAATGAAAATTATTTATACCAAAAGGATGAAATATACTCATCCCAAAAAAGATAAAAAACGATAAAATAAGGGGTAAGGTTTTTCTTATTAGTATGAAAGTATAAGCACTAGTAAAGAATACAAAAACAATATAGCTATGCCTTAAAAACAAAATAAGTTCATTATTTCCATGATGCAACCATAAACTTAATTTTACTAAAGGATATAACAGTAATCCAAAGGGAATAAATGCAGAGAAATCATCAATAAAAGGACGTTGACCTTTAATAAAACGAAGTGATGTGGCTATAGGCAGACTTTCATCGCTTAGAGGTCCTACAAAATAACTAATAAAAATGAGCAATGCGCAAAAAAATAAACCGGTAACGAGTATCAAGTAATAATCCATAGTTAATTTTTTTTGCATTGGTTCTCCTTACAATGTCTCCTCTCCCACACTTGAGTGTGTATCATATAATTGACACATCTCAAAGAAAAGCGATTTTCTTTTTTGTTCATAGAGACGAATACTACTGAATGAACTTCATTAATAATTGCCTATAAAATAGGCTCGTGTTAAATTACTACAACAAAAATGCACTGACTTCTAAATTAACTCAGATTATTTATCTTGTTATTATTTTGGAATGTATAAATTGATCCAAAGGTATTTCTCATGGAACTCTATCAAATAGATTGAATGCCTTTTAAGCTACTGAATTTCAATTACAGGATGTAGAGAGAAAATGAAAGGAATCGTTTTAGCTGGCGGTAGTGGAACCCGTTTATACCCTTTAACTAAAAGTGTATCCAAGCATTTGCTACCTGTTTATGATAAGCCTTTGATCTATTACCCTTTATCAGTTCTCATGCTTGCGGGACTTAGGGATATTCTCATCATTTCTACTCCCCAGGACATTCAAAATTATATGAATTTATTAGGCGATGGAGCTGATTTTGGCATCCGTTTACAGTATGAAGTCCAGCCTAAACCTGAAGGCATAGCTCAGGCATTTATAATTGGTGAAGATTTTATTGGCAATGATGGGGTTTGCCTCATTTTAGGCGACAATATTTTTTGGGGCCAGGGATTTACTTCAAAACTCAAAGAAGTAGCCTCACGCACCATAGGCGCAACGGTATTTGGGTATCAAGTTAATGATCCGAGCCGCTTTGGTGTTGTAGAGTTTGATGAAGACTTAAAAGTAAAATCGATAGAAGAAAAACCAGAATATCCCAAATCACATTTTGCTGTCACTGGATTATATTTTTATGATAATAATGTGATACAAGTCGCTCATGATGTACGACCTTCTCTTCGCGGGGAACTAGAAATTACCAGCATTAATCAAACTTATCTTGAGCGTAATATGCTGAATGTTGAGTTGCTTGGTCGTGGTTTTGCCTGGCTCGATACAGGCACTCATGATAGTCTTCTTGAGGCTGCCTCATTTGTAGAAACAATTGAAAAAAGACAAGGATTTAAGGTTGCATGCCTTGAAGAAATTGCGTGGAGAAACGGTTGGTTAAACGATCAAGAAATCTCCAAAGCTGCTTTTGCTTTATCAAAAAATAGTTATGGAGAATATCTCTTCTCTTTGTTAAGAGAGCCTTAGATGATCCAAAAAATTAATCTAAATTGGATTGTTTTTTGCACTATTTTTTTGATTTTGCTCACGTGGCTTTTTCTTCACTTCATATTTTGAGCTTTGATATTATGGACTATCCAGAGTTAAACAAGAGCGTACGATTGCCAAAAAAAATTGCTATTCTGCAATCTAATTATATCCCTTGGAAAGGGTATTTTGACATGATTGCTGCTGTTGATGAGCTCATTCTTTTTGACGATATGCAATTTACTCGACGTGATTGGCGGAACCGTAATCAGATCAAAACATCACAAGGTCCCCAGTGGTTAACTGTTCCTGTGAAAGTTAAAGGCAAATATTTTCAAACCATTCGGGAAACTGAAATTGATGGTAATGATTGGGCACCAAATCATTGGAAATCATTAATGCAAAACTATAAGCGGGCACCTTATTTTGATGAAATTGCTGCTTGGCTTGAACCTCTTTACTTAAGCAACTCATATACGCATCTTTCGGTATTAAACCACCAATTTATAAAAGCCTTATGCCATTATCTAGGGATAACAACCGTTATTAGCAATTCATGGGATTATAATATAGTAGAAGGGAAAACGGAGCGATTAGTCAATTTATGCCTGCAAGCGGGAGCTGCTGAATATATTTCAGGACCCGCCGCCATGAATTACATCGAAGAAGATGTGTTCACTGCACAAAACATTAAACTTACTTGGTTTGACTACTCTGATTATGATGAATATCCTCAATTATGGGGTGACTTTATCCATCAAGTGAGCATCCTCGATCTGCTATTTAACTGTGGTAAAAATTCATCAACTTACATGAAGCATTTAAAAACATGAAACTTTCAATTGTTACTACCCTCTATAAATCTGAGGCATTTATTCATGAATTTTATCAAAGAGTATCGCATATCGCGCAGAAATTCGCGGATGATGATTATGAAATTATTTTTGTAAATGATGGCTCACCTGATAAAAGCTTGGAACAAACAGTACTACTTTCAGAGCGTGATAATCATGTGGTCGTTGTCGATCTTTCACGTAATTTTGGCCATCATAAGGCCATGAGAGCCGGACTGGAATACTCCAAAGGAGACTATGTTTTTCTAATTGATAGTGATTTGGAAGAGGAACCCGAGTGGCTAATCCCGTTTTCTGAACAAATGTCAGTTGCACAATCTGATGTAGTTTATGGTGTGCAGGAACATCGTAAAGGGGGTTGGTTTGAACGGTGGAGTGGGGAAATTTATTATGTATTCTTAAATTGGTTAATCAATATTGATCATCCTAAGAATATAACCACCGCTCGGTTAATGACAAGACGATATGTGAACGCTTTGTTAAGTCATAAGGAAATCGAATCCGTTATTTCCTGTTTATGGGTTATCACTGGATTCAAGCAGTGTGCTTATACAGTAAATAAACATACAAAGAGCACGACCACCTACAGCTTTTTTAAAAAAATTAATCATATGATCAATGCAGTCACTTCTTTTAGTGCAACACCGCTGCATATGATTTTCCTATGCGGTATTTTCGTTTTTTTCGGAGCTATTTGTTACGCATCCTTTCTGATTATCGAACGTTTTTTGATGGCAACTCCTCTGAATGGTTGGACCTCCATCATGGTTTCCATTTGGTTATTAGGGGGGATGATTATCTCGTTTATAGGAGTAATAGGAATTTATTTGGCGAAGATATTTTCTGAAACCAAACAACGCCCTTATGTAATTATTAGGAATATATATGGAAAAAGTGATTGAGGATATTAATACAAAATATGAACGGTATTACGCGAGCAGAAGCAGTTTAAAAGTTTATCCAACTGAGTTTGTGGTGAGGACCATGCTCGCGAATTACCCGGGTTTAAATTTTATAAAACCAGTACCAGGAAATAAAATTCTAGACGTTGGTTTTGGCGATGGAAGAAACACTACTCTTCTTTGTGATCTCGGATTAAATGTGAGTGGCATCGAAATAACCCAAGGAATTGTCGAGCAAACGCAAGCCAGACTAGCAAAAATGGGATATAACCCCGATTTGCGTGTTGGCAGAAATTCCTGTATTCCGTTTGCTGATGCTGAATTTGATTATATTTTAGCATGCCACTGTTGTTATTATTGTGATGAAAATCAAACTCTGCTCGATAATCTTAATGAATATTCTAGAGTATTAAAGAAAGATGGTTATCTAATAGCATCTGTTGCCAATAAGGCCTCTTATATCTTTGATAATGCTCAAGAACTTGAAGATGGAACATTAACTATTGCCCAGGATCCTTATAACAATCGCAATGGGTATCGATTACAAGCTTTTGCAAATAAACATGAAATTGAAGCCTATTTCGCCCCCTTATTTAAAAACTTCTCTTTCGGCTCTGCTGATAATGATTATTATGGGATTACTGAACGTGTATTTTGGGTAGTATGTCAAAAGAGGTAATAAATGAAAAAAAATTTCCACTATTGCTGTCCTGAGTTTCAATGTGAGCGTGCGATTCTATCCAGTCAAAACGATGGATTACATTGTCCTAATGGGCATTTTTTCCCGTATATTCAAAATACAGATGCACCTATTTTTGCGTGTGATGCAGATAATGCAAATGATTACTCCCAAAATGATGCAGTAACGATTCATGACAATTCGTTCCAGTGGGTTTTTCAAACTTTTGGGACAGATGAGTCAACTTTAAGAAAAAATTTGGTTTCTCGTTTGAATTTGTCACCAGGCCAGACCATTCTTGTGACTGGAGCAGGCTCTGGTAATGATATTCCCTTTCTTGCCAAAAACCTTAGTGGAAAAGGAACAATTTATGCGCAAGATATTTCCAAACAAATGCTCATTGCAGGCATAGAAAAATACAGCTCAAGCCTCAATGAGTTTGGTGTGGAAGTATTTTTCTCAGCAAGTGATGCGACGAACCTCCCTTTTGAAGATAATTTTTTTGATGCGGCTTATCACTTTGGCGGCCTCAATTTATTCTCTGATATTCAAAAAGGGATTTCGGAAATGGACCGAGTGGTTAAGCCTGGTGGACAAGTACTCATTTGTGATGAAGGAATAGCTCCTTGGCTTAAGAAAACCGAGCTTGGAAAGATGCTCATTAAAAATAATCCACTGTATGCCTATGAAGCCCCTTTGGCTCTTATTCCCCCCAATGCCAGAGCTGCTAAATTATCATGGGAGCTTAGTCATTGCTTTTATGTCATTGAGTTTACGGTGGCAGATACTCCACTCCCCATTAATATCGATGTCCCTCATATGGGTAAAAGAGGGGGTAGTATTCGATCACGCTACCTGGGACAGCTTGAAGGTGTGGACCCAGTTTTAAAAGATAAAGTGTATGCGATGGCAGAAAAACTCGGCATAAGCAGAGTGGAATATTTAGAACAATTACTTAAAGCGGGTTGTGAGTTGTAAATTGATTTTGGAGAAAAAATGAAGGATCGTCTCAAACATGCAATACCATTTAATTGGCAAAAAACAGGATTAGTTTTTCAACCAAATATGCCAGGTTATACTCATGGATCACATCCTTGTGCAATTCACTACAAAGACGACATTTTTATCATTGCATTTACATGTCGTGATTCAAAAAGCCGCTCAAATATTTTCTTATCTTATGCAACTGTGTCAGATGGACACATGTCGCTTATCGGCACACCTAAATTAGCCCTGACTCCTGGAGCCCCCTGTTACTTCGACTGCGATGGAGTAATCAGTGTTTGTTTTGTGACTAATAAGGACCAACATTATTTATATTATGTAGGATGGCAAAACCTTCCAGAAGAATTATGGATTTGTGATACAGGCAGAGCAATTCTAAATAAAGAGAATCTCACCCTAGAGAAAGAATTCTTAGGGCCTGTTTTAGGCCGAGATAAACATAACCCTCTTTTTGCAGCAGCAACCGCCTTCCATATCACAGGAGATATTTGGCATACCTGGTATAACTCCGGCATTAAATGGGAAAAATTGGAAAATGGGTGGCACCATCATTATGGTATCCATCATGCTCAATCGCACAATGGCATCGACTGGGTTTGTGACCCAGGAATGTGTATTCCATTTGCAGATGAATATGAGTATGCTTTTGGCCGCCCCAGCGTTTATTACAACGAGGGAATCTATTACATGTGGTTTGCTCATCGCGCCACAAAAGATATTGCGACTTATCGAATCGGTTTTGCTTCATCCTCTGACGGATTGAAATGGAACCGTAACGATAATTTAGCAGGTATTGATGTATCCTCTGATGGCTGGGATAGCGAAATGATTTGTTATCCTTATATTTTTGAGCATCGAGATCAGCTCTATATGCTTTATAATGGCAATGATTACGGAAGAACCGGGTTTGGCCTGGCGGTACTGGAGGATCTACAGTGAAAAAAATTATTTTTGCTGGTAATGCAATTACAGCTAACATTCTGCATGGTTACCTGTCACAAGATGCACGCTATGAAATTGTAGGGCTTACAGTCGATGATGAGTTCATTGAAAGTAATGGAGTTCATGGAATTCCCTCAATCCCTTTATCTAATCTTGCTTCTGCTTATAACCCGCAAGACCACTCTGTCATCATGGCTATGGGATATAACGACATTAATCGTAGTCGTGAGTCAATGTTTCATCGTCTTAAAGCAATGGGCTATCGAATCGAGTCTTATATTCATCCGGATGCTAAAGTTTATACCCAGCAACCTATTGGAGAAGGATGTATTATTTTACCCTCAGCGGTTATAGAACCCCACGTCAAAGTAGGAGCAAATAGTATGATCTGGGCTAATGTAACTCTGGCTCATCATTCCAGCATAGATGAGCATTGTTGGGTTGCATCTGGAGCGGTGATTTCTGGGCAAGCCCAAGTGAAACGCAATACATTCATAGGAGTTAATGCAACGATTGTTAATGAAATAGTGGTTGATGAGTACTGCATTATTGGTGCTGGGGCTTTAATAACCAAAAATACAAAACCATCAAGTGTTCATTTAGCACGTTCTGGTGAGGAACTCCGCTACTCGTCCCAGGACTATGTGAAATTTTTTGGAGTTTAAAAACATGAATAAGCGTTTAGTTTCAGTTTTAGCCAATGTCTTTGGTTTACGTGCGGATGAAATAAAAGTTGAATTGACTAAAGCAAATTTAGGAAGTTGGGATTCGCTAAAACAGATGGACTTAGTAGTATCGCTCGAGCGAGAGTTTAATATTGCTTTAGAAATACCTGACATTATTAAAATGGATTCTGTTGGACAAATCATTGACGTTCTCGCAAATAAAGGAGTCGATCTTGGAGCTTAAAGGTGCGATTGCCCTGGTTACCGGGGGTGCAAAAGGACTAGGACTGGCAATCGCTACTTATTTACATGAGTGTGGTACAAAAGTTGTTATCGCGGATCGAGATACCCAGGCTCTAGCGGCTCTGCCCCAAGGTATGGAAGGATATGTTCTGGATGTGACGCATCCCCTCGAAGTAAAAAATGTGATACAAGAGATTATCACCCGCCATGATCGCATTGATATTTTAGTTAATAATGCGGGCGTGATCTTTAGCAAGCCGATGGTGAACATCATGAATTCGCCTGAAATCATGCATGATTATGAGAGCTTTCGTCAGTGCATCACAATGAACTTGGACTCGGTATTCATTATGACCTCTGCGGTAGTCGAGCACATGGTAATGAAAAGAGTAAAAGGAGCCATCGTAAACATTAGTTCAATTAGTGCATGCGGTAATGAGGGACAAATTGCTTACTCTGCCGCAAAAGCAGGAGTTAATGCGATGACTGTCACCCTGTCTAAAGAACTGGGTCGACTGGGTATTCGTTGCAATGCAGTGGCACCAGGTTTTATTGATACCGAATCCACGCGCCAGGCACTTAACGAATCCATAATCAAACACATTCAAGCCAATACCCCACTGCGAACACTGGGGCAGGCAAATAATGTAGCTCAGGCAGTTGCCTCGCTCATCACTAATGATTTTATGAATGGTGTGGTGCTGGATGTTAACGGTGGATTGACCATTTAAATGATCCGATTAGAAAAAAAAGAGTACGCTCCAATATATCAACTTTATTTAAGTAGCCAATTTTTTTTCCCATTAATTGCAGCGGTACTCCTTGATGAACAAGATGGGGTGGTCTATGTTAATGATCAAGGCACCCCCTCCCAAGTTTATGTGGAACATGCTTTTGGGTTTGCTCAAGTATTTGGTAACACTGATCCACTCTTTGAGCATAAATTAGAGCACTATTTACTCCTCGATAAAAATTTTCATTCCGATAAAGTTCGTCTGTATGCTCCTTATGCTCCCGAGTTTATAGTACAACCTCAATACGAGTCGCTGAGATCTTATAGACAACGTTTCGTGCTCGGCGCTGAATATCAAATGGATAAGCCAATCCCCTTGAACCAATCAGACAAGATAAGTTACTCAGAAGTGAATCAAACGAATATTAATCTTATTGAGAGTACATTTGGTTTGGTATCGCGATTTTGGCGGAATGCTAATGATTTCATTCAAAAATCAAATGCTATTGTTATTTTTTATGAGGGAGAAATGGCATCAATATGTTATGGCGCCGCGCAGGCGAATAACTGTACTGAAATCGATGTATTGACCTTAGCTCATTATAGAAATTTAGGGCTTGCAAATAAGGCGGTTGTTTGTTTTATTACTCATTGTTTAGAAGCAGGATTAACTCCCTTGTGGGATTGTTTCACTAATAATTCTGGTTCCATGATGCTCTGTAAGTCAGTAGGTTTTAATGGTATGAATGATCCTTATCTCTTTTTTACCATCAATAAATGAGAGGGTAAAAATGATACAGCGCTCGAAAAAGGACTCTTACGATTTTGAAGAGAAGATATGAATAAATATTACCATAATTTAGGTGTGTTATTTGATGATGTTGTATTAGAGAATGCAACGCAACCCGCTCTTCGTTATCCCGAACAGTCGATTAACTATGCAGAATTAATGGACTGTGCTCAACGATTAGGTGCTTTTTTACTTTCCAAAGAAATGCGGCCTGGTGATGTAGTTGCAATTGGGAGTAGTAAACACTTTTTGACCTATGCACTGATGATCGCATCAATTCGATTAGGTATTGCTTACGTCAACATTGATATTGCAGCACCTTTAGCTCGCAATTTACCTATTCTCCAAGTGAGCCAAGCTGCATTTTTATTCTATGATGATCCGGCTTGCAGCAACCAGATGCACGACTTAGCTAATGCAAGTAAAATTCAAGCGATTGAACTTAAACCGGATATCCTTCCATCAGTTACTCCGAGCGCTCGAGAACAACAAATACAGTTAATGAAAAAAATTGATGGCTCCACTATCGCCTATGTTATGTTCACTTCAGGTTCTACTGGAATTCCTAAGGGTGTTGCGGTAACGCATCAAAATGTACTGCATTTTATCTCTTGGGGTAATCAGTATTTTCAAATAAACAATCACGATAATTTTGCCCATTTAAGTCCCTTGTACTTTGATAATTCAGTCTTTGATTTTTACGTAGGATTATTTTCTGGCGCTTCATTAAGTCCGGTGCCGCGTGAGTTATTGACCAAACCTTATGAACTTGTCACTCATGTAGGCAATATGGAATGCACCATTTGGTTTTCAGTCCCCTCCTTATTAATCTATCTGGTCACCATGAAGGCAATGGAAACCAAAACACTTTTAAAATTACGTCATATTATTTTTGGTGGCGAAGGTTATCCCAAAACAGAATTAAAAAAACTTTATGATTTGTTTTCCAGACAAGCAACATTAGTAAATGTTTATGGACCTACTGAATGTACGTGTATTTGTAGCGCTTATAAGTTAAGTGCGAATGATTTCACACAGCTCAATGGGCTTCCTCCCTTAGGTACCCTCAATCCAAACTTTGACTATCTTATTCTTGATGAACACGATAAGGAAGCGACGGAGGGTGAACTATGTCTTTTAGGACCTAATGTTGCGGCGGGTTATTTTAACGAATTGGAGCGCAGTGCAAAATCGTTTATTACGCTTTCCGAACCACAACGTTTTATGAAACGCATGTATCGCACTGGAGATCTTGTTCAAGAAATAGATGGAGCTTTACATTTTATTGGCCGAAAAGACAACCAGGTGAAACACATGGGGTATCGTATCGAATTAGAGGAAATAGAACATGCTCTGGTAAAGTTTACGCAAATAAATCAAGCGGCTGTTGTTTATCATCGAACCAATGTTGCCTATGGCAAACTGATTGGTTTCGTAGCCAGTGCTGACGATGTTGATGAACAAGCCCTTTTAGTGGATTTAGGTGAATTACTACCAACATATATGATCCCAAGCCGCATTATTGTAAGAAAAGAATTACCTAAAAATCCAAATGGGAAAGTAGATCGCCAACAACTTCTTTTACAATGTGCGGATTAAGAATGAATCGATTAATACAAAAATTTCCGGGCCTATATCAATTCATTCGATACGGTGTTGTCGGCGTGATTAATAATCTCATTGGTTATCTCATTTATTTACTCGTCACTTTTTTTTGGCTTGAACCCAAAGTAGCCATTACTCTTTTTTATCCCATAGGTGCGTTAATAGGTTACTTTAGCCACTTCAAATATTCATTCGCTTACCAAGGAACACATCGGTTTGCCTTAATACGATATGGGATCGCCCATTTTATAGGCTACGGGATCAATTTTATCATGCTGCTACTTCTTGTAGATAAACTTAAGTTTCCGCATCAAGCAATTCAGGGGATCGCTATTTTTGTAGTAGCGTGTGCCTTGTTTCTGATGTTTCGATATTTTGTTTTTCCACAGGTACGTTATCAAAAAGTAAAGCCTCGAAATTTTGAGGTTGTATCGTAAATTAAAGATGAACAGAAAATTACCCTATTATTTGTTCAAATGCCCATTTGAATCTCATCCTTTCCTTGTGAGTCTACTTTTGTTTGGCCAATATATTCACCTAATGCTTAGACCTCTTTGGCTAAAGAATTAGACGCAGAATAAGAAACGGATGCCGGAACTTCTGCTGAGGATTTTTTCCGTTTAAGCCGCATAATGGGTTCTTCAAAATATTTAAATGATAAACCCGAAATACCAATAGTTAGAGCGGCGCATAATACATAAATAAAAGCAACATACCAAGCATTATCATGCGGTACATAATTTCGAATAAACCATATAGTCAAAAATACCACGATGGGATGGAACATATAAATTCCGTATGAAATAGTTCCTAAGTAATTAAATATCTTATTTTCATATTTAAAAAAACTTCGCGGATTACATGAAACATTAAGAATTAACGATAAAAATACGAAAGGGACAAAGGATGCTTCAATGAAGTGGGATACACCCTTAGTGTTACAATAGATTAACCAAGCAATGGATATATAAGTACATAGTTGTGTCACGGGATTAAAAATAATATTTAGTACTCTTTTTTTCTGGGTAAACAATAGCCATGCCCCTAATGCACCAACGGCCATATTTTCAATTGGGAAAAGGCGAACAAGAAATCTCGCAAATAACGTCGTGAATTGATTTGAATAAATATGAGCAATAAATGAGGGTAAAACAAATAATTCCAAAACTAATTTTATTAGAATAAATAAAACAATCATCACCAGTATCGATCGTCTGAATCGGATAAGAAGTAACGGCCATATTAAATAAAATTCATTTTCAACACCCAAAGACCAGATATGAGAGGCTCCATTCACAATATTGTCTACTAACCCAGCAATATTAGGAATAAATAATAGAAGTAGAAATGTTGATAGCGGATGAATGGGTTCATGGTATGAGGGAATCAATCCATAAAAAACTAAAAACATTAGAAAACTTAGCCCTACTATTAAGATCTGTAAGGGGGCTATACGTAATATACGACCACGGTAAAATTTTTTTAAATTAATTTGATCAGTCTGGTTTTGTTCTTCGAGTAGACGGTAGGTAATTAGAAAACCACTCAATACAAAAAATAGTAATACAGCCTCATGTCCGGATAATAATAAATGATTATATTTAGCAGCATTTTGAAAACCAAATAGGCTTAAAAACACTCCTGTATGCTGAATAAATACACATATTGCAGCAATAGCCCGCAACCCATTAAGCCCTGGAAAAAAGCGATGTTGTCCTTGTATCTTCATTGATATTCCATAACTGTTGATTATTTTTTATATACATTATTAAACATCTTGCTCTGTGAAAACGGTAACCGTTTCAAATCATAATAAAAGAGATGTTTGTCGAATAAAAAAACTTCCCAACAAAAAACATCCCGATAAAAAATGAACACCGAATACCGTGTAGGCCACTTTAGCTTTCCAATCTATGGGTTGATTCAAAAGACAGACTGCCGAAAATAAGAATAAAATATAACACGATGAAATTAATCCCCAGCCGTAATTACCGTTAGCCCAGTTAGGATATTCGGCTAGAAAAGAAAAAGAAGCTACTGCCAAAAGGAATGTAAGCCAAGCTAAAGTTAAGTAAAAATCAATTTTATTAAAATAAAAGAACAGTACACATAACGGAAATGCAATTGATAAAATTAGTGAGATCATTATATGTGGGGAAAAATGCGACCAGACTAAAAAAGGGGCAATTATTGTTTTAGAATTGTGTAAAGGAACACTGCTATCTACAAAAGTAAAATACCATTGGTATAGTAAAATGAGGATCGAGGGAATGGCAACCAAAGCGCATTTAACAAATGCTCTAAAATAATGGTATGACTTCAGGTTTAAAATCAAAATAGTCATACATAAAATCGGTAAATAAGCCAAAGAATAATTTGGTTTGCACAATATACTGATGAGACTAAGAACACCCATTATCAGAAATGAAGTTAAACGTTCTGAGCGGATCTCTTTAACGGAATAATAAAATAGTAATAAATTAAAAGGCATAGCCAAAATCAAAGTAGAATTATGCCACTGATTAGGTACAATATTCCCAATCACAACATGATAATTATTTATGCAAACTGGCACTTCTTTACAATTATAATAACTAAGTACTGGCATAACAAAGATTAAGCCCAAACAAATTAAAGCACATACTTTTGGTGGGGCAGGACAATTATTCTGTAAAATTTGATAAGAAATAATATACTTAGCGGCTGTCAGCAGGGCAAGCATCAGAATTGATGCGTAAGCAATATGAGCATACTGCTCTGAAAAACCACTTACAATATAAATCAGCCTGTACCAAAGCGAGTACACTGGAAAATGATGTGTTGTAGCTGCATCTACAACAGCTTGTGCATGCACATGTAGGTCACTTACCCAATGAATATTGCTTCCTTGCCAAACTGCAAACAAAAAGGCACAGTAAAATACTAAAATGCTAACCATGAATATGATAAAAAAACCGAAATACAGATCTTTATTCTTTAAAACTGGAGAAGTACAAACCAATCCGTTGGCACGATAATTCATAAACTATCCTGAATTTCTAGATGATGAGAAAACGCTCTACTCTAACATAAGTAACAAGAATCCCACAAAAAATAATCACAGTCCGACTTTATATTTGGTTCTGGGATTTTAAATATATGTGTGACAAAATACGTTTTAGGCAATTTTTTAGCATAAGTACTGAAAGGCTTTAAGGATTTTATGAACGACATCGGATTCAATCGACCATACAAAACTGGTAAAGAGTTGCAATATATAGCAGAGTCTCACCTTAATAACCAGCTTTCTGGAGATGGACTGTTTACCAAACGTTGCCATACCTGGCTTCAAGAACAGACCGGCAGCTCCAAAGCCCTGCTAACTCATTCCTGCACGGCCGCGTTAGAGATGGCCGCTTTATTACTGGATATAAATCCTGGTGATGAAATCATCATGCCCTCTTATACGTTTGTATCCACCGCCAATGCATTTGTGTTACAAGGAGGAAAACCGGTCTTTGTTGATATCCGTGAGGATACACTGAACCTTAATGAGAACCTTATTGAAGCGGCCATTACGTCACGAACTAAAGCAATAGTCCCGGTGCATTATGCCGGTGTTGCCTGTGAGATGGATGCCATCATGGATATTGCTAAGCAATATGGTTTAATGGTGATTGAAGATGCTGCCCAAGGAGTAATGGCGAACTATAAGGGTAAAACTTTAGGGGGTATTGGTGACCTGGGTGCATATAGCTTTCATGAGACTAAAAATATCATCTCTGGAGAAGGTGGCGCTCTTTTAGTAAATAACCCAGATATGGTTATGCGAGCAGAGATCATTCGTGAAAAAGGAACCAATCGCAGTCGATTTCTCCGTGGAGAAGTTGACAAATACACTTGGCAAGATGTTGGCTCATCCTTTCTACCAAGCGATATGATTGCGGCATTTCTTTGGGCTCAGCTTGAAGATGCAGAACACATTACCCAACAACGTTTAGGGGTTTGGAACTATTATCACCAGCTTCTTGAGCCATTAGAGACAGCAGGTATTCTTCGTCGCCCTATAGTGCCCGCTCATTGTCAACATAATGCACATATTTACTATGTACTTCTCTCTCCTGGAACCAACCGCCATACAATTCTTGCTAAGCTCAAAGAAAAAGGTATTTATGCGACATCCCATTATGTGCCATTACACTCCTCACAAGCAGGTCAGCGCTTCGGTACAACCCATGGGAACTTGACTCTTAGCGATTCGCTCTCGGAGAGAATACTTAGATTACCATTATGGATTGGCCTAACATCTGCTCAACAGGAGATGATTGTTGAGCAGCTTCGTTATGCTATAAATAATTAAGTTTTAAGTGTTCCAGATACCATTGAACAGTCTTTCTTATCCCTGTTTCAAATGACTCTTGAGGTTTCCAGTTCAATTGTCTGGTTATCTTGGTCGCGTCAATGGCATATCGTTTGTCGTGACCCGGTCTGTCTTCTGTAAATGTAATTAAATCTTTAAATCGAAATCGACTAGATCCCTTCATTTCTTCTAAAGCATCACAAATAGCGTGTACAACCTGGATATTTTGTAATTCGTTATAACCTCCAATATTATAAGTCTCTCCCACTATTCCACAACTCACAACTTCTAATAACGCTTTAACATGGTCCTCAACATACAACCAATCTCGTATTTGATTTCCTTTCCCATAGATAGGAATAGGTTGTCCCGTAAGTGCATTTTGAATTGTTTGCGGGATTAGTTTTTCTGGATGCTGGAACGGTCCATAGTTATTGGAACAATTAGTAATCAGGACAGGTAAACCATAAGTTTTATGCCACGCGCGAACCAGATGATCGGAACTTGCCTTACTTGCAGAGTAAGGTGAACTTGGTGCATATTTCGAATTTTCGCTGAATAAAGGTAACTCTATATTGGAGCTTTGGTGATCCTCTGGATGAGGTAAATCACCATAAACTTCATCCGTAGAAATATGGTGAAAACGAAAACTATTCTTTTTATCTGGTGTCAAAGTTTCCCAATATTCTCTTGCTTGCTCCAGTAAATTATAAGTACCCACTATGTTGGTTTGAATAAATTGAATGGGGGTTTTTATGGAGCGATCCACATGAGATTCTGCAGCCAAATGCATGATAATGTCTGGCTTAAATTGAGTGAAAATTCGTTTTATCGCAGACTCATCACAGATATTTTCATGTTCGAATCGGTAACGAGGATGATTCTTTACTGAATAAAGAGCCGCGGGGTTAGCTGCATACGTTAAAGCATCGATATTAGTGACAAAGTGCTCAGTATGATGGATCACATGTCTAATAAGCGCAGAACCAATAAATCCACTACCTCCAGTGACTAAAATCCTTTTATTGTTTGACATGAGTGAACCAATTTTTTAAAAGTAAATGATACAATTCTACAGTTAAAAGAAGTTCAATTGAAAGCTTAAACTGCTATTAAAGGTAGCCTGGGTGCACAGTTCAAGAGATCACTTTTAATTACGCTGCTTTTTCTTCATGTGGCACGATAACTATTTTTTTATTAATGCTGCCATCGGTAATTGTTCGACCAATTTTTTGATTATTATACAGGGTAAACGCATGGTCTTTATCAATATTTTTGAGCAATACTTCATTTTCAGCGAGATAGGATAAAACATAACGGAACAGATTATGGGACGATTTTATACGGCTGTTATATTTTCCATCATATCCGTCACCCCATAAAATTGATAAAAACGCCCCTTGTCGTTCGATAACATCTTCTGGATTTTGGATCCCCTCTCGAGTACATTGTTTAAAAATATAGGGACCATGATCGCCTGCAATAATAATTATCGCGTTCTTATCTCTCGCGCGAATTGTATCCACCATAGCCAATACAAATTGTGACGTAGATGTGATTCGTTGACTGTATTTTTGTATTTCTTCTGCTTCATTACAATGATTAATTGTCTCAGAATTAGTGTCTGAATGAGCAGGAAAAGTAAAGGCATGGATATAAGTAAAATTAGGATGGTCTAGATTCAATTGCTTTAATTTTTGAATGGTTTCTGTAATGAACGCATTTCTGTCATTATAGGCAAGCTCGTTTGGGTCAAAGAATAAAACCTTTTTTTCTTCTTTAAATAAAGCACTAACATTTATAGGAGATAAAAAACTAATTATTGATAAAACCTTTTCTTTGATGCTGCTAAGAGAAGGTCTTAATTTATTGGTAACATTAAAATAGCAAAGGTCTGCTGAACAATTATCTAATAAAAATACGTCCAACTCATGCATGATATTTATTTTATAACCATTATCTCTAAAAATATCGTACAATTTTCCATCATTTAATATGTGACGCAAACGTAAAATAGGATCCACCTGATACCCATGTAGCTCTTGATATTTATAGCTTAGGTTAAAATACGTAAATAAAGCATATTGGGTTGCTTGCAAGGAAGTATAGAAATCCGGGTAATGAACGAACCCTTTTTGTTCTAATTCGCCAAGAAATTGATGATGATCATTTTTTATGCCCAACGTCTTTAAACCATTAATACTAGTTAAGCTGTCTGTCAGGATAAAATATATATTCTTTTTATTTTTTAATACGATTTGTGCTTGATTGTTGCTCTTTTCTTTAGAAGCCTCAAAAGTTAATTTTGGCGTAATAATTTTCCCTAAATTAAAAAGATTAAGAATCAAAAAAATCATAACAAACATTTTTCCCTGCTTTTCAAATAGAAAAAATCCCAGGCAAAAAAATGCTGCACCAAAAAAAGAATAAAGAAGCCATTTTGAATAAACCGAATTATTTTGCAAATAAACCAAATAAGGTAACTCTGGATTATTAAAAACAGAATGCCTCATCATGATTAAAAACAATATCAGCAAGATTCCATAGGTTATTTTTAAACTCAGGTGCTCATTAATTCTCAAGACATTTTCGAGAAGAAACTTTGAGAATAAAAGTCCAATTCCATTTACAAATAATAAAATTAAAAATGAGATAAATATCTCAAATAGAGAAAAACTATTAAAGTTATTTGATGCATAAAACAGTAAAGGGTAAAGAAGCACCAGTAACATTAGTGCATATAAGTTCGAGCTTTTTTTCAAAAAATTGCTCATGATCTTAAGAGTTCACTGCTTTGAGTAAATACAACGTTCGGTGAGAATTTTGGATTTGTTTTTTATTTAAAATATCAAAATTTTTCAAACATTCTTCTTCAAAAGCCTGTTGATTATAAAATGCAAATAAATGTTCAAAACCTCTTTTACGAGCCAATAACTCCTTAACCCAAGAGTCTTCAGGAGAAATGAATTCAATAATTAAATAATTAGACATTTTTTTGAAATAATTTAACACCATTGAGAACGTACAATTATTCGATATGCACAAATGATGAATCAATGCCAATGCCATAATGCAATTAATTTCTTTATTGATAATGCGGCTTGAAAAAGAATCTCTCTCTTGATTATCAAATCCAATACTCGGAGTGGGATTAGTAATATCAATCACTAAAGGAATTATGGAAGAGACATTGGTTGCCCTGTTGATTAAATAATTTTGATCAACCGCTATAGGATCGATATCGGTACTAATAACTAAATCCTTTCCTTCAGCTATTAACCTTGAAAAATGACCATTATTTCCGCCCACATCCCAGATTGTTTTCGCTTCAATAAGCGATATCCATTGAGAAATAATTTCATTTTTTTCTTTAAATGCATCTTCAGAATAATTAGTTATTTGATAATAATTGCTCCATTCAGTCTTTTTTTCCAAATAAGTTAAAGACTTGATAAAGCTTTCCATGTAGTTTAACAAACCGATCAGTTTGGATTTACTCAAGGATCTAACGTTTTCCGATTCTACAGAAGTATTATTAAATCGCTTAAGATTTTTAGCATGTAAATGCACATTTAATTTAATAAATGGTGAGAAATGAGTACTCATGGGAAGCATGCTGCTCACCAAGTCTAAAGGAAATCCATCGATGTAATTGCTTAATGCCTTAGAAAAATTAAGCGATTTATATTTCATTAAGAGTAAAGGCGCTAAAAAATGACGACAGAATTGCCCATATGCTCCCCAAGGTTGATTTTCCTTATAAAACTCAAAAGACAAGGTATCAATGAAAATTGGCTTTCCATTTAATAACTGAATATTAAAACTGGAAGCATCTTTTAGGCACATACCATAAGATAAAGCACGTTTTGCAATATCTAAAGTTAACAAAGCAGCCTCTTTCAATAAATGAAATGGCCATTCATAAGGGTACGTAATAAATGGTATTTCTTGGGGATTAATAATAATCCTCTGTTCTGAATTCTCTACGAGTTGATGGCTGATGAGCTTATTACTTTCACAGAGTTCAGCATATAAACCACTTTCCATTAAGTGCGAATATTGTTGAAAATACACAGGGAAAATAATTCGCTGGATTTTTTTTAGTTCATTATTAAATAACACAAAACCACTTGGGTCGCGGAATGAAGAAGGAACCTGAGTGGCTGCTTGTGGAATCTCCATGATTTACATCCAAAAATTAAGAGTTTTCAATTTCCTTTTTAGGAGCGGGTTGTTTTTTTGAGAATAATTTGCGAAAAAACGCCAGAACCAATTCTTTGATTCGATTAAAGAACATAGCGACCACGCCAAAAAATGCAACAAGTGATTGGATCAATAAACTTCCAGTTCCATAATCAAAATAAGCATAAGCACCTTTAATGACAAGAAGATTCAATATCATTACTTGAGTGATCAAAAACATTACTTTTTTTATTTTACTTATCTTAAATGCTTGCATTATTGACTAACTATACTTTTAAAAAACGCTACTTTAGCTTTGGCTTCTTCTTTTGTCAAACAAATAAACTTTCAATGTAACGTCAACTATGGGATCTCATAGTTCATTCCATCCGGAAAATCTTTTACTGTTTAAGCCTTGTAAGAAATAGTTCAAAAATTTATGATCTATTGACCCTTCTAAGTATAGGACTACTGGAGAGATTATTGTGCTTAAGCGTATTTTCGATATTATCTTATCAGGTGCATTATTAATAATGTTCATGCCGATATTAGTTATTGTTGCATTATTAATACGTTATCATCTAGGCTCACCGATCTTTTTTTATCAAAATCGTCCAGGATTACATGGAAAAACATTTCGACTGATCAAGTTTAGAACAATGAAGGATTCATTTAATAAAAATGGCGAATTATTACCCGATAAAGATCGCGTCACTCACTTGGGTCATGTTTTAAGAGCGTGTAGCTTGGATGAATTACCCCAGTTATGGAATGTTTTTAAAGGTGAAATGAGCTTTGTAGGTCCTAGACCTCTATTAATCGAATACCTCTCCCTTTATAATAGCGAGCAAAAAAGACGTCATGATGTAAAACCTGGCATTACTGGTTTAGCTCAAGTTAATGGCCGTAATACCCTAAATTGGGAAGGAAAATTTGCATTAGACTTATGGTATGTGGATCATCAGTCTTTTTATTTGGATATTAAAATTTTAATGATGACCATAAAAAAAGTATTGATGCGAGAAGGAATTACAGGTCAAGGGAGTGTCACCAACGAAAAATTTACAGGTAATAATCCATGAAATCTCTTGCTGTTCTTGGTGCTGGTGGACATGCTAAAGTTGTTGCTGATGCAGCTCTGTGTTCAGGTTGGCAGAATATTGTTTTTTTTGATGACCGGTGGCCGAACATTGACCGAGTTGGGGCATGGAAGATTAATGGGAATACTCAATCCTTTCTATCCCAGGCCTCTGAATTTGATGGCCTAATTGTTGCAATCGGCGATAATTCCATTCGCATGGAAAAAATGACGTATTTTTTAAATGAAAAAATTCCATTAGCTACAATTATTCATCCCTCAGCAATAATAAGTCCTTCAGCTAAAATAGCAGAAGGAACAGTCGTTTTTGCCAGAGCAGTATTAAATCCTGATTGCACGATTGGGGCCGGCACGATTATTAATACAGGGGCAATTATTGAGCATGACTGCACTATTGGGCATGCAGTACACATTTCGCCTGGAGTCAGTTTAGCAGGGAATGTGAGTGTAGGTAATTTAAGTTGGATTGGTATTGGCTCTTGTGTACGACAATGTATTAAAATTGGCTCAGAAGTAATGGTAGGGGCAGGTTCGGCTGTCGTTAATGACTTACCAGACTATTGTACCGCATTTGGCGTACCCGCAAAAATTTATAAAAAAAATTCAAAGGATTAAATATGTTAAATACAGCATTTTCACCCTGGCCTAGTTACTCTGAAGAAGAAGCAGAGCGAATTCATCAAGTTCTTCTCTCAAATAAGGTAAATTATTGGACTGGAAATGAATGCAGGGAATTTGAAAAGGAATTTGCTGCTTGGGTAGGAACAAAGCATGCTGTAGCATTAGCAAATGGCACTGTGGCACTTGATGTCGCCTTAAAAGCGATTGACATAAAAGCAGGGGACGAAGTCATTGTGACCTCTAGAACCTTCATCGCTTCTGCTTCATCTATAGTAACTTGCGGTGGCACTCCTGTATTTGCAGATGTTGACGAAAACAGTCAAAATATTACCGCCGAGAGTATTCGTGCTGTGGTTACTCCAAAGACTAAAGCAATAATCTGCGTTCATCTTGCGGGCTGGCCTTGTGATATGGATCCAATCCTTGAGTTAGCAGAAGAATTTAATTTATATATTATTGAAGATTGTGCCCAAGCTCATGGGGCTCAATATAAAGGTCGTTCAGTTGGTTCAATAGGCCATATAGGCGCCTGGTCATTCTGCCAAGATAAAATTATGACTACTGGCGGTGAAGGAGGCATGGTCACAACCAATGATGAACAACTCTGGTCATCCATGTGGTCGTATAAAGATCACGGAAAATCTTGGGATGCCATATATAATGAGCCTATTGAACCTGGTTTTCGTTGGGTACATCGAAGCTTTGGTATGAATGGGCGAATGATTGAAATTCAAGCCGTTATCGGACGCTTACAACTCAAAAAAATGCCCACATGGCAGCAACAACGACTAGGGAACTTAAAACAAATCTATGAAGTAGCATCAACTTTAAAAGGATTAAGAGTTCCTCAGATTCCTGATGAAATTGTTCATGCAGCTTACAAATGTTATGTATTTGTAGAGGAAAGCCAGCTGGCCGAAGGCTGGGATCGTGATCGCATTATAAAAGAAATTAATGCGCGCGGGGTTCCTTGTTATCAAGGTTCCTGTTCGGAAGTTTATTTAGAAAAAGCGTTTGATAATACGGGTTGGCGTCCACATAACAGACTACCCGTAGCATCCAAATTAGGTGAAACCAGCTTGATGTTTTTAGTACATCCAAGTTTATTAAAATCAGAAATTGATAAAACCTGCCAAGTTCTTACTGAAGTGATGGAACAAGCAACCCAGGTGTAAGGTGTATGGTGTATGAACGAATTAACTGAAACTATTGATATTAATATACCCTCTCATGAAATAAGAAGCAGTCAATTTAAGCTTGCTGCTATTGACTTATTCGATGCCATAAAAAAGTGGAAGCTATGGACCTATTTAGGCTGGAATGACATAAAAATCCGTTATCGAGGTTCCGTATTAGGTCCTTTTTGGATCACGGCGAGTATGCTGGTTATTATTGTAGCTTTTTCAGTGGTATACAGTCAGCTGTTTCATCAATCAATAGCAGATTATGTTCCTTTTTTCACAACCGGATATCTAGTATGGGTTTTGATTTCAGCAGGACTTGCAGAGAGTTGTAACACATTTGTGGAAGCATCTCTGCTTATTAACGAAATCAAGCTGCCCTACATTTTATATGTATTAAGGTTAACTTGGCGTCATGTCATCATATTTTTTCATAATGCCTTAGTCTATTGTGTTGTTATACTTTATTTTCAAGTACCGCTCCATTGGGCGATCCTGTATGTGGTTCCTGGCTTATTTCTAATTATCTTAAATTTAATTTCGGCCGGCTTAATCTTGTCGATATTGGGTACAAAATATCGTGATATTCCTCCCATCATTAATAGCTTAATTCAAGTAATGTTTTTTATTACTCCTATTTCTTGGAATGCAAATTTACTTCCAAACTCCGCCATCATTGTATTCAATCCATTAAATTATTTTATTGATTTAATTAGAATGCCTTTGCTAGGACAAGCTCCTAATTTGGTGACATGGAATACCTGCATTTCAATCACTATAGTTTTATCTTGCATTTCATTTGTCCTGTTTGCTCGATTCAGAAGAAATATTCCTTTTTGGATTTAATTACGGAGTGCGTTGTGTCTTTTATTGTTTGTAAAAATCTTTCACTCACATATCCTGTTTATGATATTGATGCACGTTCTTTAAAAAGAGGTATTGCCAACATTGCAACTGGGGGCCTTTTAAGTAATGGGAAAAGTGGCAAACTGCAAGTGCAGGCTTTAAATAATATTTCTTTGAACTTAAAAAAAGGAGATCGTTTAGGATTAATAGGTCATAATGGGGCAGGAAAATCCACCTTACTTCGAGTTCTCTCCGGTGTTTATGAACCATTGCAAGGAACGATACACATTAAGGGAAATATTGTTTCGTTAATCAATATCAGTGTAGGCATGCAACCCACACTTACGGGTTATGAAAACATCCGTATGCGAGGACTAATTCTTGGCTTATCCAACGATCAAATAAAAAGCATTATTAAAAACGTTGAAGAATTTACAGAACTTGGTGATTTTCTTTCAATGCCCGTTAAAACCTACTCCAGTGGGATGATGATTCGCTTAGCATTTGGTTTATCAACTGCATTAGTTCCCGATATTCTACTTGTAGATGAAGTAATTGGGGTAGGCGATGCAAGCTTTATTGAAAAAGCAAAAAATCGTATGAATGAATATGTAAATCAATCCAATATAATGGTACTTGCATCTCATTCAAATGAAATCATCAAACAATTTTGCAATTGTGTACTGTGGCTAGAGCATGGAAGTGTAAAAATGTTTGGTGACGTCAATTCAGTTATGGATGTTTATGAAGGAAAAGTACAACCCGCTTAAATGGGTTTTGTAACCCGGGTGAAGCCCCAGGCCGTAACCCTGGAACTATTTGCAAGGAAAACGCGGATTCCTCGCTTCATCCAGGCTACAATCTAATATGTCTTTATTTATCAACTATGAACTATTTAGGGTTCGTTTTATCTTTATTTATGTTGAGTCAATAATGAACAATTCGTTTTGGTGAGACCCAACAATAAATAAAATGGATTAATTCTAGTCTTTTGATTTAAGAGAACGCTTCTCAGCCATCCGCCCTATGCGAGAATAAACTCGATAGAGCAACATCTTTGATCGAATGACTATTTGTTTCCATGGGCGCCATCCCAAATCCCATCGAGGAAGAAGCCAAATATCCAGAACAAAAAAACGTAGGGAAACAAAAGAACCTAAAATACTTAATAAGAGAAAACGATAAATGGTTTTATAGAGCCGATAACCCGTTGGCGTTCGCTCTATATAATATTGATAAAGTTTATTTAAATCACTCACCGTGGAATTTAGTGTAAACTTCTCAAGCATATAGGCTCGCCCTGCCTCTCCAAGTTTTTTTGCTGTTTTAGGATCTCGCAATAAACTTAAAACTCCTTTTGCTAAATCGACAGGATCGGCAACATGAACCTGGACACCTGTTTTTCCATCAATGACGGTATCAACCAAACCACCTACCCGAGTTACCACGGTAGGACACTCCATCAACAAAGCCTCGATTGTCCCACCGAGGTTCTCATTTAATGAGGCTTGTATTGATACATCCAAATCCCGATATATACGAGGAATATCCTGGCGATGTCCTGTAAAAATCACGCTATCTTGTAATCCAAGTTCTGCAACCAATGCTTGCATGGATTGCAGCACTTCCTGTCCTGTTTCTCCCCAGCCACTGCCAATCAAAAGCAATTTTGCATTTGGAAATTCTTTAAGAATCAGTGGAGCCGCACGAATCACATCCTCATGGCCTTTAATTGCTTTTCCATGTAAAAAAGGTGGCGTCCATCTATTTTTTCCTAATTTTGGATAAAAATAGGCAATCATTCCAATTAACGGTGTTTCTTCTGGCCAACCAAATTCTTCTCTCAGGCCTGCAGGGAGTGTTGCTTCTGCATCAAAACGTCGCTCATCAGGACTGTAATAAATGACATGAAGTCGATGTTCTGGAACACCCATTTTCAGATAGAGTTGTTTGGAATAATTACAAGAAGGTATCACAGCCACATCCATCCAGGAGGTTGTTTTATCAATCCATCGAGGTGTATCAGCTTCAAGATGAAAAGGACCGGCAATCATGGAAAGTCGAATAGGCACATCTGCAATCCAGCTCGCAATTCGACCAATAACCATTGATGGAAAAAGATGCGTTTGGATTACATCAAATCTTTTTTGTCTTAATAATTTAACTAATTTTAAGATCTTTTGAGGTAAAAAGAATATGTCAGTGGGACGCATGAAATCGAAATCTGCGGTATAGACAGGAATGTTTTCTGATTTAAAACGGTCAACCAAGGTGCCTGAATCCCCGCTTAAAATTACAGAAACCTCATACTGATAAGTATTCCGAAGCTCACGTAATTGTTCAAAAGCCCATGTTCCTCCTTCCGTGGTTGAGAGCACATAGCAAATTTTTAGTGGAGCCATTCTAAAACATACCCTATTTCTTTTACTAAAATTTGAAAAAAGCCATTATCAATGATAAGCCTCTATTGTGTAAAGAACTTTAAGAATAGGGGCCGTACTACACGCTATAGACTTTCCGTCTATCTCTAGCTATCGGTGTTTCTTGATTGGAAATCAATGCACAGAGGATAGGTTGTTTCCAATTTCCGAAAATTACATAATCTATTGCCAGAGAAGGAGCTGATAAAATACTTATCCAAAACTAGTTGTTCCGCCCAGATGTAGGTCTCTCAATTCTGTTTACTTGCCATAGTAACTGTATTATTTGTCGTGTTACCGGTTTGCTCCAAAACATACTCTTTGATAAAAAAATTGCTATTCAAATTCAATGGAGTATGGTATTTTTACGAGTGGTCAAAAGACCGCTAAATACGCGATTAGGATGCGTGCGCTGTTAATGTTAGTGTTATAGATTTCGACAATGTTTAAATGGATTTTTTCATGACTGTAAATACTCTTTGTGTTTTTGGAACCCGCCCTGAAGCCATCAAAATGGCCCCTTTGGTTCAAAAGTTAGAAGCATCGAAAATTATTCAAAATAAAATATGCATTACAGGCCAACATCGACAACTGTTAGACCCACTGCTGGCACTATTTCACATGAAACCAGATTTTGATTTGCAGGTAATGACAGCGAATCAGGATTTAAGTAATCTCACATCAAGGATCCTAACAGGTCTGACCGATGTGTTTAAAGAGTATCAACCGCAATTAGTACTTGTCCATGGTGATACGACTTCCGCTTTGGCGGCTTCATTAGCCGCTTATTATCAGCGTATACCAGTAGCGCACGTCGAAGCAGGATTACGAACTAAAAATATTTACTCACCCTGGCCTGAAGAGGCCAATAGAAAATTAGCGAGTTGTTTAACACATCTACATTTTGCACCAACCAAACTTTCGCGTAAAAACCTTTTAGAAGAAGGGATTCCTGATGAGTGCATTTTTGTCACAGGAAATACTGTAATTGACGCCCTTTATCAAATTACGAACCAATTGGATGCAGAACCGGTTCTAAGTTTGCTGCTCAAAGAAGAATATTCATTTTTGGATACTGCAAGAAAAATGATTCTCGTAACAGGCCACCGACGAGAGAATTTTGGTTCAGGCTTTAAACGAATTTGTCAGGCCTTGGCAGAAATAGCGAAACGATTCCCGGACGTTGATATTGTTTATCCAGTCCACTTAAACCCGCAGGTTCAAGCCCCAGTTAATTCGTTATTAACCGGAATTAATAATATTTATTTAATTCCCCCCGTAGATTATTTACCTTTTGTATATCTGATGCGTAATGCCTATTTAATCCTCACAGATTCAGGAGGAATCCAAGAAGAAGCACCTTCTTTAGGCAAACCAGTACTCGTTATGAGGAAAACAACTGAACGACCTGAAGCAGTTCTTGCAGGGACTGTAAAATTAGTAGGCTCAGATGTAGATGAAATTATTAATGGTGTAGAGCAGCTTCTTTTAAATGAAAACCTGTATAAACAAATGAGCCAAGCACAAAATCCATATGGGGATGGAAATGCTTCTACTCGAATTGTCGATATTATTACCCAAGTTTACGGTAATTCCACAAACCCAAATTTAAATAGTAAGGAAATGAATTATGCTGGATGAAAACTCTAATAAACTTCAGCCATTTAATCAACAATATTTGCTTATGCATCAACCAACAGATGACCGATCTCATATTGATTTTTTTAATTTATTCTCAGCTCTGTTCAAAAGGAAAGCTTTTATACTCGGGATTACAGGCCTCTGTACTCTTGGTGCTATTTTAGCTGCTTTTTTACTTCCGAAGACCTATGAAGTTAGATCAAATTTAATTGAACCTTATCCATATCAATTTCAAAAAATAATACTAAATACTGATTTAGATATTAAGGGAGGCTTATTATTTAAAAAGTTTGTCAAGCGCTTATCGCAAAAAAGTAATATCATTTCTTTTTTGCAGGAAAATAATATAGTAATCCCTAAAGACAAAGAGTCCCAGATATCCAAAGAAAAACGCGCTCATTTGTTGAACAAGGCAGCCGAAAATTATAAGGTATTTATCATTAATCACTTTAAAGGAGACATAAAAGACAACTTTAAAGATAATAGCCAAGAGGCTGAATTAGTCACTCTTTCACGAAGCCTCGATTTACAAGGGAAGGATAATAAAGCATATCTGGCCTATACGAATCAAAAAGTATTAGAAAATCTTATCTCCACACAACAAGAAGTCATTCAAAGTAAAGTGACCAAATTAACAGAAAAGATAAATACCCGTATTGGTAATGTGACTGCAAGCCGAAACAATGAGATCAAACGACTCATTGAGCAACAGAACTTATCCATTGCTCACTTAAACAACAATATCAATGCGCTCACTAAACGTGACCAACGCGATCGGCAAATTCGCTTACAGGAGTTAAATCAAGCATTACAGACGGCTCAACTTCTGGGAATTAAGTACCCTAACCAATTTCAAGAAATAAAAAATCAAAATGTGGTGGTCGATGTGGCGTCGAATCATAATGATCTTTATTTAAAAGGATCTACCTATCTGAAGAAACAAATTGCTCTTCTAAAAGAAAATACTCATACATTGAAATATGAAAAAAAGCTTTCTGCACTTCAGGAACAATTAGACATTTTGAAAAATAACGCGACAATTGCTGCATTACGCGAACGCAAAGATGATACCCCCTATACAAATAAAATCGAAAAGCTCCAAGCCGAACTAAACCATTTAAACACATTAAACTTCGATGTGAGTGGCGTAACGCTATATGCTATGGATGGTCAACCCTTGATTGACTCCAAACCCATTAAACCTAAGAAGGGATTACTTATCGCCTTAGGATTAATGATGGGATTCTTATTGTCATGCGTGATTGTACTTTTTCAGGATGCAGTTAACAGACGCAATAGCATGAAACTAGCATCCTAGTCCTTCCAAATTAGATTCTGTTCATTTCGATGATACAGAATCTTTATTAGGTATGCTCTTAAATCAGGTGTCTGGTGACTACAATGAAATACAATGCTGACTTTTCTGCGAAATATTTAGAGTTTATTTTATGGATCTTTTTTTTAGTTGGGGTTGCCTCTGCTCTTATTTCTTATGGGTTCGAGTTAAATTCTGAGGTAATCATTTCCTCGTTTTATTGTTTTATTATTGCTACCTTCCTCGCAAGTTATAAGTCAGGTAGTGGTTTCTTCTCTGCTTCAGTCGTTTGTCTCCTTGCTTTTTTCTTTTATTCTATGGCAGTTCCTCTGCATCATCTGTTTTATGGTGATTATAATGAAAGCGGTGTTTCTTTCGTAACAACAATGTGTGTAGTGGGACTTTTAGGACAAATTTTTGGCTATTATGCTATTGGAAAACCCCGTTTTATCGGGATTAACAATGGCAAATATGAATCATTTTTTGGTTTTTTTATACTTTCCCTTGGCATAGTAATACTAATTGCTGCAATTGCGGGCACAGTAGGATTTTCTGCTTATTTTAATGCTGGATATGCAGGTCGAGCCCTTTTAAAACGCGAGGCAGGCCCCTTGGAGTTGGGTTTATATTATTCAATTATTGGTTATCTATTTATGGTTCATAGCTGGTTTTATCAGCCTTCCAAGAAAAGAATAGTATTAGGCCTCTTTTTGCTATCCTTTTTATTATGTTTTGTTGCTTATGTTAGTTTTCTAGGTATTCGAAGACCCAGTTTTTTCATGGTAATTTCCTTTCTATTCATTTATTTTCTGAAAGTCAAAGGTAGAGTACCGTTACTCATTGTATTAACATCCTTGTTTTGTGCTTTTTTATTTGGAATATTTGCAAGTTTCAGACAAGTTTTATCCGATCACGGCGCCTCATCAGCATTGTCTTATGTCTTAGAGAATTTTAATCTGGCATGGTTAGACCTATCAGCCAGTGAACTCGGCGCGCCATTTAGATCAATGCTCGATGTAGACCCCTGGTTTTCTGACAGCTTTTTGTGGGGCCGCAGTTATGTTGATGCGGTTATTAATCTGCTTCCTTCTTCTATAGGAAAATTTAGCGAAAGTTTAAGCGTTAAATACACTCATGAGTTTTTCTCCCCCGAATATATTGCAATTGGTGGCAATATGGGATTTTTCCCAGTCGCTGAAGGCTATTTAAATTTTGGGGCGGTAGGGGTATTTTTAGAGTTCTTCTTTGTGGGAATGCTCATTAAATACATCGAAAATCAAGCGATAAGAAAATCAAATGTCGTGCAAGTAATTGTCTATGCAATCATGGTACCTTGGTTTTTCTTCTTTTTAAGAAGTGATCTTGCTTCTTTTTCAAAATCATTTTTTTATTCTGTAATGCCAGTCTTTTTTGCTTATGGCTTATATTGCCTTATAAAGAAAAATCCGCAAAAGCATAATTCAATTGAGGTATCAACATGAAACAATTAATCCAGGATATGAGTCATGGTAAATCATCAATAATAGAAGCTCCTGCTCCAATGATGGATGATAATAGTATATTAATCGCTACATCAACCACACTGATTTCTGCCGGAACAGAGCGCATGCTGCTTGATTTTGGTAAAGCATCTTATTTTGGAAAAGCGCGTCAGCAGCCTGAAAAAGTAAAAATGGTTTTGGACAAAGCAAAATCCGAAGGCATTTTAACCACTTTAGACGCTGTTCGCTCCAAGCTATCCCAACCAATTTTACCTGGATACTGTAATGTAGGTGTTATTGTTGAGGTAGGTAAACATTGTAAGGGATTTAATGTTGGGGATCGCGTTGCTTCAAATGGCTCTCACGCTGATTTAGTTAAAGTACCTGCAAATCTATGTGCCAAAATTCCTGATAATGTAGATGATGAGACAGCTGCCTTTACTGTCTTGGCAAGTATTGGCCTACAAGGTATACGTTTAGCACAACCAACTTTGGGCGAAGCGTTTGTAGTCATTGGCGCAGGGCTTATTGGTATGCTGACGATTCAATTGCTTAAAGCTCATGGCTGCCGTGTATTAGCAATCGATTTTGACGAAGAAAAATTAAAACTTGCGCAACAAATTGGTGCCGAAACCTGTAATCCAAGTAAAGGAGAGGACGCCGTCACTGCAGGAATGGCATTCAGTCGAGGTTTTGGCGTTGACGGAGTAATTATTACTGCATCTACAAAATCAAATGAGCCACTACAACAAGCAGCACGAATGAGTCGTAAGCGGGGTCGCATTGTTTTAGTTGGTGTTATTGGTCTTGAATTAAATCGAGCTGATTTTTATGAAAAGGAATTGAGCTTTCAGGTTTCTTGTTCTTATGGTCCTGGTCGCTATGATCCGTTGTATGAAGAAAAAGGATTTGATTATCCAATTGGTTTTGTACGTTGGACAGAACAACGTAATTTTCAAGCCGTCCTTGATATGATGGCAAGTGGCCAATTAAATGTGAAACCATTAATCAGCCATCGTTATACCTTTGAGGAAGCATTACAAGCGTATCAGGTTTTGACGGAGAATAAATCGGCATTAGGTATTCTAATGCACTATCCAACTGATAAAAATCAACCCATTAAAAACGAAGTCCAATTAAAAGCTAATCCTGTTTTTCATGCGAGTAAACCAATATTAGGTTTTATAGGCGCAGGAAATTATGCCTCACGAGTGCTAATTCCGGCTTTCAAATCTGCAGAGGCCCAATTACATACCTTGGTTACAGCAGGAGGAGTAAATAGTGCGATTCACGGTGAAAAAGCAGGCTTTTCTTTTGCCTCTACTGACACAGAAAGTATATTCAACAATGCAGAAATTAACACAATGGTTATTGTGACTCGCCATAATACCCATGCTGAATTGGTAACTAAGAGCTTAGCTGCTGGTAAACATGTTTTTGTTGAGAAACCTTTAGCACTCAATTTAAATGAACTTGCAGAAATTGAAGCCACTTATCATACCGCTCATTTATCAAATAAGAAGCCACATTTAATGGTAGGCTTTAATCGTCGTTTTGCACCACAGATACAAAAAATCAAATCGTTATTGCAATCGGTCAATGAACCAAAAACATTTCTCATGACGATGAATGCCGGCGCAATTCCTGCTGAACATTGGACTCAAGATAAACAAATTGGTGGTGGTCGTATTCTCGGTGAAGCCTGTCATCTGGTTGATTTAATGCGATTTTTGGCCGATTGTGAAATTACTTCCGTACAAGTCCAATGTATGGGTGAAAATCCTGCAGTAAAAATTACTGAAGACAAGGCAGCAATTATCTTGGGATTTGCTGATGGATCTTTTGGGACAATTCATTATTTAGCCAATGGAGCTGCAAGTTTTCCCAAAGAGAGGATTGAGGTGTTTGCGGCAGGAAAAATTCTGCAACTCGATAATTTTCGCAAATTGACAGGATATGGTTGGCCAAACTTTAAAAAGCAAAACCTGTGGAGGCAAGATAAAGGACAAGAACAATGTGCCCGAGCATTTTTAACTGCCATAGAAAAAGGTCTCCCAACCCCTATTCCTATAGAAGAGATTTTTGAAGTCTCTAGAGTAACCATCAACATTTCTGACTTATTATCTACAAAATGAGAATGATAGGAATCAAAGCGAAAACACTTTATGCATTAGGCGTTATCAATTTTTTACGGGTAGTACATTATCGATTTCGTAAAAAATTGATTCGTCATGATGCACAAACCATACTACCTCAAGGTACGTTTTTCTCCGAAACTGTCCCTTCCGAGAGCCCTCTTATCGCTACTAAGAGTTGGCAACAACAGGCACACTATTTTGGTTATCAATCAATTCCCATTACGGATAATGCACCAGACTGGCACTTAAATCCGTTCACTGGTATCCGTATGGATGCAACTAAACCATGGTGGAAAATCCCAGATTTTGCTGCACATTGTGGCGATATCAAAGTTATCTGGGAAGCCTCGCGTTTTGATTGGGTATTAGCATTTTCACAACAGGCAAAATTAGGCGACCAAAACTCCTTAAAAAAATTAAATGAATGGTTGAATAATTGGTGTCTACATAATCCGCCTTATTTCGGTGTGAACTGGAAATGCGGACAAGAAGCTGCAATTCGAGTGATGCATTTGGCAATTGCCACCTTAATTGTTGAGCAAATCCAACAACCTTCCCAAGCACTAATTGACTTAATCCATGTGCACCTCCAACGTATTGCATCTACTTTGAGCTATGCAATTGCGCAAGATAATAACCATGGGACTTCAGAAGCAGCGGCTCTTTTTATTGGAGGTAGTTGGCTGGAAATGCTTGGTATTAGCAATGGGCAGAAATGGAACCAATTAGGCCGCAAATGGTTAGAAAATCGAATATCGCATTTAATAGAAGCAGATGGTAGCTTTAGTCAATACTCGGTGAATTATCATCGAGTACTTATGGACACCCTTTGTATGGTTGAAGTTTGGCGACGAAAACTTGCTTTACCTACCTTTTCTGAAAAATGGCAAAGTAAATGTTCTGCAGCTACTTTTTGGTTGTTTCATATGGTAGATGAGCAAACTGGAGATGTACCCAATATTGGCGCTAATGATGGTGCGAGGTTATTACCTTTAACAGAAAGTGACTATCGCGATTATCGGCCCTCTGTACAGTTAGCCATGGTCTTGTTTAATCATCAACAAGCCTATACGAAGAATGGGACATGGAATTATCCACTTCAATGGCTACAAATTGCCATTCCCAACAAAAAAGCGGAATCATTGGAAAGTAAACTCTTTAATAATGGAGGTTATGCCCTACTAAAACGTCCTTCCATATTTCTTTTGATGCGTTATCCGCGATTTCGTTTTCGTCCAAGTCATGCAGATGCAATGCATGTCGATTTATGGGTCAATAGTGTCAATTTACTTCGTGATGCGGGGACCTATAGCTATAATACTACCAACGAATGGCTTAATTATTTTCCTGGTACAGCGAGTCATAATACCATTCAATTTGATAACCGAGATCAGATGCCTCGCCTAGGTCGTTTTTTATTTGGGAATTGGTTAAAAACCTACTCTCTTAAACCCATAACAGAAACAGAGCAATGCAGTACTTTTGAGGCAAGTTATAGAGACGATTTTGGTGTAACACATAAGCGTTCCATCGAACTTAATGACCATTGCTTAAAAGTAAAAGATATCATACATGGCTTTAAAAAAAGCGCAGTCATTCGGTGGCGGTTAATCCCCGGAGATTGGCAGGTTCACAACCGCTCTCTAATAAACAAAACGCATATAATTAAGGTAAATACCAATATCCCTATTAAACGTTTTGAGTTAGTAAATGGGTGGGAGTCCCGTTATTATCACCAAAAAGCGAACCTCCCCGTTTTGGAGATTGAAGTAGAACAATCAGGTGTCATAGAAATGGAATACAACTGGTATTGAAAGTTATATTCGATATATGTTAGCTTAATCATGTTAATGAATAACAAACATTTTTTTAAACTGGATGGTATATATCCCATCAGGTAGATATAAAAGATTTGATATTGTAAAAGGATTTTGGAATTGAATCATATCCCTACACATTGTACACAGAAACGAATAAGTTGTGGCTTTCTTCCAATGCGTAAACCTATCCTTCATCCCTTTTTCCAGAGAGAACTCCAAGATCGGTGTATTCTTATATCTAGAAAAAGCAACAATACGATCAAAAATTGCTCTTGGTTGAATTTATTTAAAACACGTAGACAAATGGCATTGTAAACGAGTGATGAATACTAAAAATATTGGAATCTTTAGAGATCCAAAGTTTACCATTGATTTTGAGGTGAATTGATATGCATGTTCTTTATTTTCATCAACATTTTTCTACTCCAGCTGGCTCAACAGGAATTCGCTCCTATAAAATGGCCAAAAAGCTGATTGAGCATGGACATACGGTGACTGTTGTTTGTGGTAGCTATAAAGGGGCAAATACCGGGTTACTCAACCCTTTTAAAAATAGGGTACGCGAAGGTAATGTTGATGGGATCCACGTAGTAGAGTTTGATTTGGCGTACGCCAATAAAGATTCCCTTTTAAAACGAACTGTCACTTTTTTAAGATTTGCTTATTCAAGTATGAAGTATGCTTTAAGGGCAAAATATGATTTAATTTTTGCCACATCAACACCACTAACAATTGCCTTGCCAGGTTTAGTAGGTAAATGGCTTCGCAGAAAACCTTTTGTTTTTGAAGTTAGAGACTTGTGGCCTGAGTTACCTCGTGAAATGGGGGTCATCACTAATCCTGTCATTTTAAAATTAATGGGCTTAGTCGAGTGGATGGCTTATAAAAGTGCTGACGGGCTAATTGCATTATCACCAGGCATTCAAAAAGGGATTTTAAGATTTAGAAAAGATGAAAAACGCGTCACCATAATCCCCAATGGTAGCGATATTGACTTATTTGCCGAGTCACTTAAATCGATACGACCTAAAGGTGTTGAGGAACATCATTTAATGGCTATTTTTGCCGGCACTCATGGTGTAGCCAATGGTCTTCAATCCATCATTAATTCCGCTAAAATATTAAAAGAAAGGCAATGCGACGACATTCGATTCGTTCTCATTGGTCAAGGAAAACTGAAGGATACTTTAATCAAACAGGCGAATGAATTTGAATTAGATAATATCATTTTTTTAGATCCTGTGGATAAAGATCAACTATCTCAATTACTGGCTTGTGCGGACATTGGTATGCAAATTCTAGCGAATGTCCCCGCCTTTTATGATGGCACATCTCCTAATAAATTTTTTGATTATATTGCTGCAGGTTTACCGGTGTTGATCAATTACCCCGGCTGGCTAGCAGAGAAAATTTCCAGTACAGGTTGTGGGGTGGTAGTGGAACCAGACAACGCTGAAGCATTTTGTGATGCACTAATCAATTTATCAAAAAATCGACATCAACTTTCTCAAATGGGTCAAGCAGCTTTGATTCTTGCTAAATCACAATTTGATAGAGACTTGTTATCAAAAAATTTTGTGACGTGGTTAGAACGTTGGGCTTAAAATTAGGAATATATTATGTTTAATCAGTATACTGTGCACCCCGACTTTGAAACAGTTTCAGTTATTGGATTAGGTTATATTGGACTACCCACTGCTGCAGTGATTGCTTCAAGAAAGATTCATGTGATCGGTGTAGATATTAATGCATCTACTGTGGAAACCATTAATAAAGGGATGAGCCATATTGTTGAACCTGACTTAGATATTTTGGTACATGCCTGCATTACTGAGGGCTATCTACGTGCTACAACCACAGCTCAACCTGCCTCTGCATTTCTAATTGCTGTCCCAACGCCCTTTATGGAAGGAAATCAACCCGACTTAAGTTATATTGAGTCAGCAGCAGCACTCATAGCACCCGTATTAAAGCAAGGTGACTTAATTATTTTAGAGTCCACGTCTCCTGTAGGTACTACCGAGCAAATGGCCGAATGGCTAGCTCAAATACGCCCTGACTTAACCTTTCCACAACAATGCGGTGAAGAGGCAGATATTAGAATTGCTCATTGTCCTGAGCGTGTATTACCAGGGCATATATTACGTGAACTTGTTCAAAATGATCGAGTCATTGGTGGCATGACTGAGGCTTGTTCGGCTAAAGCACAAAAGTTCTATGAAACTTTTGTCGAAGGTGAGTGTATAATTACTGATGTACGCACAGCAGAATTATGTAAGTTAACTGAGAACAGTTTCCGTGATGTTAACATTGCCTTTGCCAATGAATTATCCATTATTTGTGATAAATTAAATATCGATGTATGGGAGCTTATCTCCTTGGCAAATCGTCACCCCCGAGTCAACATCCTACAACCAGGACCAGGTGTTGGAGGACATTGTATTGCCGTCGATCCGTGGTTCATAGTAAGCAGCACCCCAAAGGAAGCCACCCTTATTAGAGCTGCAAGAGAAGTTAACGATAGCAAACCGTTATGGGTTTTGGAAAAGATCAAATTAGCCCTCTCCAATTTTTTACAAGCATACCCCAACAAAACCGTCAAAGACGTGGTTATTGCTTGTTTAGGGATTACATTTAAAGCGGATATTGATGATTTACGTGAAAGTCCTGCCTTGGCTATTGTGAAAAATATTGCGGCTTTCCATGCGGGCTATACAGTGGTTGTTGAACCTTATATTGACACGCTTCCAAAAGGGTTAAATGGAAAAGTAGACTTGCAAGATATGGAGAGCGCATTAGTCGAGGCTGATATAGTAGTATTATTAGTCGATCATAAAGTATTTGCAGCTAAAGACACTTTAATTAAAAAAGATACCATTGTTATTGATACAAGAGGAATGTGGTCAGGACATAATAAATGAAACATATTATAAAATTTATCGCATTATGCATCCAAAAAGGTCAATTGGCCTGGTCAAGATTAATAATGCATGTATATAAAACGAGATTTCGCCGTTGTGGCACCCAAGTTATTTTTGATCCAATCACATCCACGCTATCTTATGACAGTATTGAAATTGGCGACTTTGTTTTTATAGGGCATGGGGCAACGATGGCATCGTCCAAGGAATATCCCATCGAAATCGGTTCCTATGTTATGTTCGGACCAAATGTCTCCATTTACTGTGGTGATCATGAAATGAATCAAATTGGGACACCGATGTATTTTATGAAAAAAGATAAACAATCCACACGCTCAGGGAAAGTCGTTATTAAAAATGATGTTTGGATTGGAGCCAACGCGACAATTCTCAAAGGGGTAACGATTGGTGAAGGAGTAGTCATTGCAGCAGGAAGCATTGTCACTAAATCAGTACCAGATTATTCAATTGTTGCAGGAATACCTGCCAAAGTGATAAAACAACGATTCTCTGAAGAAGAGTTACAACAGCATAAACAAAAAGTAGCTGAATGGAGTTTGAGTTGATACGCGAATCGATTTATGTTGTCGGTGTTGGATGTTCCCGATTCACCCAAATAGCATTAGGCGCCATTCTTGCAAATAGGCTGGGAGCCGATAGTTATGGATTATTTATATTGTTCCTGACCGCAGCCAATACCCTTAGTAATTTTTCTTTAATGGGCGTTTTACCTCGCATTTTATCGCTTCCCCTTGATGCCAAAGAAGATGCAATTATATTACAGTACAGCGGTGCGATGACCCTTCTTTTCTCATTTGTGATTGTCGGATTATTAGGTTATATGGGTATTTTATTTAACCCTGAGCAATATTCCCTAATATTCTTTGTTAGTGTCGTGCTTTATTGTATAGGCTATTTTTTCATATCGTTGGCAGCCGCACTACTTAATCGTTCAGGTTCTCATGAAAGCGCAGGTTATTTATGGATTTTTGTTAATATTATGGTATTAGCTTTAGTGAGCATTCCTCTGTTTTTAAAGGATTACAACCTCTTTTTGATATTGCTTGCTTCAAGCTGGTTAATCACAGGCTTTTTAGCTTGGTTAAAAGTAATAAAAAATCATCATTTTAAGTTTGATAAACAGGTTATTCTAAATAGTAATCTGCTTAATATAATCTATAAATCACTCCATAGTGGGGCATTCGGATTACCCTTTCTTGCGATATTTTTTATGCTAAATCAACACATTGAATTTAGCTCTAATGAGTTTGAAAAAGCAGCATTTTTTTTAGGATTCCAGCTGTTTAATATCATAATATTTATTCCAGGAATACTCGGTGGTGTTTTTGTACCGCAATTAAGTCAAGCGACCCATAATACACAAAAGCAGTTGATTACTCGTCTAAGTCTCGTTTACTTGATTATTGGTTTGTTTTGGATAACGGCCATAGGATTATTTTCACCGTTTATCTTCCATCTTTATGGAATAAAAAACACCTTTGAATCAGAACTAATAGTCCTACTTTGGCAAGTAGCGGGAGTTTTGGCGGCTATGGGGGCAATTCAAAACCAACTTCTAGTTTCTCGCAGTCAGTTCGTGTTTCTGCTGATCGGTAGTTTGGTATGGGCACTCATTGTACTTATTGTTAATTGGCAATTCCAAAATCCAATGTTTGGTTCTGTTATTGGTGTTTTATTTGGTTACTTGATCTTACAGATTTTGTATTGGTACAAGAATAAAAGTTATTTTTATGGTATTGCTTATGAAGCGTAAACAGATTAATTTTTTGGCGAACCCTCATAGTCCACATGTTCGACATTGGGAGGACCTGCTAAATTCTGGCAATTATGAAACGTGCATCTACACGGCGCATAAAATCAATCAAACAATGATTGTAAACGCTCCGGTCAAGGAAATCCTACCAAAAATATTTAATCGTATTCCTATGGCGATAAAATATTTAATATCTGGATTATCACTAAGATTTAGTCGTTCTAAAAGTAATGATACTTTTTTTCATGCGCACAATACCTCAGGTTATGGTTTAATGGCGTATTTATCTGGTAGACCTTATATTCTTACTACATACGGAACCGAGATTTTTAGCACATCGAGTAAAAGTAAAATTTATTCTTTGCTTCTTCGAAAGATATTAAAAAATGCTATGGCTATTACCTCTGCTTCACCAAGTATGACTGATTACCTAATCAATTATTTTGGTATCGAACGCTCTAAAATTCATGAATTCAGCCTAGGGGTTACCAGTTCATTTTGTTTTTCACAAGAAAAGCGAGATAAGATTAGGAATGAATTACAATTAGGAAGTTCACCAGTATGGATAGTTAATCGGCGCATACGCTGTCAATATCATACCCTTGAGTTAATTGATGCTTTTAATCGTTTTAGGAATGAAACAAATACGGGTTTTCTTATTCTTCTTGAAGGTGATTCTGAAGCGAGTTATCTGGAAAACGTTGAACAGTGTTGCGCTCAAAATCCTTATATCCACTTAATTAAAGGTTTTATATCACAACAAGAAATGTCCTATTATTTATCTGCAGCGGACTTTTCGATTTCAGTACCAGAAACAGATCAATTATCAAGCTCCATTCTAGAAGGAGCTTCTTGTGGAGCCATACCACTTCTTACCAATTTGAAATCATATCAATTAGTTAGAGAGTTTAGTAAGCTTTTTGACATTCCCGATCCAAATAATAGTCTGAATTATGATCCGATATTTTTTGAGTCTTACAAAATGTTTTTAACCGAAGAATACACTACATGCCGGGCCAATATGTTTAATAAAATTAGCTCCTTTAGCATGAATAATATTGTTCCTAAGGTTATCCATTTATATGATGCTACATCCAGCGCGTTACATTCGAATTTATAAACATAAAGGAACATTGACTCATCTATGTGGTGTGAAATCTAGAGCGCTTTTTTAATTAACCTTATTCTGGTTAGCTTGTCGCAATAGCCAAACCTCTGATAGAACAATAATTAAACATGCTAATCGCCCCCGCAACTGCTAAAAGCATCGGAATGAAAAAGCTAAAATTGATTCCTGTAAACTCAATAACGAGCACAATTGCAGTAATGGGCATTTTTTGAGCCGCAGCAAGAAATGCTGCGCCACCAATAACGGCAAAAGCAGATATTGAGATACCCGGCCACAAATGACTCCAAAGGATGCCCAAAATGACGGCCATTAACGCTCCATTTGCAAGAGAAGGAGTTAATATTCCACCTGAAGCACCTGCTTGCACGCTAGTACAAACAATTAAAAGTCTTAGTATTAATATTACGGCTGCAATACCGAGGCCTAACATATTTCCATCAAATCCTAATTGAGCTGCAGATCGACCGTTCCCTAATATCTGTGGAAAATAAATAGCTAATAGGCCGATAATAAAAAAATTGAAGAGGCAGGATATGATGATTTTCCAATTTCGCGGCGCCCGACTTTTGGCTCTATTGGTAATCTCTTTAAACCAATAAGCAGAAACACCAAAAAGAGGACCAGCAAGAATAGACCAAACAACTATTGAAGAATCAAGTATTAAAACCGGTATATGATACATCGCCTGATTACCAAGCCCCATCCAAGCTATAACCACTGCAATCGAAGAGGTAGTAATGGCAGGAATCACTGCAAACCAACGAAAAGTACCAAGTAGTACTTCTAAAGTAAACAGAGCACCACCAAATGGAACATTATAGACAGCAGCCAATCCTGCGCCCGCAGCACAGGCCACCAGTACTTGGCTTTCTTTAGGATGTAATTTCATTTTATTGGTCAACCAACAGGCAAACGTTGCCCCTAGTTCTCGAGGAGCTACTTCACGTCCCATTGGTGAGCCCAAAGCAACCGTAATTATCTGCAGCAACACGTGCACTATAGTAGTCTTTATGGGCATATAGGGTCTGGGTGATTTAATTGCATTAGCAATACTCACCAAAGGCCGGCCATAACGAAAAACTGCCCACCAACCCCAACCAGCAATGAGACCACACAATATAAGAGCAATCACCCTTCGTGAGGCTGTTGAACCACTAACAACATCGAGGAAACGCTCACTTTCAATAATAGGAAATACCGTGTGCTGATAGGCTAAGTGTTGGATAAAATGCAATAATAGGGCTAAAAACATCCCACCGAAACCTGAAACAATCCCGATAACGATTGTGGCAAAAAAAAGATGATGCCATCGGGATGTTAAATGCTTGGTCATGAACTACTCCTTAATTCATAACGGGATCTGATCGTTTAACCTTCCTGCAACCTGCAATTGATGAGCAACAATACGTGCCAGGTAGTCAAATTCAATATTAACCTCTTGTCCTTCTTTTAAGAAACTAAGGGTTGTATTCAGCAATGTGTGGGGTACCAGCATTAATTTAATGCGTTTGTCGGCCACCGAATTAATTGTTAAACTCACCCCTTCAACAGTAATACTACCTTTAGGTATTAAATACAACATTGCGTTTGCATCAAACCCACTTATCTCTACTTCAATAAATTCATTAAGATGCATAATAGAATAAATTTGAGCAATCGCATCTACATGTCCGCTTACGTAATGTCCCCCAAAACGTGTTGATGAAAGCATAGCCCGTTCTAAGTTGACTTCATCGCCGATTTTGAGTCGCCCTAAAGTAGTTCGCTGCAAAGTTTCAGGAGAAACATCAAAACTCAAGTCGCTAAGTCCAGTAGGCAATAAAGTTAAACAGACACCATTTACAGCAATGCTTTCACCTGTTTGTAATTGTTTAAAAACAGACGAAATACTCAACCGGTTTGCACCATCATGCTCCGTGTTGGCAACCACTATACCTTTACTTTCAATAATTCCGGTAAACATCGATTTCTCTCATTCCTGACTCAAATGGGTTCGCCGCTCTTGCATGGTTTCAGCACTATTAATTACTGTTTGCCGACAAATTTCTTGCATCACTGGGATTTCTTTCAGAGGTCTTCCTTCATGGATGGTATAGGCAATCAAAAAACTATCGCGCCATATTTTTTCATTTCGTTTTTCTTTGGATTTCATCCATAAAGCTATCCATAAAAAGTGAAACTGCCATCTATCCCGATTCAATTCCATTTCCTCAGCAAAGACAGCCTCCATAGCCTCTTCCATCCGGCATACTCTAATCCCATCAACAAAAGTACTGTTATGATTAACGATTTTATCTACCAAATGATTTTCCAGATACCAAGATTCAGTAAACGATTTGGTTTTGAGCCATGATTTTGAACGTCGTAAGGATCCGGAAATCACCTCTTGAGTAAATGGCGTAATTTGTATGCTTAATTGTTCAAAAAGATAATCTAAATCCAACCTTGAAGGACGTAAGCGTATCCCCAATTGCTCTTGAATTTCCAAAAATTGGACATTGGGAATCTCGCCTTTTTCTATAGCGATCGCTAAGAAATGCTCCACCATCATCTTGAAATAAGATAAATCCACCTCACGCAAAGTTACATTTTCATCAAAAGCCTGATTGTAATAATCTTTCACATCTTTTGATGACAGTGAAGGTGTTATCCACGCATCCTTAAGGCCTAACTCATACTTTAATAACAAACCACAAAGTCTGTTTTTTCTATTTTTACGAACATGTAGAAATACGCCCTGTGACCCGGAACCATCAACTTCAGTAGCTCTAATATTCACCTTGGCTTCTTCAGGTTCTGGTGCAAATACCACACCTTGTTTGCGTTGAATTTTAATCCAAGAATCAAAGAGAGCATGATAACTCTCCGGATACCAATATTTGATCGTCTTTAAACGTGAAAGGGATATCGATGATAGAGTAACCATGCCTATAATTTGACTTAGGGTGTTCACAGCAACTTCGCGTACTTCAGCGTTGGGATGTAATAAAATAAGTAAGGCGATATCCGCACCTTCTTCAATGTTATATAAATCCACCATAAGATCGATAAAAAAATCAGCCGGCATTGCATAACTTTGAGCGAAAAAATTTTCAGCGATTTCAAAAACATTAAGATCTGCTAATTCATGAATTAAATCTCGAATTGCTTCTAGATGTGATATTGGCTCACCTTCTTGAATCGCTTCTTCCTCATCACTGGCAAGTTCGTAATAAGCATTTTTTAAATCTTCAGTCAATTCAACGTGTGATTCATAAAAAGAATTTAATACAGGCAACCAAAAACTCAGTGTATGTTTGCGAAAATTGATCATTTCGGCTAAGTGATTCATTAACTCAATTAAGGTTTTTGCAGTGATCTTATTGTTGGATTCGGCAGCGCCTTGTAATTGAGCGACACATATATCCAAAGCAAAAATACAGGCAGAATAAACTGAAAGTCCTTCATCCAGTTTTTCTTCCAAATTACTAATGATATCCACTAATTTAAAAGCAAGTTCGGGCTGTTGGAAAAATAGAATATATAATTGGGGATCTGGCTCCGCATTTTGCTCAATTAAGGTAGCCATTTCGGTTAGTAAATTGTACAGCTCTGAGGAATTACTGGTCATATTTTTTTAGGTACCTGTCTTGCTTTACCCTTTTCATCTATGGCAACAAAAATAAAAACGCCTTCGGTAACTTGATACGTTTCATTTTGGGTAGCAGGATGCGCCCATACTTCAACACCCAGCGTCATAGAGGTATTACCTTGCTTTATCAGGGTGACATAACAACTCACAAGATCACCGACATGGACGGGTTTTAAAAAATTCATAGAGTGAATGGAAACAGTAGCAACACGCCCCAATGCTATTCTTTTTGCCAATATTCCTGCAGCCAAATCCATTTGTGACACAATCCAACCACCAAAGATATCACCATTAGCATTAGTATCGGCAGGCATTGCCAAAGTCTGGATAGTAAGCTCTCCCTTGGGAATGTTGGTCATGATTCACCTATGTTATACAAGATGCAGCCTTATGGCGCGTTGGTCAGCAGAACTCGGGATTGAACATTTTATTCTGAACCGAAAACCAAGATCCACATCGATCACCCGACCAACGCATCAAGTTTTTAATTACGTTTTAATTTCGCTAAGGCATCCGCCATTGCTGTATTAAATATGGTTTTTTTAGCTGGCTCAACTTTTTTAGCCTCTGGTTTTTTCTTATGCTCAGCTTTTTTAACTTGAGGAGGCCTTTTCACGTCAGATGCTCTTGCAATTTTTTTAGCGGGCTGACTTACAGGCTCGTCTTCCAATTTCATGCTTAAACCAATACGTTTTCTTTCTTTATCCACCTCAATAACCTTGACTGTCACAATATCACCGGCTTTTACTATAGTCCGTGGATCAGAAATGAATTTGTTAGTCATTGCGGAAATATGCACCAACCCATCTTGGTGTACTCCAACATCCACAAAGGCACCAAAATTAGTTACATTACTCACGACACCTTCAAGGATCATTCCTTCATGCAAATGTTCGATGTCTTCAACACCTTCCTTGAATTGTGCCGTTTTAAATTCTGGTCTTGGATCGCGACCTGGCTTTTCCAGTTCACGCAACACGTCTCTTATTGTAGGTAAACCATATTGCTCATCAACAAATTGTTCAGCATTCACACTGTGTAATATTTCTTTATTACCGATCAGCTTCTTAATATCAATGTTCTTATTCTCAATAATTTTTTCTACCAAAGGATAAGCTTCTGGGTGAACACAAGAAGCATCCAGTGGATTATCTCCATTCATGATACGTAAAAAACCGGCCGCCTGTTGAAAGGCTTTTTCACCCATACGATTTACACTTTTTAATTCTGCCCGATTTTTAAATGCTCCGTGTTCATCACGATAAAGCACAATATTTTTAGCCAGAGCTTCATTAAGACCTGAAACATGAGATAACAGTGCAGCAGAAGCAGTATTTACATCAACACCTACAGCATTCACGCAATCTTCTACAACGCCATCAAGACTACGCGCCAGGCGAGTTTGATTCACATCATGTTGATACTGTCCTACACCAATAGATTTGGCTTCGATTTTGACCAATTCTGCAAGCGGATCTTGGAGGCGTCGCGCAATAGAAACAGCTCCTCTTAAGGTAACATCCAAATCAGGGAATTCTTGAGAAGCAATTTCTGAAGCTGAGTAAACAGATGCGCCTGCTTCACTCACAATAACTTTAGTCAGTTTTAAATCAGGATACATTTTTATTAAATCAGAAACCAAGCGTTCTGTTTCACGAGAACCTGTACCATTACCGATACTGATAAGATTAACCTGATGTTTTGCCGCCAATTTAGCTAAATCAGTAATTGCCTGATGCCATTCATTTTGTGGCGCTAAGGGGAAAATAACGGTGTAATCCAGCAACTTACCTGTTGCATCAACCACAACCACCTTAACTCCTGTTCTGATTCCAGGATCAAGTCCAATTGTAATTTGTGGACCTGCAGGTGCTGCAAGTAATAAGTCACGTAAATTTCTGGAAAATACTTTTATTGCTTCTTCATCTGCAATTTCTCGTAAACGAGTCAGCAATTCTAACTCTAACTTGGTAAATAATTTTACCTTCCAAGTCAGACGCACGGTTTCAAGTAACCAATGGTCGGCTTTTCTCTGTTGATCAACGATATTGAAATGAGTTGCTAATTTATTTTCACCATACGCTAAATCGTGTTCAGGTAAGGTCAGCGCGACTTGCAAAACACTTTCTCGACGTCCACGGAATAAAGCTAAAGCGCGATGTGAAGGGATTTTTTTAATCGCTTCTGAATAATCAAAGTAATCTGAAAACTTATTGACGGTTTCTTTTTTCTTAGAGCTACCTATTGATTTGACTATGCTATGTTGCCATAAGTATTCACGTAATTCATTAATTAAATCAGCATCTTCAGCAAAATGCTCCATTAATATATGACGGGCACCTTCTAATGCTGCTTTTGCATCCTCAATACCTGCCTCAGGATTAACAAATTGAGTAGCTTCTTCTTCGGGGTCCAAAGCAGGATTTTTCCAAAGTGCCTGCGCAAGAGGATCTAAGCCTGCTTCGATGGCAATTTGTGCCTTTGTACGACGCTTTGGTCTAAACGGCAAATATAAATCTTCAAGACGAGTTTTTGTGTCTGCTGCCAAAATACTTTTTTCAAGTTCCGGAGTTAATTTCTCTTGTTCGCGGATAGACTGCAAAACTACAGTACGACGCTCATCTAATTCACGTAGATAAAGTACGCGCTCATCAATAAAGCGTAATTGTACATCATCTAGTCCTTCGGTAGCTTCCTTACGATAACGAGCAATGAAAGGAACAGTAGCTCCTTCATTGAGCAGACGAATGGCTGCTTCTGCCTGCGCTGGTTTAACTTTGAGTTCTTGCGCAATAATCGCAGCTAATCTCAACATCTCTTGAGTCATTTACATCCCCGTAAAACATAAAAAAATATAACAATTGATTACTACACCCTAAATATTTAAGGAGTTGGTAACCGGGATTACGCTTCGCGACACGTACCCAAGTTCGGAAAAATACTCTTGGTTACGTGCTACTTTACCTACTATAAACTTAAAGTTCTTATCTTACGCTCTCTCTCTATTTTTAGAGAAGAAGGTCAAGGGTGACTAGTTAAAAAACCGCCACATTATTACTCAACAGTCACAGATTTGGCAAGATTACGTGGCTGATCCACATCAGTCCCTTTAACAACGGCAACATGATAAGCCAACAGCTGTAAAGGAATCGTATAAATAATTGGAGCCACCCATAAACCACAGCTAGGGACCTGAATCAAACGAGCCCCATTTGCTCGCCAACTTTGGGAATCGTCAACAAAAACAAACAGCTGGCCACCTCGGGCACTCACTTCGTGTAAATTGGATTTTAATTTATCCAACAACTCATCGTTAGGAGCAACCGCAACAACAGGCATGTTTTCATCAACCAAAGCTAAAGGACCGTGTTTCAATTCTCCAGAGGGATATGCCTCAGCATGAATATAAGAAATTTCTTTTAATTTCAATGCTCCCTCTAAGGCAACCGGGTATTGTACACCTCGTCCTAAAAATAAGGCATGTGCTTTATGAACAAATAGTGATGCTAGATCTTCAATTTCTTCATTCATTTTTAATGCACGTTCACAACATGCAGGCAGCTCCTGCAATTGTTTTAATACTTCGTTTGCCCTATTATCATGACAAAGCGCTGCTGCTAACATCAAAAAAGCAGCCAACTGAGTAGTAAATGCCTTAGTAGATGCCACGCCAATCTCAATTCCGGCACGTGTTAGAAAAACACAATCAGCTTCTCTGACCAAGGTGCTTGTGGCAACATTACAAATCGCCAAACTAGCCAAATACCCCATATCTTTTGCTTTTTGTAACGCAGCAAGAGTATCTGCTGTCTCACCTGACTGAGAAACAGTAATGAATAAAGTATCTTTAGGAACAACCACATCACGATAACGATATTCACTGGCAATTTCAACTTGGGTTGGCAACCCGGCCAATGACTCTACCCAATATTTGGCAATCATCCCGGCATGGTAGCTGGTACCACAAGCAACTATATGGACTTGCTTCACCATAGGAAATATGTGGGAGGCACGTTCTCCAAAACTGGATCGAAGTACTTCCAGACTATTTACACGACCTTCCAAAGTATCAGTCAGCACTTTAGATTGCTCAAAGATTTCCTTGAGCATAAAATGCCGATAAGGTCCTTTACTTACAGTCTCAGCATCACTGGTTAAAGGATGTAGCGGACGCTCGACCAATGATTTAGAAGAGTCATAAATTGCGATACTTTTTGAGGTAATCAAAGCGCTGTCGCCTTCTTCCAAATAAGTCACTGATTGTGCGAAAGATTTTAATGCCAATCCATCCGAAGCAATAAAATTCTCACCGATTCCTATGCCGACTACGAGAGGGCTACCTTTACGAATAGCAACAAGTTCCCTGGATTTTTGTTGATGAATAACACCTAAAGCGAAAGCCCCTTCCATTTCTGCGGCAGCGGTTTGTACTGCTTGGAGCAAATTTTCGCTCTGAAGATAATAGTAATGAATTAAATGAGCCGCCACTTCTGTATCTGTTTCAGAAGTAAACTGATACCCTCTCTCCGCTAATTCACGGCGCAAATGTTCATGATTTTCAATAATTCCATTATGTACTAATGCAATTTCTCCATGGGATAAATGAGGATGTGCATTTTGTTCTGAAGGCTTACCGTGGGTGGCCCATCGCGTATGAGCAATACCTGTATTACCTGCGACAGCTGTTTCTTGCATGGCATCAGCTAAATTTTGCACCTTACCTTGGATTCGTACGCGATTTAAATGTCCGTTATTATCAATTACTGCAATGCCAGCAGAATCATAACCTCGATACTCTAAACGACGTAACCCTTCCAGTAAAATTTTACTGATGTCCCTTTCAGATACAGCTCCAATAATCCCACACATAACCGGCTCCTCGTTTCAACAACCGCACACGAACGACTTATCAATAAAAAAAGGGCAATTATGCCATAAACATTTATAAATCACTAACATGTTCAGTGTAGTAAAACCGCTCCAGAGGAAGATGTCGCAAAATTCATCCTCTTAAGGTTAACGATTAAAATTATAGGCTAAGTGAAGGCACAGCTTGATCCGGGAATTCTACAAAAAGAAAACCCGGGTTAATGGCTGCGCCTTCACCCAGGCCACACTAGAAAAAACGCGTAACAACTCCCTTTTACTCTATAGGATTTTGACACGTTACATCATATCCATGGTCCTTCATGGCCTTGCATACCTCAAAGGCAAGCAACCCATGAGCACGAGTACTTGGATGAATTTCATCCCAGAATAAATAACTCTCGGGAGTATCACATACTTGATAGTTTTTGTCTCCTGCTGCAAAGCTTGCATCTCTATATTGTAGCACTTGCGCATAACGTAATACGAAGTTATTAGCAAAAGGCGAACTACGGAATGCATCATACATAGGAAGTTTCACATCAATACACGCTTCAGTGGTGTTAGTAAATCCATAATTTTCCGGATTTTTTAAAGCGCGTTCCAAATAATCTCCCATGTCGATATAGAGGAAATTTGAATCAGGATAAATTTTTGCCCATTCCTCCATGCGATTTCGAAGTCGCTCATTGTGCATATCAATGGCGTTATTCAACACCTCGCGATCTGTGGTTTGCACCATGCGGGGAGTATCACCTATATGAGGCAGTCCCATAATAACAAATCGACGCGCACCAGCTTGCATCAATTTCATCACAGCAGAACCAGCACCTGATAAGACGTTATCAACATACGTGCTCATTACTTCTGTGTTGTAATTGTCTTCAAAAAATAAGACATTGACGTAATCATTACTGCCTGAGAAGATGAAAAATACCGTTTCATCACTTAAAGCTGGGTGTTCTAGCAAATAAGCCTGAACAGTTAAACCAAGACTGGGTGGAACCAACTTACCTACAATCAGATTTTTGATTGTTCCTAATGGATGACGAATCAAATTCCACACTGTTAACTGATAATCATAAGTTGCAGTCCAACTCCCCCCAAACGCACGATTTAAATAAACTTCTTCATCATCTGCAGAAATGGATATCATTTTTGCTAAATATTCATTCCATACCTGCCCATTAGAAAAACGTGCATTCCAATAGGGTTTCCCGGGTAATACAGGCACCATTTTGACTTTGCTTACCAAACTGGCGATATAAGGTGCTAATTGATTATCAAAAAAATCAGTAACAATGGCGATACCTGAATCCAAAACCATTTGTGGTACATAATATTCATCCGCGAACTCAACCATTTTGTTGAGCACAAATACTTTAAACGGTGCCACTAAAAAAGCAGGGTCTTCTTCCTGACGCAAACTTTTAAGTAGATGAGTGGTATTTCCTGTATCAGACAAGCTGTCGCCAAAAACAACCATCGATTTTACTGGAGTAGCAGCAAAGCTCATGAAGGGTATAAATAAACAAAGGATTAGGAACCACCGCAACTTCCGACTGTAATAGGCCATATTATCTCCTTATAAAAAGCCAACGGAATTAAAACACAGATAGCTTTGGTATATAACAGTATGATCGCTGGTTAGTTTTTGTCAACGCATTTAATTAATTTTGCTTAATATTTAAACGTAACCTAGGGTGCATTTAATTGAAGCCTATTGATTAAATTCTGTGTAAATGTTAATTTTTGCCAAATATTTTTGTTTATATTTCAGGTAGTACAATGAATAAAATCGTGATTGCTTCATTTTATAAATTTGTTTCCTTAGAAGATTTTGAAATGTTGCGACAACCTTTGCTTGCGAAAATGCATGAAATCCAAATCAAGGGAACTATTATATTAGCCTCTGAAGGGATCAATGGAAGTTTTGCTGGCACGCGTGAGCAAATGGATCATTTTTATCAATTCATCCGTCAAGATGAGCGCTTAGCAGACTTAAAGTTTAAAGAAACTTTTGATGAAGAAAACCCATTCGAAAAATCCAAAGTTAAACTTCGCAAAGAAATTGTCACTATGGGCATAAAAAATGTTGACCCATTGAAAATAGTGGGGACCTATCTTAGTCCCCAGGAATGGAATGAATTAATTCAAGACCCTAACGTCGTGTTAATCGATACCCGTAATGATTATGAATTTGAATTAGGCACATTCAAAAACGCTATTAATCCCACAACGGAAAACTTTCGAGATTTTCCGCAATACGTGCGTGAACAGTTGCTCGATAAAAAAGATAAAAAAATTGCCATGTTTTGCACCGGTGGAATACGCTGTGAAAAATCCACCGCTTATTTAAAGGATTTAGGCTTTGAAAATGTCTATCATTTGCATGATGGTATTCTCAACTACATTGAACAAATGCCTAAAGAGGAATCGCTCTGGGAAGGACAATGCTTTGTTTTTGATAACCGAGTCGCGGTTGATGATCAATTAAATCGGGTTTATCCTCAATTACCATTGGATTACAAACACGATCGCAATAAAGAATAAATATGACCAACAAAAAACAATCCGATTCAACTATTGTGTTGAATCGAAAAGCAGGCTTTAACTATTTTATTGAGGATCAATACGAGGCCGGCCTAGTGCTTGAAGGCTGGGAAGTCAAAAGCTTGCGCGCAGGTAAAATAAATTTGTCGGATGCCCACATCATTATCAAAAACAACGAAGCATATTTGCTGGGCGCCCAGATTCAACCACTCATAACTGCCTCTACTCATTCTATTCCTGACCCAATACGTACTCGTAAGTTATTATTAAATAAAAAAGAACTCAATCACCTCATCGGGAGTGTTGAACGTCAAGGTTATACCATAGTGCCACTTTCTTTATATTGGAAAAAAAATAAAATAAAGATAAAAATAGCCTTGGCCAAAGGTAAAAAAGAGCATGATAAGCGCGACACCATTAAGGATCGGGAATGGGAAAGAGACCGTTCTCGGATAATGAAAAAAACAGGGAGAGATTAATGAATGTAGGCGAATCGGTACCCGATTTTGCATTCGCAGCAACAAGTGGGCTTAATGTCCATCTAAGTGATTATAAAGGACAAACTGTAGTCCTTTATTTTTATCCTAAAGATGCAACCCCAGGATGTACTACAGAAGGACAAGATTTCCGGGATGCATACCCTCAATTTCAAGCATTAAAGGTCCAAATCTTTGGAATTTCCCGCGACAGCTTGAAATCACATGAGAATTTTAAAGCAAAACAAAACTTCCCTTTCGAATTGATTAGCGATCCTGATGAACAATTGTGCCAATTGTTTGATGTGATAAAAATGAAATCCATGTATGGTAAACAAGTTCGTGGTATTGAGCGCAGCACATTTATCATTGATCCCCAGGGGAAACTAATCAAAGAGTGGCGCAAAGTGAGTGTTAAAGGACATGTAGCCGAAGTACTTAGCGCATTAAAATAAATTTGTATCGTTGCACCACCTTTTGCATGCTTAAGAGGAAAAATCAGAGTTGCCTGAAGATAGTTCAAGATGCACCAAATATGGCTTTGTGGTGAACCTGGTGAATAGTTACATCAATTTTATCCTTGACTGAATCTCATCCCCTAAGCAGAATGAAGGAAGCAAGCAAATAATTGTAGGGTTACGGCTAACTTCACTACCATTAAGTTAAAAGCCAATAGTCTTGGATAAGGGCAATGTTATTAACTTCATGGCAGTGAAGCTGCCTTAACCCGATCTACACGTTTTAATCACAAGGTGAATTTATGGATAATAGCAATACCCGTCGGAAGCTGTTTGTACTTGATACCAATATTTTAATGCATGATCCTACAGCCATCTATCATTTTGAAGAGCATGATATCTATTTGCCCATGGTCGTTCTGGAGGAATTAGACAGTCATAAAACGGGTACATCAGAAGTCGCACGCAACGTCCGACAAACCAACCGCATGTTGGTAGAGCTCATGAGCAACGCATCGCATGAACAAATCGTTTCCGGATTGGCTATACCCAACTATCTTAACTCAGATAAAAAGAAGTGCAGTGGAAAGTTATTTTTCCAGACTGATGAGTTCGACCAGGTTGTTCCATCCACGCTTCCAGGGCATAAAGTAGATAATACAATTCTTGCCACCGCTTTAGGATTACAAAAAAAATATACCGGAAAAAAACAGGTAATTATTGTATCAAAGGACATTAACTTGCGGATCAAAGCAGGAATACTTGGGATTCTTGCGGAAGATTATTACAGCGATCAAGTACTTGATGATGTCAATCTGTTACATAGAGGACTACATATTCTTGATAATAATTTCTGGGATACTCATGCTAAAGATATGGGGTCATGGCAAGAAAGCGGAAAAACTTTTTATAAAGTAGCGGGGCCCTTAATCAATCAATGGAATCCCAATGATTGCATCAGTACAGAAGACGATCAATTTCAAGCCATCGTAAAAAAACTTGAAAGTGATCATGCAGTGATTCAATTAGTTCGTGATTACACCAAGCATTCCGTATGGGGAATTCATGCTAAAAATCGTGAACAAAATTTTTCTCTAAACTTGCTCATGGATCCGGATATTGATTTTGTAAGCTTACAAGGCCCTGCTGGAACCGGAAAAACCCTACTCACGATTGCTGCGGGTTTAACTCAGGTTCTCGATCAAAATCGTTATACTGAAATTCTTATGACACGCGTGACCATTCCTGTAGGAGAAGATATCGGCTTCCTACCTGGAACGGAAGAAGAAAAGATGACGCCGTGGATGGGGGCTTTAATGGATAACCTTGAAGTTCTGCACAGCACACAAGTAGGCGGTTCATTTGGGCGTGGGGCAACTCAAGATCTATTGCAAAACAAAATTAAAATCCGCTCCCTGAACTTCATGCGAGGCCGTACTTTTTTAAATCGCTACATTATCATTGATGAAGCCCAAAACCTAACTCCAAAACAAATAAAAACTTTGGTCACCCGTGCAGGCCCAGGATCGAAAATTATTTGTCTTGGGGATATTAAACAAATAGATACCCCTTATTTGAGTGAAACTACCTCTGGTTTAACTTTTGCAGTAGACCGGTTTAAACACTGGGAACACAGTGCACATATGAGTTTAACTCGTGGGGAACGCTCTAGACTTGCATTTTATGCAGCGGAACATTTATAGTATGCACTTTAAGGATTTACCATGACTGACCATGCCATCACATTTGATGACGTTCTGCTTGTTCCTTCATACAACCACCACGAATCTAGAAGAGTTGTAGAAACAACCAGTACCGATCGCCTGGGCAAATTATCCTTGGAACTCCCTGTAATTAGCTCCAATATGGATACCATTACTGAAAGTTCTATGGCGAATTTCATGGGCTCTAAAGGTGCTATGGGCGCCTTACACCGTTTTATGTCCATTGAAGAAAACATTCAAGAATTCAAAAAATGCCAAAGTAACGTATTTGTTTCGATTGGTTGCACTACAGCTGAGTTAGAACGAGCAGAAGCATTACGTGATGCAGGAGCTAACTACTTCTGTGTGGATGTTGCCCATGCTCATGCCAAATATGTGGGGAAAACTCTAAAAAGTTTACGCCATTTGCTTGCGGATCGATGCATTATGGCGGGAAACGTTGCGACCTATGCGGGAGCTGATTATCTTGCTTCATGTGGGGCAGACATCATTAAGGCGGGAATTGGCGGTGGTTCGGTATGCAGTACTCGCATTAAAACTGGATTTGGTGTCCCCATGTTAACCTGTATTCAAGATTGTTCACGCTCGGACCGTTCTATTGTTGCCGATGGTGGCATCAGAACCTCTGGTGACATCGTCAAAGCATTAGCCTTTGGTGCTGATTTTGTGATGATAGGTGGCATGTTAGCAGGTACATCACCAACTCCTGGTGAGGTAATTCAAAAGCAAGATGGCACTAAAGTCAAACGTTACCGAGGCATGGCATCTAAAGAGGCGCAAGAGAACTTCTTAGGGCAAATGCATGAATGGAAAACGGCCGAGGGGGTTGCAACTGAAGTACCCTATAAAGAAAATCCTGATGCGATCATCGCTGATATAGTGGGCGGATTAAGATCAGGACTGACTTACGCTGGGGCAGACACAATTAGCGAACTACAACGTAAATTAAATTATGTAGTAGTAACCCAAGCCGGACGCATTGAAAGTTTACCGCATAAATTGTTTGGCTAGAAATTAATATGGACTTCCCTGGGTTTAATAAACCCAGGGCATGGAAAAGCAAGTTTATCCGAGTTAATTATTTCTTCATACTCATAGAAGCATCTGCTTCCTCGGTGAGTTCTGGACTAGGACTAGGCGATTTTTCAATAAGTGAATCAAAGTCCATTCCTTCAAAGGCTTCATTAAATTCCGCCATTAAATCAGAGGAAGTGCTACTTTCCGGACTACCCATTTCCATTTGTTCCTCATCCTCCTCATCTGGATTTTCAACAAGCTCATCAACATCTTCGTCACCATCACCATTTAGCTTGGCCGTCGCCCCTTTGATCGCGTCCACAAGTCCTGAATTAATTGCGTCTTGGATAGAACTCACCATATCTTTAAATTGAAGGGCTGCTTGCCCTGCTTTAGTACTTTTGAGATCATCCAACTTTTCATCCGCCTTATCCAATAATTGATCTTTTATTTCTCCAGCCTTTTCATTTAAGGCATCTTTCAAACCCCCTAAGGCTTGTCCCAACTCAGTCTTGGAAAATGCATCTAAAGCCATTCCTCCTGCAGCTTTAAAAGCATTGTTTACACTTCCATTGACATCTGAAACCATTTCGCTGAGTTGTTCATTCAATTCCAGGTATGGGTTCTTTTCTTTGCTCTCAGTTGGCTTCTTTTTAGTATCTTGAAGGGGTTTAGACTCCTCTGGCTGAGCTTTTTTGTCTTCATCTTTATCTGGTTTTGGCTTAGGGCCTTCACTAACTTCAGGAGTAATAACATCAGGCTTAGGAGGCGGAGCGCTAACCGTCTGGGTTTCTTCCAGTTTGGGCTTTTCTTTTTCAGTTTTTCCAGTACTCATAAATCTTAACCTCTGTAGTATCTACCCCTATTACGTTAAAGATAGCACATCGTAATAAACATTGCCTTTAAATAGATAGCGTAGATCGAATATTTTCAGATACACTAATCTTATCAAGATCGGTTCTTTGATGAATTGTATTTAGCCATAATTTACAATAATTTTGCAAAATAAATGCAACCTATATGGAATGATATGTTACTATGAATCTTAACGATTTTCGCTACATGCGTCGCGGCAAACAACTGTTTGATTTAAACATGGAAGATTATAAACTTCTTGAACCCATTAGACGGCGAGGCACAAAAACAGATCGAGCGTTGCTCCTTTTACATGGGTTTACTTCTTCACCCGCGGTTTATCGCTACTTAATTCCTCAATTAGATCATTATGATGCTTTAGTTTGTCCTGCCTTACCTGGACATGCAGAGAGCATCGCTGCTTTTGCACAAACCAAGGCTTCAGATTGGATTGAATGTGCTAGCCAAGAATGTGAACAATTATTTAAAGAATATCAAAAAGTGGATGTCCTGGGATTATCCCTAGGCGGAATATTGGCATGCCAGTTGAGTGCAACTTTTGCATTCAATCATATGTTTCTTTTAGCTCCTGCTTTAAAATTACAGATGAATATTTATCGTAATCTGCAGCTTCTTCGGGTACTTAATAAGCTGGGCTTTTGCGAATTACGAGGCGTAGCGGGTAATATGGCAACCAATAAATATGCTGAACTATCTTATCGCAGAATTCCCATTCCTGTACTTATTGAACTGTTCACCATGATTCGCGAATATCGATGGATTACACCAAATTGTCCAATTGATCTCTTTTTTGGTGCTCATGATATTGTTGTTGCCTCAAAGGAAGTAGAACAAATGTTCTCGCATGTACCCAATTCAACAATACACTGGCTTGCAAACTCAGCCCATGTTTTGCCATTAGATAATGATTTGGATCAGCTTGTTCAGTGTATTAATCAACGCACCTCATCTAATCTGAATGAAAAATCTTCTCTTCTGTTGATGGGAGAGAGTTAGGATAGCGTCGAACTATACCTTCATCCCCACTTACGGGCACCTTCTCCCTGGTTGGGAGAAGGGAAATTCTCGTGCTAAAGCCCCCTCTCCCGCTACGGAGAGAGGCAGAGGTGAGGGAAAATTAAACCTAGGGGAATTGCTTATTATACCGATTGAAATCTTTTAATTCGAATTGATTCCACTCACGCATATCCAACACAGAGCCATCAAACGCCATAAAGTCCGCGCGGGTGGTGGGTAGATTAAAATAATAAATGTCACTGGCATCCGTAGCTAAATTACTCTGATGTTTCGCCACTGAAATTTCTGCAACTGAGCGATCATGCGTTTTCACAAAGCTGCGTTGTGCCCGTAAATAACGACCTTTAAATCGTGCATTCCCCCAAAGTTCAACATCGAGCCTATTTACGGCGCCAGCTAATTGAATAGTGGTTTTCTGCTTCGCACGAACAGTCAAGGTATCCGTTTTAACCCAAAACAAACTCAGCCAAGCATTTCCTTGCATGACTAAATTAGCTAGATTAACAACTCCAGAAAGTTGTACCTTGGGACTCCCTTCTAAATTTAGTCGTAAACCTGGGCTGGATATTCCACCAATTTGGGTGAGGCCTTTACCTTTTATATCCAGAACGCGTAAGCCAATGGCTCCACCTAATCTTACAGTTCCAGTATTTACCAAGTACACATCCAACACGCTGGTACGTATCTGATCGCCAGTGATTATTGGTGTGCCATTAGCCATCAAGCGATTAAGAAATCGCCCCCGTATATCAGCATATATTGGCCCATTTAAATTTCCTTTCCCCGCTATAGCTAAATACAATGTGTTTTGTGAAACCTCTACTTTTACTGCTGCCAAATCGCGAGGGTCACCAGATAAAATCACCTGGGGATCTTTATAACCTGTATGCAGGCTCACATTAATTGGTCCTTGAACATTAACCTGATTAAAAGCCGCTACTCGTCTAATTTGTTTTGTCTTAAGTACTTGCGGCGGTGGAGAAAAAGCCTCACTTTTTGGCGCATGATGCACGCAAGCAGTTAATAAAAATACAAAAAGAATCAATAAGTAACACCGCTTTTGCATAGACTTCATTCCCATATCAATAATTCCTCTACATTAGAGGAAGTTCTAACAATGTGCAAGGTCAAGTTATAATGCATAAATACTTCATAAGTAGCCTGGGTAAAGCGATGCGACGGGAATTTGTTCATAGCAAACCTGGGCTTTCACCCAGGCTATTTTAAAACCAAGAACCTTTATTAAAATTTGAAAGCATTACCTTAGCAGGACAAGTATCATTAACTTGTGAGTCAGGAGCATTATCGATTAACGATTCTAAAGGTTCATCGAAAGGAATTAATGCGGGCAGCTGAATATAAATATCAACCAATATACCATTCCTACAACCTAGATAAACTTTTCCAGAATTATTTTTACCAAATGTTTGGGTTACCATGTCGCGCAAGACTGTCAAGGATACCTTTTGTCCTTGATGTTGCGTTAGATATTGTCCCAAAATAGAATTATCAACGGACTCAGTCAAACGCATCGCCAGCGAAAAATACTCATCCGCGGATAAAACTTGGCAACTACCATGCTTATTCCATTCATGGCGCTCCAAACAGCTACCATAATTGTAACTAGGCATCATTTTTTTTAAATGTTCAGAAACTTGTGGTGACAAACTAAGCGGGGGGTAAGCACAATGCTTGGATTTTTGCTCTACCCCACAATATCCATAACTTTGGCCACAGGCATTCTGATTGGGCCATAAACCATGTAGGGTAAGATGTTTTGCTTGATAGGAGTCTTTAGATAGATGCATGCATTCTGGCTTACCTGCTTCATATCCATACGTTTGACAAAAACCAGGCTGCGAGCTAAGCGCTAAAACATAAGAATCGGACATCCCTGCATGTGTATCGCAAGAATCACCGAACTCAATAGAAGCAACAACGTTGACAGAAAAAACAAGCAACAACAGGATAGTGAGCTTTTTCATTAAGACACTCCGGCCAGCTTCTTTCGAAACATTATACAGCAGAAGATAATGAAAGCCAGTCTTTTTATTTCTTATAACTATATTGAATCTTAATGAAAAAATTTTATTTAGGATGTTCATTTCGAACACCAAATAAACCTAAAAACGCGTGTATGGACTTCGTGAAAACCCACATCTAGTTTAGAAGCGATGCCATTTCCTCTAATTCTAGTGCGTCATTATTCTTTCCAGAACCTTTTTTAAAGAACTTAGAACTATTTTCTGGTTTAAAAATATCCTCACAAAACTTATTATATTCATCTGGATTAAACTTTAGCTCTTCTTTTTCTTCGGGTTTAAATAGTGCATCCACTGCATAGTTTGATGCAACTCCCAATGCCACTGCAATAAGAAGCACAGGTACTCCTATACCCAAAGGCACGAACATTAAACTGGCAAAAACAATCGCAGGAATAAACGCTTCAATTAAAATGCTACGTACTAAACTTGCTGTTTGATAGACCCTAACCCTTTTTTGGTATTCTGTTTCTGCCTGGCATTGCTTAATTTCTAAGAAAAGAAATTTTCTTTCCTTATCATCATCGTAATTTTGTTTTAATTGCAGCGTTAAACGGGCTACCTGATCCCTTTGTTCTTGAATTGTCTTTTGCGTCTTATACAGTTCAATACCACCCTTGATTGCATTATTAATAATGGTAAACACTAGACACAATACAGCACCGGCAATGGCCATAGAAGCTAAAACTGGAGCGGCTACAGGCAAAAATGGCATGGTTAAGACAAGAAAAGCCAACATCAAACCAACAGCATAGGCAATATTATTAATTAAAGATATTTTTTGAAGTCGCCAATCTCGTTCGCACCTGGCTTTTTCGTTTTTCAACGTGTGCAGTTGCATCTCTATTTGGCGCTTTTCTGCTTTTTCTTCAACAGTAAGTATTTTTTTTTCCTTTTCTACTGCTTGATATGCTTGAAGTTGTTTTTCCAATCGCTCTATGTCTTCATTATACTGCAGCATCGCCTTATTATGTTTTATTCTTTGCTCTTCAAAAGCCCATACCGATAAAATAATATCAAAGACTAAAAGAGCAAGAGTAACCGCATCTCCGGCCATACCTAATGAACCTTTGCCAGTTAGCCAGAAGAAGCAAACCAAATTCGCTGTCCCCCAAACGGAATCATTCAATAAATCAAATTTTCTTTGTTCCCATTGAGTTAGAAAACGATCCTCCCAAGGCATTTCTGCTTCATCTTTTTCCATCCATGAACCTTTTATCGTATGTCTGAGTAATATACCCAACTCCAGGAAAAATCGAGCGTAATACAAAGTCCAGCTTAGATTACCCGTATAGGGGTCTGGTGTTTTGATTGCTTCAGCTGCTTGTTTGGAATTAAAACGACCTTCGGGAACTAAACCAATTACCGTTTTTAAAAACGTTGAGCCCCATACCCAATATAATCTCTTCTCGTTCAATTTGCCCATGTACTTTTTAATCGACTTTGTAGTACCACCGGACAAATCAACAATATCTTCCGCCAACAATTGAGCTACAGGAATGCCCATATACTTTACAGGTGAATCATTAGAGCTTTCTTGTTGCACCTCACATTCTTTAATTCGTGCTTGATATACAGGATCGAGTAATTTAAGAAAATTCGAACACCTTTGAATCTTTTTGTTATATTCCTTAACATTTTCGACCTTTTTAAAGTCTATTTCATGCTTTTGTTGTGCTAACAACAACAAAAGAGTGATTTTCAGATCGAATGCCCTCTGTTCTTTTTCGAGATCATTCATGTAATCGAACATAACACTATCAGTTTTGTCCAATATATCTAAATAGAAATTCAATGAAGAAAGGAAATCATTGCTGCGATATTCGGTAAAGGCACGACCTGTGAATGTCTTGATCCATTCCAGCTCTTCTCCTCTTGCTCGTTTATAGCTTAGTGAGCACGACTTTTTTAGCTTATTGTATTGAGCCTTCTCTTTATTATATTGAACTATATTTTTATTATATAGTTCCAACTCTTTACGATACTGAACGTATTCAGCAGTGTTAATATATTCCTCATATGCAGGAGTATTTTTTTCCAAAGACTCTGGTTTTAGAAGCTTTAGGGGTTTTTGGGGTTTTGGGGGTTTTCTTGGGGGTTCAAGTAAGCGAATACTGTTACTATTTTTATCACCATAATAGAGTTTATCGTTACATAAAATGATTGCATTACTGCAAACGATTTCATTATCACGCGTTGGCAAATCTTCAATATCAGAAAATTTTTCGGGTAAAGAGTAAACCTCAATAAGACCACATTCAGCTCTGTTGTAATTAAGCAAGTCCCCATAGCTTAAATCAGCAAGCTTCTTTTTATCTTTGAGGGCATCTCTAAGAAATGATTGAAGAATTGCGCTACTCGTTGCCATACTGTCACCTCTGTGCTCATGAATTTCGGCGACTCATTCATTGGATCACAGCAAAAAAAAATTTATATGTTCTTTTTTATAACATAATATTGATTTTAAAAACAAGATGAGCATTCATTGATTTACACTATTGAAACCAAATTTTTCGTAAAAAAGGATAAATTTTGGTTAAAAATGAGATTCTTAGCAAATCTTAGGTGCAACAAGACATAAACTGGGAGTTTTTATTAAGTAAACCCGGGTAGCGCTTTACTGAACCCGGGTACAATTTTATAGGAACAAACATTAGGAGAGATCACGTGCATAGATGTCATCGAACCGTTTTATATCATCTTCTCCCAAATATGCACCACTTTGGACCTCAATAACATATAGAGGCTCAGTACCCGGGTTACTTAGACGATGAAGTGTATTTTGCGCTATATAAGTCGATTGATTTACTGATAAATAAATCGTTTGCGAGTCATTGATTACTTCTGCTTTGCCGGAAACAACAACCCAATGTTCGGCACGATGCTGATGCATTTGTAACGATAAACGAGCACCAGGTTTTACCATCAGTCGTTTTACTTTAAAAGAAGCACCTTCAGCCAGAATCTCATAATACCCCCAAGGACGCGATACGCGCTGATGATCTTGAGTTAATTGATGATGATCTTTACTTAAAGAACTGACTAAATCTTTAACTTGCTGCGAATATTGCTTATCCGCGACCAGAACCGCATCTTGAGTTGCAACAATAATTTGATCTTGTACCCCAATAGCTGTAACCAAAATATCGGTACTATGAATCAGGCAATTCGTACTCTTTTGCGCAACAACTTTTCCAGTGACGGTGTTTCCATCTGGATCGGCAGTATTAGCATCAGCTACCGCAGACCAACACCCTAAATCACTCCATTGCATGGACACGGGGATAACAGCTGCTTTATTCGTTTTTTCCATAATCGCATAATCAATGGACTCCGCCTCACAACGAGAGAACGACTCCAAATCGAGACGTAAATAATCATGATGATTCTTGGCGTTTAATACGGCTTGCTGACTGAAATAATAAATATCAGGTTGGTATTCTGCTAACTCTTGAAGATAGACATCCGCACGGCAAACAAACATGCCACTATTCCAAAAATAATTTCCATCAGCAATAAATTCTTTTGCTAGCTCGAGCTCCGGTTTTTCTCTGAAACTTAAAACGCGTTGCACCTTCTCCGCGATTGGTAATCCTGCCTCAATGTAACCATATCCAGTTTTAGGACTATCTGGATGAATACCAAAAGTCACCAAAGCATGGTGTTCTGCAGCAAATTGTGCGCCTGTTAACATTGCTTCTTGCCATGCCTCATCATCCGCTATCCAATGATCCGAAGGAAGCACCAACATTATTGCCTCGGAACCTGCTATCTCGGATAAATAATGAGCCGCACAAGCAATTGCAGGTGCTGTATTACGTGCACAAGGCTCCAGCAAGTACGTCATTGAATGGGTAAATTGATTCAATTGATCTTGGCAAAGAAAATAATGAGCATCATTACTTACAATAAGAGAATGAGTACTAGTCAAGCTCTGTGCTCTTTTTACAGTTTGTTGCAGAAGGGATAACTCACCATTTAAGGCTAGAAATTGTTTTGGATAATTTTTACGAGACAAAGGCCATAAACGAGTTCCAGAACCTCCTGCAAGAATAACGGGATAAAGAATAGTCGTCATAAAGTTCCATGTTATGGCATAATCGCCGCATTCTAACAGTATTTTTAATCTAAAAAAAGGTAACTTTTCAATCAAATCGGGAAAATACACTCCTCCACCTTCTGCAGATTGGCTCAGAAGGCAGACGCGTTTGTTGCCTAGACTTGTTGAGAGGCTATATAAAATAAGTAATTCTACGGAGCCTTACCTATTATGAAAAAAAAAGCAGTAGTCCTATTATCTGGTGGATTAGATTCAACAACTTGCCTGGCATTAGCGGCATCAAAAGGTTTTTCCTGCTATGCGATTAGTTTTTCTTACGGGCAAAGACACTCTGCTGAATTACTCGCAGCCCAACGGATTGCACAACACTATAAGGTAGCAAAACATCAGATTGTCACCTTAGATACAGAATTATTCCGGAATTCAGCGTTGACCGATTCTACTTTGGAAGTACCGGATTTCCAGGATGGTACTGATATCCCAGTTACCTATGTTCCTGCCCGCAATACCATTTTTCTAGCCATGGCTTTAGGTTTTGCTGAATCGATAGGCGCGCGAGAAATATTTATTGGTGCAAGTTCTGTTGACTATTCTCATTATCCAGATTGCCGTCCAGAATTTATTGAGGTATTTCAAAATTTAGCCAATTTAGCAACCAAAGCAGGAGTAATGGGCGATCGTTTTACGATTCATGCGCCACTACAACATTTAAGCAAGGTACAAACCATTCAACTTGGAGAAAGTCTGGGTGTAGATTACAGCTTAACGGTTTCGTGTTATCAGGCCAATGATAGTGGCGAAGCATGTGGCCAATGCGATAGTTGTACCTTTAGACGACGCGGTTTTCTTGGGGCGGGTATTGATGATCCAACCATATATTGCTCTTCCGTTGCTAGATAAATTGCCATGAGGGGTGTTAATTACTTTTAATATAAACACCTCGGGTGGTCAAAAATAAACCTTAAGGTTTTATTAACAATAAATATGCGCATTTATTATACTATTCACACAAAAAAATCAAATTTTTTTACACTTTTGTTACAACAAATTGAACATTTTTGATTCACATATAGCAAAATCGTTGCTATTATTCGCCCTGATTTATAACCTTGGAGTAACATAATGACATTTAAAGAATTTATGAAGGCCGTTGCTTATTTACCAGCTAATGCTTTTACTGGTTCGGTTAAATTAGTATTAGGATACACAGATGAAGACGGTGAAGAACACCGTGGTTTACTAGGTTTAGCAACTGATGGGATTAAATTTGTTGGCCGTTCAATTTCTGACTTCTTGTCTGAACATAAAAAAGCAATTACTACTGCTGCTTGGCTTACTTTAGCTACTGCTGGTGCTGTTGCATTGACCTTATTCTTATGGCCTGCTGCTTTAACTGCAGTTGCTTCTTTCTCAGTTTACGGTTTGTCTATTGCAGGTATCGCTGGTGCTAATACTCTTGCACAAATCGGTCTTGCTTCTGCATTAGCTGGTGCTGCCGTTTCAGCTGCTACATACATAGGTGCTGCTGCTGGTAATTTCTTTTCTTGGGTGGCTAAGTGCTGCAAAAATCTTAGAAGTTCCACTTCTAAACAAGAAGATCCACAAGACGATGAAGACGACACTTATACAACAGGGAACGAGCAAGGGTTCAAGTCTACAAAGGGTAGTTCATTCGATTATGAAGAGCCAACAAGCGATGATGACTTAACTTATACTGTAACTCAACCCAAAGGCAACCCACTCAGTATCTTGTCAACCTCAGGCGCTAAAGAACCTACAATTACAACAAATGTTGTTACATTTGCTCCTCAGCAACATCAGTCTCCAATACAATCTCCTAAAGTTGTGAAGAAAGACGAAGATGCACCTTCACTAAATCAGACTTCTTCTCTGATCAATTAATCTTCACTAAATTAAGTAAATATTTAAAAAACGCGGCCTAGGCCGCGTTTTTATTTTCCATTTTGATGAATTAGTTTATAAAACACATAAAGAAATATATCTAACTCAGAAGTTTAGAAGCCTTTCCAAGTTAAATGCCATTCACCCGAACCTTAGTTACCTACAGCATTTATCATTCATATGCGTTATAATCAGTCATTTTCAATGAGCAGGTATCTACTCGATGGCGAAACAACGTAAAATGCTGGTTACCAGCGCCTTACCTTATGCAAATGGGCATTTACATCTTGGACATTTAGTGGAGCATATTCAAACGGATATTTGGGTGCGCACTCATAAGATGTCAGGAATCGAGTGCATCAGTATCTGTGGTGATGATGCCCATGGCACCCCGATTATGTTAAAAGCAGAACAAATGGGAATTACGCCCGAAAATTTAACTGCTGAAATCAAGCTAAGCCATGAACGTGACTTCAAAGCTTTCGCGATTGCTTATGATTGTTATCATACTACTCACTCTCCAGAAAACCAGACCCTAGCTGAAGCAATATACGAGGCCTTACAGGCAAACGGTTCGATTATTAAACGAACCATACGTCAAGCTTATGATCCAGTAAAGCAAATGTTTTTACCTGATCGTTACGTTAAAGGAACATGCCCCAAATGCGGTGCTAAAGATCAGTATGGCGATAACTGCGAAGTCTGCGGCGCAACCTACTCGCCAACGGATCTAGTGGATGCAGTTTCTGCTATTTCCGGAGCCAAACCTATAGAAAAAGATTCGGAGCATTACTTCTTTGACTTACCTCGTTATGAACATCTATTAAAGGAATGGACTCGAAGTGGCCATCTGCAAGCTGAAGTAGCCAACAAATTAGATGAGTGGTTTGCTGCTGGATTAAAGCAATGGGACATTTCACGTGATGCACCTTATTTCGGGTTTCCTATTCCTGGCACCACCGATAAATATTTCTATGTCTGGCTTGATGCTCCTATTGGATACATGGCGAGTTTTAAAAAATACTGCGATGAGCAGGGCGTCTCTTTTGCTGAGTTTTGGGATAAAGACACAACCACTGAGTTATACCATTTCGTTGGCAAAGACATCGTTTACTTTCATGCTCTGTTTTGGCCGGCGATGCTCGCTGCCAGTGGTCACCGTATGCCTACAGCAGTTTATACTCACGGCTTTTTGACCGTTGATGGCCAAAAGATGTCAAAGTCTCGAGGAACGTTTCTTGAAGCACGCACCTATCTGGAACATTTACATCCAGAATATCTACGCTATTATTTTGCAGCCAAGTTGAATGGTCGTGTTGATGATCTGGATTTAAATTTTGAGGACTTCACCAACAGAATCAATGCCGATCTTGTGGGCAAAATCGTCAATATTGCCAGTCGTTGCGCCGGCTTTATCAATAAGCGATTTGCGAATCAACTAAGCAGCAGTTTAAGTGCTCCACAATTGTATGCAGAGCTGCTTGAACTGCGTGCCGAAGTTATCGAATCCTTTATTTCTCGCGATTACGCTCGTGCTATTCGTCACATTATGGATGGTGCCGATAAAGTGAATCAATACATCGATACCCATAAACCCTGGGTATTAGCTAAGGAAGAAGAACGCTTACCTGAGGTACAGGCCATTTGTACTATGGGGATTAATTTATTCCGGATCCTAATCACCTACTTAAAGCCCGTATTGCCTCTGATGGCGAGCGCCGCAGAAGAGTTTTTAAATTGCGCTCCTCTTACTTGGGAAGCAATTGATGATCCTTTATTAAATCATAATATCAATACATTCCAACCCTTAATGGTTCGTGTTGAAAAAGAAAAAATACAAGCCATGCTGGAGCAATCCAAACAGGTGAACAATGGCCTCAGTTAAAGAAATTGACGCACTTTTGCCACAAACTCAATGTGGCGATTGCAATTATCCTGGCTGCTTACCCTATGCCGAGGCCCTGGCTCAAGGAACTGCTGCGATCAATAAATGCCCTCCTGGAGGAGTGGATACCGTCAAAGCGCTCGGTGCATTGCTAAATGTTGATCCCGCTCCTTATTTGGAAGAAGCCATGGCCAATACACGGGCACCATCTGTTGCAGTGATTCGTGAAGCAGAATGCATTGGTTGCACCAAATGCATTAAAGCCTGTCCGGTGGATGCAATTATTGGCAGTGGCAAATTAATGCACGCTGTAATTAACCATGAATGTACGGGTTGTGGGTTATGTGTTGCCCCATGCCCCGTAGATTGTATTGAGATGGTTAATTTACCCAATGTAAACTACGATAAGGACTTAGCACGTAAACGTTACAATACCAAACAAACCCGTTTGTTACGTGAAGAACATGAAAAACAGCAAGCGTATCGAGAAAAACGTCAACTTGCATTAAAAGCGGATAAAACTCAAGACAAGCAAGCCAAGCAGGACTATATTCAACAAGCATTGGCACGTGTAAACGCGAAAAAAAATCATGAATAAACTCCAGCGCCACGACATCTTTGTACGTTTTCATGAGCAAAATCCACATCCAACTACGGAGTTGACCTATCGCTCTTCTTTTGAATTATTAATTGCTGTCATTCTTTCAGCACAAGCAACCGATGTGGGAGTGAATAAAGCCACGGCTAAATTATTTCCAGTAGCAAACACCCCTCAAGAGATTCTTGACTTAGGACTGGATAAACTTAAAGAGTATATAAAATCGATAGGCCTTTATAACAGCAAAGCACAAAATATTATGAAAACCTGTGCGTTGCTGGTCAAAAACTATAATGGCGACGTCCCTAATAAACGTGAGGAATTAGAGTCTTTGCCTGGAGTCGGTCGCAAAACAGCTAATGTGATCCTCAATACCGCTTTTGGTGAGTCCACTGTAGCTGTAGACACTCACATATTCCGAGTAGCGAATCGTACGGGGCTCGCCAAAGGAAAAACTCCCTTAGCAGTTGAAAAAGCACTCCTAAAAAACATTGAACCTAAGTTTTTAAAGGATGCACACCATTGGCTTGTTTTACATGGACGTTATGTATGTACTGCACGACGCCCTCAATGTAAAACGTGTATCATTCAAGATCTTTGTGAATATCCTGATAAGAATCTGTCTTAAATTTAGAGATTTTTTTCATGAATTTAGGATTTTGTCATTCCTGTGAAAAGGGATATCTGGTAGCCAAATTGAAGGCTCATAAATCATCCATATTGTCTTATTCAATATAAAATTTTAATAGAATCGTTAGCAAGATGTAATGTTCCTGCACTTCATGCGAAAAAGACTGGCATTTCTGAAATTTTACTCATACAATAAAATTTCGTTGTTGCAGGGAGAGCAATACTATGAACTGGTGGACTTCAGTAGTTGATGGAACCAAGTCGCTTGGTGATGGGGCAACATGGGTTTGGAATAACGCCATAAAGCAAACCGTAGGTTATGCTGCAAATACTGCCTTTTATGTAGCCGAACAAGTCTTAGCTTTACGCGAGACAATTCCTGAAGTAGTCACTCCCCCGGTGATGAAAATCGTCAAAGGAGGAGGAAATATACTCGTTCAAGATATCCTGCCGGTTGTCGGGGCACATTATGCCAGTAATACCATTGATAATTATTTGCGCCCAGAAGACCCCACAGGAGTGTTGGCAACTTACATGGTTGTACCTACCTTAACGTTAATGAATTATGCAGTATGGGGATTTACTTATAGACAAGCATCTAAACTGGTCGTACATACTTTAACCCTTGATGCATTTGGTTCATCCGCTTTTAACGAGCATAAAGGAAAACTTAATCCACAGCCGCCAACACTCTGCGGCGAAAAAGAAGAAGATTGCAATTACAAGCGAAAATTTAAAGGTTCCATTCGCGAACCCTTAGCATTAGCTCTTAATGATCTAGTACTTCTGGCAATTAGTAAATTTGTTCCTTATGGGGAGCAAGTTGCATGGATATTAGGTATCTATTTTTATGGTGAATACATCACACGGATGGCAACACCAGAGCGCTGTGAACGACATAAGGCGATGAAATCTGAATCCATTCTGTCATTAGGGTTATCTTATACAGGAACCTCAGCCTTAATGGATTATGCACTTGAGTCTACTGTAGGTATGCCGCCATATCTATACCTCAGGACATTGCGCCATTTATTACTCTTAGCCCATATTGATATTGCATCGCATATGACTTTACCATTAGTCCGCTCAGCAAAAGATACAATCCCTATTGACCCTTTAGTGATTTATGATCGCACCAAACGATTCGCCATTGACGTCGTGTTTGCAGGATTAATGCAGCGAATACCTATTGATTTTAAACCACCTCCAGGTGCTAAACCCTTTATTCCTTTATCAACGGTTTTCAAATTCCTAACTAAGGTACTTGAAAGTGATTTAGAGCAAGTTAAACCTGTGCCGCCTGGTTTTTTTAAGAAAACGACAAAGTATCTCCTACCCAGCATGTTCCACGGCCCCAAAAATGCAGTCAATGATCCCGTGATCAAAGAGTTTTGGCCTGACATACGTAGTGATTTACTCTATATCTTAGAAATCGTGGAATCCGCAAAACCGGTTAAATCATTAACTACAGCACCAACAGCAATCGCTTCTACGGTTAAATATACACTTCCAGTCGTATTAAATTACCGTTTTGGTTTACCTATAAAATTGTCTGAATTCCTGTTATCTTTGAGTAAAAAAGAGGATTTTTGGGATTTTGTAACTGCCCTAAGATTATGGATTGAACGCAATAATGTATCTTATGAGGTCATTTTGGCTAAAGGAACTCGCAGCACAGGCTTACATGAATCGAACAGGATTATTGAGCTTCCTCAAGAGCCTAAAACCCAAGTTGTACCTTCAGCCCAGGAATTAAAAACACCTAGGACACCATCAGTGCCTGACGCCAAGCAGCTAATTCCCTCAAAAACTGGAACCGTAGTGACTGCAAATAGTTTATTTTCTAAGAAACAACGATCAAGTGCAATAAACCATCATGCTCCACAAAAAGAAGATCGTTCTTCACCGTCTCAAGAGGAATTTCCTTCATCGATTATTTACAATTAATGAATTAAGGGATCGAAAGAATGCCTTTAGCGATTTGGATTCTTTCGATCACCTTGCTTGGAATTGCTATTCGCCGAGTGACTCCTGTCTTTATTCCAATCTGGCTTATTACAACTGGAGGCGCTACTGCTGCATTATTATTAAACCAAATCTCCCCCCTCCAAGCCATTGCAGCAATTGAACCGGACGTGATGTTTTATTTGTTGGGTGTTTTTCTCATCGCACAAGCAGCAGAAGACAGTGGCTATCTAGAGCAATTAACCGATAAATTGTTTTATCATGCTCATACTGGCAAACACGCGTTATTCATTATTCTATTTGTTCTTGGCTTAAGCTCATCCTTGTTGATGAATGATACCATTGCAATCATAGGAACCCCCATTATTCTCCAATTGTGCCGATCCCATAAAAAGCTAATCAAGCCCTTGCTTTTTGGATTGGCATTTTCTATTACCATAGGCAGTGCGCTGAGTCCTATTGGCAATCCACAAAATTTATTAATTGCAGTAAAAAGTGAGATGCCCTCACCTTTTTTTCAATTTATAAAATTTCTAGCGCTACCCACAGTGATAAATCTTGGAGTGACTTATCTCTTCATCTGCTTTTTTTATGGAAAAATCTTAAATGAATCCATTGAGAAACCGATTCCTGCACCAATAAGTGACCCTCATACAGTCATGCTGGTCAAACTAAGCTTAATCACTTTATTTTTATTAATAATCCTTAAAATCATGTTTGATTGCTTCCCATCCTCCATCCACTTAAATTTCAGCCACCTAGCCCTGGTCTCATCTTTGCCGATTTTATTGAGCACTCTTCGAAAAAAACTCATCAAACGCCTGGACTGGGGTACTTTGGCTTTTTTTGCGAGTATTTTTGTATTAATGCAAAGTGTCTGGGATAGTGGTTTTTTTCAAACCAACATCAATCATTTTCATCTTTCGATTACCCAAGTTCCTGTTATTTTGATAATCAGCATTATACTTAGTCAATTTATATCTAATGTACCAATGGTGGCTTTATATTTACCACTTCTCTTGCAACATTCAGTTTCTGATACCAGTTTATTAGCTTTAGCCGCAGGAAGTACCATTGCTGGCAATCTATCCATTTTGGGGGCGGCGAGTAACATTATTATTATTCAAAATTGCGAAAAACGTGGGGTTAGAGGTTTTGATTTTTTAGAGTTTATAAAGATAGGAGCTCCGCTCACGCTTGCTAATATTTTGATTTATGCCTTTTTTCTTTAAAAAATAATAGACGTTTACTCACTGGCATCAATTTAAGCGTGTAGCCTGGAGGTAGCAAAGCGAATCAGTGTTTTGCTGCTCGTCACCCGAAAACCAGATGTTCGCCAAGTTGAATTGCGCAACTACTTGCCATATTAAATACAATGGTGTTATATTTACGCGCGAATTAGTTTATTAAAAAGCAATTGTCAGTAGAAACCAAGGCAAAGTTATGGAAATCCTAAACATATGAATCAATCCTTGCCTTCACAGCGTTCACGCTGTTTCTTGCTCCTGACAGTAAGTGTTATTACCTCTCTTATTCTACTCATCAATGTATCGTTTAAAATCGTTCTCATAGAGGGACTAATGTTCTCTGTGAACTGCTTAATTACCCCATTAATTGCCGGTTTATATTTATTGGCATTAAGAAATTGTACGATAAAAGAACAAAGACATTTGCTAAATATTTCGTTAATGACTTTATATGTATTTTGTATTGGAGTTTATGTACTCATCCATTTACCCGCAGCCGAATACATGCACGATAATCCCGTTTATCAAATTATTTTTGAAGACATTCCTAAAAAATTCTTTGCAACGACCATTTCATTTGCACTTAGCTTCTACCTACCACATCTATTGTTTTATCCTAAGTCGAGTAAAATTTTGCCTTCACCAAAACAATGTATGCTCCTTGCAATATTAGGTGGCGTTAGTTTTTTTGGACTCGATTTTTTTCTCTTATTTTCAGGAGTCCATCTTCATAGTTTCAAACATATTTTTATTGACTCCATGATGATTACTTCACTCATATTGCTTCTTATAGGCGTGTTTTATCTAACCTTTTTGCTCAAATACCAGCATTCGTCTTTCAATCCAGAACATGGCAGAGAAGGATTACCCTTATATCATTACTTTATTTGTGTTGCGATCGTCATCATGCTAATTTGTCTAGCTTGTGAATATAGAATCGTAACGATTATCAATAAATCGATGGTTCTATCAGCCAGTTCTTTATTTTTCCCCATTACGTTAATGATTAGTACCATTCTGGGTGAACTTTGGGGCTATCGTGTTAATCTAAAATTATGTCTAATCCTCATTGCAACTCAATTTACATTTGATGCTTTGCTTATAGGATTCGTTGCTTTGCCATCCCCAACCTTCTTTAATTTGAACCCTTTTTACAATTATATCATGCTAAAAAGACTACCAACGGCTTCGGTAGCGTTGTTTGTTGCTTTTATAAGCAATGCCTTGTTACTCCACTATTTAAAATACTGCAAGTGGAATTTGCATCGCCCCTTACGGATCTTGATTGCTAACTTTTGTTCGAATTCTTTATTATGCTTAATCGACTACAGCTTATTATTCGGAGGCATTTATCCTTATGATCAAGTGATTAATTTGGTAGTTAATGTTTGGCAATACAAATTATTAATGACCCTAATTTTCCTACCTTTTATTCTATGGTTTTGTAAGCACATGGAGAAAAATAAAGCGTTGACTCTGCAGTATGACTGATGGGATTAATGTAGACCGGGTAATGGCTCAACAGAACCCAGGAACACCTAACATACAACCCGGGTTCCGCTGCGCTTCACCCGGGCTACAAAAAACGGTTTATGAAAAGATTGGCGATCATTCCTTTTTCACAGGCCTTTTCCAGCCATAAACTGTTTTTTGCTTTGATTCAGTTAGCGTCAACTCATCGGGAGGAACATTCTTTCGGATGGTACTACCTGCGCCTATCGTTGCATTTGCACCTATGGTCACTGGAGCAACCAACTGAGTATCTGAGCCAATAAAGACTCCATCTTCAATAATGGTTTTGTGTTTATTAACTCCATCGTAGTTGCAAGTAATTGTACCCGCCCCTACATTAACTTTTTTCCCTAAACTCACGTCCCCTAAATAACTTAAATGGCTTGCTTTGGAGCCTTCCGCAAATACAGCTTTTTTAGTTTCAACAAAGTTACCTATTTTGCAGTTTGCTGCTAATTGAGTACCAGATCTTAAACGAGCGAAAGGTCCAATAGCACAATCATTTGCTATATCACAGCCTTCTAAAACACTGTTGGCATAAATTTGACAACCTGCACCTAAACTTACATTAGTGAGGACACAATTAGGTCCAATAGAACAACCATCTCCAATAACTACCTTGCCTTCAATCACACAATTGATGTCAATGAATACATCTTTACCACAGGTTAATTCACCACGTAGATCAAAGCGGTTTGCATCAGCTAGGGTAACACCTTGTTGTAGCAATTGTTCAGCATGCTTTACTTGCCATATTCGCTCTAATTGTTGGAGTTGCAAACGGTTATTTACCCCTTGGATTTCTGCGCTATCTTTTACACTCAGTGTTTTAATTGGGGTTTGACTGGCAACAGCTAAAGCAATAATTTCTGTTAGATAGTATTCAGATTGAGCATTATCATTGTTCAGTCTGGGCAACCACTTAGCTAGATCGTCAGACATTGCACAACAAATACCTGAATAAATTTCTTTTATATTCTTTTCTTGCTCATTTGCATCTTTTTCTTCTACAATGATGGAAACTTCACCTTGGTTGTCTCTAATAATACGTCCAAGACCGCTAGGATCTTCGAGATGAGCAACCAAAAGTGCCAAAATGGATTTATAGGTATTTGCTGTATTACTGCATTCGATTAAAGCACGCAACGTATTGGCTTGAATAAGCGGTACATCAGCAGATAAAACAAGAACTTGTGTTTGTGGCGGAATAAAAGGTAAGGCTTGCATTACTGCGTGCCCAGTACCTAATTGTTCTGCTTGGTATACCCAATGCACAGGTAAGTCAGGGAGTGAGTTCTTAAGTTGTTCACCACCATGACCGTATATAACATGAATTACATCAGGATTTAGTTGTTGTGCGGTTTCTACTACCCGAGTCAACATAGGCTTCCCAGCAATTTGGTGAAGTACTTTAGGGGTACTGGAATACATTCGTTTACCTTGTCCTGCAGCTAAGATAATAATTTGTAAGTTCATGTAGTTATGAGTTCCTAGGTTAAACACAATGACAGCTACGCAATGAAGCAATCTGCCTCAATATTTAAATTAAAGAGGTATGATAACTAAATTACAGTTCAAGGAGTAGAGCGATGACCATATTTGTTAGAACAGCCCAAGCACTTATAGACCGAGTGTTGAATAAATCTATTGAAGATTCGATTGCTGGTGATAATGGGATGATATATGGATGGTTTCGAGATACCAAAAATTCTGAGCAACAAAGAAATGTAACTCGTACTCTGCAAAAATTAGTTGCAGACTTTGAACCAGCAGATACAGATAAACAAAATTTAGTAAACTTGCAGGACCTCATCAGCAAAACAGACGGTGCCATAGAGAAATTACGCGCCCTAAAATCGTGGAACAGAGGTGGTTTGAATGACACTTTAAGTGCGCTTAATTCAAGCCTGGACCGATTCTATCGTTATCTTGGTGAGAAAAGTGAGACAAGTGAGAAAAGTGATAAAAAATTGTTTACTTTTATCGATGTCGCTGATGATGATGATCCGTTTAATCTACTTTGTGCTCATGCAGCTTATTACTTGGGCGAACATATTATTTGTCCTCCAGAGGAGGGTATGCTTGTTAAAATATATGAAAAAGTTGCCAATACCATTAGTAACGCTACAGCAATAGAAATTAGAAGCAAAAAAGAAGAATGTCTGATGAAAAATATTCTCAACTGTAAGAAAAAACTAGAAGGTTTGGATCCAGATAAACCCGATTATAAAGAGTTACGGAAGACATTTGTTATTGAAGCCATACAGGCTATTCATAGAGAAAATGCCGAAATTTGTGAAGAATCAAAACCTATTGACTCGATACCTGTGCAAGTAACTTTGATTGCTGTTGCGAGAGTCAAGGCACCCACCATAAAACCCAGCCGAGGAAGATTAAAAAATGCTATGGATAATGCGTTTGAGGAAATTGAAGCCAGAGCATTAGATAAAAAAGAAAAGGATGTAGAGAAATCAGCGTTAACACTTTAAATTTTTGGACACTAAGATAAGCTGCTTACAGTTCCATACATGCCTAGGTCCTGCTTGCAGCACCTAGGCTACAAATATTCAGACTATGAAGTCAATTCACCACAAAGATCTGTTTCCATCAACTTCTTTATTTCTTCAATTTCTAATCGTTTACTAAGCAAATACAATAACTTGCAATGTGCAGCCTCAGGAGTCATATTATGCCCGCTAATTAGGCCGGCTTCTTTTAAAGAATGTCCTGTAGCATATTGACTCATTTCGACGCCACCTTGTTGGCATTGGGTACAGTTAATAATGATCACCCCACGTGCACAAGCTTCTTTAAGCAGTTTTAAAAAACGAGGATCGTTATTTTGAGCATTACCCGCACCATAGGTCTCCAAAATCAAACCGCATAAGGGCTGATTTAAAATGTAGGCTAAAACGTCGGAAGCAAACCCTGGGAATAATCTGAAGTTGGCAATAAATTGAGGTTCAATCGTTTGTAAATGAAATGACTGCTGCGGTCGTTTGAGCAAAAGGTTCTTATGTACTTTAATGTCTATTCCAATAGCTGCCAAATGTGGATAATTCGGCGAATCGAATGCCTTAAATCCCTGGGAGCTAATTTTTTGTGTTCGATTCCCACGTAGTAAATGCTGATTAAAGTAAATGCATACTTCGGGGATGGGTTGATTGGCACAAAGCCATAATGAAGTAACCACATTATCTATTGCATCATTACGTACTTCCGATAAAGGAATCTGGGACCCTGTAATAATTACGGGTTTACCTAAATTTTCCAACATAAAAGATAACGCCGATGCCGTATAGGCCATTGTATCCGTTCCGTGGAATACTACAAAACCATCAAAATTCCCATAATCATCGGCAATATCTCGAGCGATTCGATTCCAGTCATGCACTGTCATATTAGATGAATCAAGTAAGGGATGGTATTCTTTTATCGAATACTCAGGCATGTCTTGATGCATCAGCAAAGGAATTTGTTGCAATGCAGCTTCCACATAACCCGGGGCAGGCTCATAACCATTTTTTGTTTTAATACTGCTAATCGTGCCGCCCGTATTAATAATTAAGATTCTTTTTTTCATATGAGTGTAAACTGGGGTATTTGTCCTCATTATATAACTAAATGATTTAGAATAGTGTAATTACTTCTATTGAATGTCAGATCATGTAACCTAGCTGCAAGTCCGAAATACCGGAACATGGGTATTCTGTACTCGATGAATCCCCGGATTTCGCGTTGCTACACCCAAGCCACGAATGTGATGTGTAAGAAGAGAAATAAGCTGGATTTTATTGAGTACTGACCTTTTTTCAATAATAATTACATATTTAATTGCCAAGCTCTTGCAGTTTATGGAAAAATCGAGCTATTAGCGGTTTAATCTAAACAGTGACATCATGGTGATTGATCGTGCCGGTTATCGGTTGAATGTAGGTATTATCCTTGTCAACGCACAGAATAGGGTTTTTTGGGGTAGGAGGACTGGTCATGATGCTTGGCAATTTCCGCAAGGTGGCTTGGCCGCAGGAGAAACATCATTAGAAGCGATGTTTCGGGAATTGCATGAAGAAGTAGGTTTGGATAAGGAAGATGTTGAAGTCATTGGTTCTACCAAACGTTGGCTTAAGTACAGACTTCCCAAGCAATATCTACGTCATGGCAGTGAGCCTTTAGTGATAGGGCAAAAACAGAAATGGTATTTGTTAAAGCTCGTTGCCAGTGAGCAAAAAGTCAAACTGGATCTCAGTGATTCACCAGAATTTGACAGCTGGCGTTGGGTTGATTTTCATGAGCCAGAAGGACAGGTTATCTTTTTTAAACGCCAAGTGTACATGCAAGCGTTAAAAGAGCTAGAACCTTTATTGAAAAAGAATCGTCGTACACCATTTGGCATGAAACGAAAAAAGAGATCATAGGTTAGGTGGGATAAAAAAATCTTGGTGAACGGTTGAATTTGAGCACAGGTTGAATGAAAATCGCTTCGAAAAAGAAGCATAGATTACTGGCACTATGTTAAGCAATTTCTACAGAGCCATTAGAGAATTGATATGTGAGTTTTTTCGCAGCGACGATCAAGATCTGCCAAATACAGCTGATTCTTGTTACGGGGTGACCATTTACAAAAGAGGTAATCATAGGCATAGATGCTCAAAGTACTTAAACGGATAGTTCAAGAAGTCACTGCAGCCAAGCAGCTCTCTGAAGCTCTTGGGATTCTGGTGCAACAAATTAATAAAGCCATCAATGTAGAGGCCGCTTCCGTTTACCTCATCGATACCAAACACGCCGAATACGTGCTTATTGCAACCGAAGGTTTAAACAAACAAGCTCAATCCCGAGTTCGTATTGCATTTGATAGTGGTCTTGTAGGTCTTGTCGGACGACGTGAAGAACCCATTAATTTAGAAGATGCCCCCGCTCATCCTGATTTTTATCATAATCCTTTATTGGGCGAAGAACACCTCAAGGCTTTTTTAGGTGTACCTATTATTCAACATAGAAAGCTCTATGGTGTGCTCATTGTTCAACAAACAGAACAACGTTACTTCGATGATACGGAAGAATCCTTTTTAATTACCTTAGCGGCCCAACTGGGGGGAATTATTGCTCATGCCGAAGCAACAGGCGAATTGGCTGAGTTAACCCAACCTAAGCCTCTGGGCGTTACTAAAAAAGTTGACTTAAGCTCTGCAGCCCTGGCAGGAATTGGTTCCGTGCCAGGGATCGGGATAGGAACCGCTGTGGTTGTATACCCGCAGGCAGATATTGATGCAGTTCCACAAAATCCTGTCGAGACTTTGGATGAGGAAATTAATGCCTTTTATGAGGCCCTGGAATCCACTAGAGACGACATGCATCGTTTAAGCAGGCGTATGAAATCCGTTGTTGCAGAAGATGAGCATGCCCTGTTTGATGTGTACCTACGCATTCTCGAGAAAGACAGCTTGGGCATTGAAGTAGAACATGTAATTCGTAAAGAAAAAATTGGCGCCCAGGCTGCCTTAGCGACAGTAATTAAAAAGCACATCGCCCAATTTGAAAGTATGGAAGACTCATATCTTCGTGAACGAGCGAGTGATTTTCGTGATTTAGGACGACGGGTTTTAGCCGCATTACAATGGTCGCAACAGGAAGAAATTGTTTATCCCAAACGAACGGTCCTAGTAGGTGAAGAAGTAACCGCCGCGGCCTTAGCAGAAGTTCCAGAAGGATATCTGGCGGGGGTAATATCGGCTAAGGGTTCTAATAACTCTCATGTTGCTATTTTAGCCCGCGCGCTGGGCATTCCCACCGTTATGGGTGTCCGTGGGTTAAAATTAGATTTGATTTCTCGTCGTGCTATTGTTGTTGATGGATATTATGGGCAGGTTTATATATCACCCTCGAAATCAGTACTTGCAGAATTCAAACTACTCGAGCAAGAAGAGCAGGCATTAACTCAAAGTTTGGTGAGTTTACGAGATAAACCTGCAGAAACAATTGATAATTATAAAGTATCCTTGCAAGTAAATACGGGTTTAGCAATGGATGCGGGTTTATCGATGAGTGTCGGCGCCGAAGGAGTGGGTCTATATCGTTCAGAAGTCCCGTTTATGAGCCGCGATCATTTCCCTTCAGAAGACGAACAAACGATTATTTATCGACAAACCCTGAAAGCTTTTGCCCCACGTCCCGTGACCATGCGGACTCTGGATATTGGTGGTGATAAAGTACTTCCCTACTTTCCTGTAGCAGAAGATAACCCCTATTTAGGATGGCGAGGAATTCGGGTCACCCTGGATCATCCTGATGTCTTTTTGATGCAAATTCGTGCGATGATGCGTGCAAGTGAAGAGTTGAATAATTTGCGGATCATGTTACCTATGGTCACTAATTTAAGTGAGGTTGAAGAAGCCTCTTATCTTATTGATCAAGCATTTACTGAATTATTAGAAGAAGGGTGTGTCATTGAAAAACCCAAGTTAGGTGTCATGATCGAAGTCCCTGCAGCCGCCTATTTAGCACGCGAGATTGCCAAAAGGGTTGATTTTATCTCCGTGGGTAGTAATGACTTGACGCAATATTTTCTGGCCGTAGATAGAAATAATGCTCGAGTGGCTGGCCTTTACGACTCGATGCACCCAGCCATGCTCCGTGTTTTGCTGAAGGTTGTTGAAGGAGGTCATGCAGCAGGGGTAGAGGTCAGTATCTGTGGCGAAATGGCCAGCGATCCTTTATCAGTTATTTTGTTAATCGCCATGGGCTTTGATACTTTAAGTATGAACTCCTCCAGTTTACCGCGAGTAAAATGGGTTATTCGTAATTTCGCCATTGCAAATGCCCGTAAGATTCTTGCCGAAGTACTGGAATTTGAACACCCTGCCCAAATACGTTTTCATTTACAAAAAGCCTTAGAAGACGAAGGATTGGGTGGCCTCATCAGGGCCGGAAAATCTTTATGAACAAAAACCTGATTAAACAATCACTATCTTCATCCCAAAGCTTTTCCGCGGGGTCAAGTGTATTAGCACTGTACGCATGGATTCATTCTTATGTGCATGTAGATAAAAAAGGAACTTAAATAATATGTTCACTTTTCCTTATATAAATCCTGTAGCATTTTCAATAGGCCCGTTACAAGTGCATTGGTACGGATTAATGTATTTGATTGGCTTTGTGAGTGGCTGGCTACTTGCTCACTGGCGAGCGAAGCACTATAAACTGGATTGGACCTCGGAACAAATCAGTGATGTGATCTTTTACGCAGCCCTTGGTGTCATAATTGGCGGGCGCATCGGCTATATGCTTTTTTATAATTTCGCGGAATTGGTGCATGATCCTTTGGCATTATTTAAAATCTGGCAAGGAGGCATGTCTTTTCATGGTGGCTTGCTGGGTGTTGCGATTGCCCTCTGGCTCTTTTCTCGCAAAAGCGGCAAATCCTTCCTGGAAATCGGTGATTTTATCGCTCCGCTGGTCCCCATCGGTTTAGGCGCAGGACGAATTGGTAACTTCATTAACGGTGAATTATGGGGTCGGGTTACTGACATGCCTTGGGGGATGATTTATACCCATGTTGATAATCAACCTCGCCATCCTTCAGAGTTGTATGAATTTGGTTTGGAAGGAATTGGCTTGTTCCTGCTTGTTTGGATTTATGCGCGTAAGCCTCGCCCTGTGGGCCGAGTTTCAGCCATTTTTTTAATAGGATACGCGATTTGTCGTATCATTGCTGAGTTTTTCCGACAACCTGATCCGCAACTCGGCTATCTTGCCTTCGGATGGTTGACTATGGGACAAATTTTATCTATTCCCATGTTATTACTGGGATTTTGGTTATGGTGGATTAAACGATGAAAACTTATTTAAACTTGTTAGAACATATTTTGCAGCACGGCAACCAAAAAACCGACCGCACCGGCACAGGAACTTTATCGGTTTTTGGTTATCAAATGCGATTTGATTTGCGCCAGGGGTTTCCTTTAGTCACTACCAAAAAATTACATATGCGCAGTATTGTGCATGAGTTGCTCTGGTTTTTAAAAGGGGATACGAACATCTCTTATTTAAATGAAAACGGGGTTACTATTTGGGACGAATGGGCTGATAGTAATGGTGAGTTGGGACCTATTTACGGCAAACAATGGCGAAATTGGCCAACACCTGATGGACGCACTATTGATCAACTCAGTGATGTCATCCAGCAAATAAAAACCAATCCTGATTCACGCCGCTTGTTAGTTAGTGCATGGAACGTTGGAGAACTGGATCAAATGGCTTTAATGCCTTGTCATGCTCTATTCCAATTTTATGTAGCGAATAAAACTCTTTCGTGCCAGTTGTATCAACGCTCTGCTGATGTATTTTTGGGAGTACCGTTTAATATTGCTTCTTATTCATTGCTCACTCACATGGTTGCTCAGCAATGCAATCTTAATGTAGGTGATTTTATATGGACTGGTGGTGATTGCCATTTATATCTTAATCATTTAGAACAGGCACGCACTCAATTATCCAGGGACCCGTTGCCATTACCCACCTTAAATATCAAACGCAAACCGCACTCGTTATTTGAATATGTTTATGATGATTTCGAGTTCGTAAACTATCAATCTCATCCTGCTATCAAAGCGCCTATTGCGGTTTAAATGCATTTCTAGAACGACACGGCATTACTATAGAATAGATTCCCGCCTGCGCGGGAATGACAAAAAATATTACCTTAATAGTGGCGTCTCTTTCCTCACCCTACTTGGTTTCAAAAAGTTTACGGATTTCATCCGGTAATGATATGGATTTATTTTTCGTATAATCTACCCAAACAATTTTGCAGCTGCCTTGCGCCATTATGACTTCATCCTGATACAACTCATGCTCCATCACCATACTTGAGTTTCCAAGACTGTGGATTTTAGAACACAACGTTACTGTCGCAGGATAAATTACCGGCTTTAAAAAAGTACATGCGACGTGAATCACTACCGGACCTGTTTTTTCAGTCATACTGATATTCAGCTGTCTTAACCATTCAATGCGTGCCTCTTGAAAATAATCAAAATAGCGGGCGTTATTTACATGGCCTAGTGCATCCATATCGCCCCAAGCTATGGAAAAAACTTTTCTATGTACTTCAAGGTTCAAGTCGGTCATTCTATCTCCATCATGATAAATCCATAGGATCCACATCCACATTCCAACGCACACCATTACCTAATTTATTACCTGTTAACCATTCGCGCAATTGCGTTAAAGTGTTTTTTAGGACTTTTCTGGAAGAAGACTTAAGTAATAATTGCATACGATATTGATTAGCTTTGCGAGGCATAGGAGCAGGTGCTGGTCCCATTACGGTAATGGAAGATGCTAAAATTTGCTCTTTAGCTGCATGCAAAAATTTTAAGACGCTTGCAGCTACTTTCCCCTGAGCTCTAATTACAGCCAAATAATGAAAAGGGGGCATTTGTGCTTGTTGGCGTGTAGCTAATAATGCATCTGCAAATGGATCATATCCTTGTTGAATCAGCAAATTAAGTAGTGGGTGATTGGGTAAGTGCGTTTGAATCAAAACTTGACCGGCTTGCTCCTCGCGACCTGCCCGTCCCGAAACTTGCATTAACAATTGCCCTAAATGTTCCAGAGCCCGAAAATCTTGATTATAAAGTCCCGCATCAGCATCGACCACTACAACTAAAGAAAGACGTGGAAAATGATGACCTTTTGCTAACATTTGGGTACCTACAATTAACTGTGCCTTGCCATTATGGATGTTGTCTAGATGCTCATCCAAAGAATTTTTTTTTCGAACTGCATCACGATCGATACGCACTACCTCTGTTTTTGGAAAATATGCGCTTAAAAACTCATGGATACGTTGCGTACCCGCGCCAACCGGAATTAATTCCATACTATGGCAATTACGGCAACAATCCGGAGTTTTTTGGGTTAATCCACAATGATGACAAATCATTTTTCCTAACTGTTTATGTAGAGTCAGATGACTGTCACACGCACGACAATCAACCATCCAGCCACATTGGTGACATAACAGAACAGGAGAAAAACCTCGGCGATTAATAAATACCAATACCTGGTTTTGTTTAAGTAAATGCTCTTTAATGACATGTAAGGTTGGAGTTGCCAAACCATGTTGGAGTGTTTGTGAGCGCAGATCAATCAGTTGATAATGTAACGGGGTTGTCGAACGTGCTTTATGAGTCAAGCGTAGTAAGGTGTATTTTTGTTGCATTACATTGTACATGCTTTCCAAACTAGGAGTCGCTGATCCCAAAATAATAGGTATATTCGTTAAATGAGCCCGCATTAATGCAGTATCTCGGGCAGAATAGCGCACTCCCTCAATTTGCTTTAATGATGCATCATGCTCTTCATCGATGACAATTAATCCTAAATCAGGCATCGGTGTAAAAATTGCCGCTCGAGTTCCTATCACTATTTTGGCCTTGCCTTCTTTGGCTAATTGCCAAGCAACTTGTCTTTCTGATTCGTTCAAGTCGGAGTGAATCACAGCAACAGCTTGTTTAAAACGCGAGGTAAAACGCGTCACTAATTGCGGGGTTAATCCGATCTCGGGTACCAAAATTAACACTTGTTTTTGTTGCTCAAGCACTTGGGCAATAACATGTAAATAAACTTCAGTTTTACCACTTCCTGTAACTCCTTGTAATAAAAAACACTGATATTGATACAACGCTGCAGTAATTGCCGTTACAGCTGCAGCTTGTTCAGGATTAAGTATTAATGGAGGAGATGGAGAAACATCTGTTTTTTCTGGCAGTATAATTTGCTGAGATAAAGAAAGAACCTGCGCAGCAAGCAAGCTACAGAGCTGGGTGGAATTAAATCCTTTTTGGGTCAAACAATTTTTGGGAACGGGGTCTTTTTGAGTACTCAAGAACTCAACCAGCTCCAGTTGTTTACGGGCACGAGCCGGAATAAGTTTTTTAGCTTCTTCCAGAGGCAATGCCAATTGATAAAAATCACCCCTAGGTAATTGGCTTGCCTGTCCTAATCGATATTTTTTAGGTAGCGCAAGTGGCAATACTTCAGACAAAGGCGACTGATAATAATTGGCGATCCAAGCACACAACGTTAAGGTAGCTTCATCAAGTAATGGTTGGTCATCAATAATTGTGCTGATGCTTTTTAACGAGGCAACATCGTACGAGGGTTCATTTTTACCGACTACTAAACCTAAACGTATTTGTTTGCGAAAAGGAACCCATACTCGCGCGCCAACGCAGGGAGTAAGTTCCTCCGCAATATAATCAAAACAATCTCGATGGGTATGGGGAATGCAGACTTGATAAATAGCATTCCCATTTAGCGCAGTGTATTGCGTCATAGGCACTCCAATATCATGGCGCTCCATCACTTCCAAAGATGCATCAGTAGACAGTGATGAAAAAGCGCTTTTGACAGAATGGTCATGCTCGCTTTTATTCATGCGCTCTTTGCCATTGATGATTGGCGGATTGTCCTGGAGCTGAAAAAACCTTGACCACAACCTTCTCAATACGATGTCGATCCAACTCTGCTTTATCTTTAATCAGTTCTTGCACAAACCAACGCGATAACTCCTCTACCGTAATATTAGTTACTGGTAATAAAGTCACATCTTCTTTAAGAAAGGGAATTTTCTTATGATTAAAAGTAAAGTAATAATATTCATCATCCTCAGCATACTCCAGAAAGGGAGAAAATTGCGGCATCAGAAAAGTTTGATTTAAATAACGACATAATTTGTGGATGCGTTCTTTATAATAGCGATAGTCAAAAGTCATCCCATTTTCTTCAACCCAAGTCGTGAGTGCCAAATAAACCCCATACATATGGCCATGTAATGGTTCTCTTTCTGTGGCAGAAAAAATGGTCGTATGACCAGCAGAAAATTTCATGGACTCTTTTTGTAATTCCACGGTTGTCAGGTATCTTTTTATGTTCATAAACTCACTCGTTTATCATTTAATAGAAATCCGTTTAAGGAAATTTCCACATTTTTACTTAAAGCGATCACTTTAAATAACTCTCCCATTTCACTGGGAAGAGTAAGTTGCTTTATCGCTTGTTTTGCTCTTACTTGTTCTACCTCATCATCCAAAGTATTAATTAAGCTTAGCAAACCGTTGGCCAGCAAAAAAGAGGCTTGATTGGTAAAACCTGCGATATGAAAACCAGCTTGTTGTCCCGCCTCTGCAACATGTGTAAAATCCACATGCGCGGTAATGTCTTGCTCTCCAGGATGCAACAACGGATCTGGATGACTATGATGTTGATAATGACACATTAAAGTGCCCTGATTACGATCAGGATGATAATACTCGTGGCGAGGAAATCCGTAATCAATCAAAAACACCACGCCTTGTTTTAACATCTGATAATTGCTTAAGACCCAATCATCGATAAAAAGATTCACCTCCGAAAGATAAGGAGTATTTTGCAGCGATAATCGCTTATCAATGTAATCCAGCAAACGTTGATTATGACAGGGCTTAAATAATTCTATTAATTGTTGCTGTTCATTCAAAGCAATATAGCTTTCCATAATGCCCTGTTCCGTTTTCATAAATCGATGAACCGGCATAGCATCTAGAACTTCGTTTGCCAAAACCACCCCATTAAAAGGAACTTCTGGCCACTGCTCAAGCCAGGTAACTAAATGAGCGAGATGAGGAATTTTTTGGCCGACAAGTTCCCTTTGACGATGTTGTAAATTAGCGCTGACCTCCAAAATATAATAGGCATCTGGCAACGCGTTCTGCTCCGCTAAATGCTCTAATACAGCAACACAAAGAGCGCCAGAACCTGCACCAAATTCGAATATTCTTGGCGACTCAAGTGTCATTAACACTTGCTGGCACTGATTCGCTAGCGTTTTACCAAATAAGGGAGTCAATTCAGGGGCTGTAATGAAATCACCATGCTTCCCTAATTTTTGCAACCCTGAACTATAATATCCTTCTCCAGGAGCGTACAATGCATATTGCATGAATTCTACAAAGGGAATAGCCTGGCGTTCGGTCAGTAGCGCGTGTAAGGTTTGTATTATACTCATTGTTATACTTTAAAAAATTTAGCTGGGTAAAACCGAAGCAATGCATCTTGACTCTACGTCCCGCGGCTTGTCCGTGGGATCCTGCGATAATAAGGTCTTTGGCTCCCGCAGACAAGCCGCGGGACGTAGGCAAAAGTTCGGAAGCTTCGCTTCGCCCAGAATAATCGAGAATAGGAACATACATTGAATCCGACAAACAAACAAGAAGCGAAAGTTGCTTTAGTCACGGGTGGAGCACGTCGTATCGGTGCCGCGGTAGTCAGAAAACTCCATACCGCAGGATATAAAGTAGTAATTCATTGCCATCAATCATTGTCAGAGGCTCATGTCCTTGCCGCAGAGTTAAATGAGCAACGCGCCTATAGTGCCTTTGTTTTACAAAGAGAATTAACGGAACCATGCGCAGCAGAAGAAATGATGATTACCGTTCAAGATTGGGCCGGGCGTTTGGATTTATTAGTTAATAATGCTTCTGTGTTCATCCGCACCGAATTTACTGTATTTTCTGAAACAGATTGGCAGGCTCTTTTTGACATTCATGTTAAAGCGCCTTTTTTATTGAGTCTCGCAGCACGTCCTTTGTTGGCAAAGCAATCTGGAGCCATCATTAATATAAGCGACACCCATGCAGAAAAACCATTGAAAGACTACTCTGTCTATTGCCAAAGTAAAGCCGCTTTGGAAATGCAAACAAAAAGCTTGGCACGCGAATTTGCTCCTGAAATCAGAGTCAATGCCGTTGCGCCAGGGGCCATTATTTGGCCTGAGCATTCCAATACCTTAACTCTAGAAACACAAGAACAAATTATTGCGAAAACTCCTCTAAAAAAACATGGTAATCCCGAATATATTGCCCAAGCAATTTTAGCCTTGGCCGAAAACCCCTACATTACCGGACAAATCCTCAAAGTGGATGGGGGTAGAAGCTTGATTGGCTAGTTGATTCATCCCAATTGATTAATCACTTCACTTATTGAATAATGAATAAAAATAACAAGGATGATGAATCAATTTATGAAGAACATAGCCACTTTGATACTTTGTACGCTAAGTGTTGGAATAGCCCAAGCTGGCACTATGGGGCCTGTATGCAGCCCTGATAATGTAACCGTCCCTTGTCCATGTAATGCTTGGGATTTAGGTATTAGCGCTTTATATTTACAACCAAACACCAATTCAGCATTACTTAATCCAATTATCAATCCAATCAGCAATGCATCACATACCGTTGATTCGTCATGGGACTGGGGGTTTTTACTTGAAGGAAGTTACCATTTTAATACAGGAAATGATCTTAATGTTAATTGGCTGCATTTTAATCCTGATAATTCGGATCACTTTTCATACTTTTCTGGAGATGTCTTTAATCCAGTTACTACCTTCACCGATTTAAAATTCGATACGAAATTTGATGCCGTTAATTTAGAGTTTGCACAAACCAGTCATTTCGGTAAAAAGAAAACCATTCGTTTTTATGCCGGGGGACAATATGTCAACACCCAAATCAAACGTTCTGACTATGAGTTTGAAAAACTCCCTTCTGATCCTGCACCACATATTATACAAAGATCCGTCGCATACACTAAATTCCAAGGTGCAGGCCCGCGAGTTGGTATAGATATGTCTCGTGATATGAACTACGGTTTCTCATTATTTGCCCAAAGTGCCATGGCCCTGTTAACTGGGCAGGGCAAAGCCAGCCTATCTGGAGCAAACCTAAGCGGTATCGCTTTTCCTTTTAATGCTCAGGCAAAACAAACTCGTCTTGTACCCGAACTAGAAGCAAGATTAGGTGCAAGTTATCAATGGTCGGCAAGTATGGGACAGTTTAGTGTAATGGGCGGTTGGATGTGGCAACATTATTTACACATGTTTCTTCTACCTCCTGGCGGAAACAGTAATCCGGCAACAACTGTAACCCAGCATGATTTCTCTTTGGATGGTCCTTTTATCAAAGGGAAATGGGTTTCTGGATGTTAACTCTTCATGATGTGTGATGTTCGATGAAATACAGGATGCCACTGAATTTTTTGAGTGATAAGAACAATGTTCATAAATCGGTGGGACTCCTGTTTTTTTTGTTAATGATCGCCTCTTTTCTATTTAAGGGAACAAGTGACTATTCCATTCTACTGATTAGTTATGGTGTCATAATTACCACCATTCTTGGTTCTATTGGTTATTTTTGGTCCCTAAAGTCAATTTCTAAATTAACTCTTTTACTGGGAGCTTGGCTCGTTTGGATCATTCTCCCCCCATTAGTAGGGCTGGTTCCTCGCACCGCCCTTTTTGGTATTTTTCAGTGCTCCATGTGGATATTTGGCTTCATTTTATTTAATAGAGATTCTGTTGCTGATTGGTTATGGAACAATTTACTTAAGCTGCTCTGGGTGCTAGGTCTTGTTTGTGCGGTTTATGCTCTGATTCAATTATTTGCTAGAAATGCGATGCCAACCGGTTTTTTTGCCAGCAAAAATACCGCTGCTGCTTTTTTAATGATGATTGATCTCCTATTGCTAGGTAAATTTTTTACTCTAGATTACGCTGGACTCAGGGAAATAAATCAATTTAAATCACCAAAAATCATCACCCTAATCTGCCTCTATATAATTACCTTAGCCTTATTGGCTGCTTTAAGCCGTGGCGTTATCTTGTGTTTTATTTTCTTTGCAGCCCTGGAAATCGTTTTATGCCGTCATGAGATAAAACTCAAAAGTATTTACCAATTATCAGGAATTGTAGTTTTGGCTTTGGCCACTTTGTGCCTCTTTGCTCAACCTGCCATACATCATCGTCTTGATTTACTCGCCCATGAAAAATCACGTCTTATTATTTGGGAGGGTGCTTGGCACTTATGGAAGATAACCCCATGGTATGGTTTAGGTATTTTCAATTTTAAACAGTACTACCCTGCCTTTAGCTTACCAGGTGATGGTTCTAATCTCGAATACGCTCATAATGACTTTTTACAATTATTTGTTGAAACTGGAATACCAGGTATTGTAATTCTGCTTGGAATTATAGTGACGCTGCTCAGCTATTTAAAAAGCTACTTAAACCACCCGAATCAAAACCCTGTAACACATATCCAAGGCATAGCCTGCTTTAGTGCACTAGCGGCTTTAGTATGTCATAGCTTTATTGATTTTAATTTCTATGTATTCCCTATGAATCTCCTCATGGGGTGCTGTTTGGGCTATCTGCATTATTTTCTGAGGACAAAGGGCTGGGTTAAAATTTATTCATTCTCACTAAAAAATATTTGGATCCTGCGTTGTGGAATCATTGTGTTTCTATTCCTGATAAGCTCTTATTTTATTCGCTTTTTCATCCTCGAACATTATATTGAGAATACTGAAGCAGCAATTCAAGCAAAACAATTCAATGAGGCAATTGCTGCAAGCAATCACGCGCTGAACCTATTTCCTTTTGTTGAAATTCAAAGCCTTAAAATTGACGCATATTTACAACTAATCCAACATGCAACATCGAATCGCGAGCGTCATTCTTGGATAGAAAAAACTGAATTTGCAATTAAACAAGCCATTGCAATGAACCCCTATTTTGCACGTCCTTATTTTCAAATGGCATTGTTACAAAGTTTAGAGCGAGATGATGCTCAAAAAGCAAAAGCATATTTTCGTAAGGCTTTAAAAAATGATCCTCATTTTTGTTTAGCGCGACTCACTTTTGCTCGATTTTTAATAGAGCAAAATGAACTGCACCCGGCTCAACAAGTCTTGGAAACCGGTCTTCAGTATCCTATTTCTCCAGAATATATTGAGCTTTACTTAAATTATCTTGCCAAGCTTCGTTTTGCAAATGGCAATCAGGAGGGAGCCCAAAAAGCAGCTCAGCGATTGGAGCATCTTATGATTTATAATCAAGATTATAGTGATTTGATTTAACCTTTCTTAAATAACGCGATGACAATCGCATTAAAACAACGATCGCAAAAAACAATGTATCATCTCCAAAGAATCTAATAAATAAAAACGATTTAGTGCTGATTCATCAAATAATTTGCCAAAATAATAACGAACTAAGGACTTACTTTGTAAAACGGCCTTATACTCATCCTCCAATGCAGCCAATCCATGTAAATGCGTCATAAAAAGACTAATCTTATCCGCTAAACTTATCGAAATACTCTGCTGTTCTAATAACTCTTGATAGAGCCAGGGTTTGCCACTGCCAGCACGTGATATCATATAAGCATCACAATCGCTTAACTCTATTGCCCTATGCAAACTGTGGATATTATTAATATCTCCATTAGCAATTACCGGAATAGCAATACTTTGTTTTATTTTTGCAATTTGTTTTAAGTCAGAAGCTACATCATAATCATCCATCCAACGGCGACCGTGTACGATCAGCGCATCAGCTCCTGCTTCTTCAATTTTTTTTGCCAGCAGAACATCCTTTGCATCGCCTTGAATGCGAATTTTTATAGTTAAGGGGATAGTAATCGCCGTGCGTACTTCTTTGACAATACGTATTAAGTGCTCCGGGTCTTCGAGTAAAGCACTTCCAGCACCTTTTTTACGAATTTTAGGTTTTGGACAACCACAATTGATGTCGATAATATCCGCACCATTAAGTTGTAATCGTTGCCCGGCTTGCGCCAATACAGCAGGCTCAGTACCTGCTATCTGATATGCGAGGATCTGTTCCTGTGGTGCCCGATAAATATAACGTGAATTGGTTGTATGTTTAAAAAGAATATCCGTTGCTGAACTCATCTCCGTCACACAATAAGCGGGAGCTCGATAATGATTAAATAAGGTTCTAAATGGTGCACAGCTATAACCAGCTAAAGGGCCTTGGATTAATCGATTGGATAAAGTCAAAGAGCCTATTTTCAAGGAACTGTTAATAAAAGCGTGCATCAATTTAATTCAGAGATATAATGAAGGCCAATTTTAACATACTTTAAACCCAGAAAAAGCTGTCGAACGCAGTTGTAAAAGCTAAGACCCCCAAATCAAATAGGAAAACTCCTTTATGGACAAACGTTATTTATCCCCATTGGAAATGCTCAATATTGCCACCCAACATGCCTATGCTGCCGATTATTTATTGCAGCAAATCAATGATTGGACATTTAGACAAACTGATCCACTTGCAGTATTAACTCCTGTTACTTCACTGATGTACCAAGCTTTTGTACTGACATTAAAAGCGTATTGTTTACACGAACAGCGCCCAATCAAAGAGCATAAAAAACTTATGGAATTGGTTGAAATAAATAGTCATTTGGGATTTTCACGCCAGGAGCTTGTTTTATTAAAGACACTTGCAAAAGAACAGGTTTTCCTTAAGGGAGCAGATTATGATTTATGGGAGAACCAACAACAATTCCAGGTTTTTTGTGAAGAGATTCTCTCTCTTTATCAAAACCTGCAAACGATGATGCCTTTGGAGCTCCATCCCGATTATCAACAATAATGTAGTCTGGGATGTGCCGCAGTGACCCGCCAAGGAGGACGTGGTCGTGAGTATCTACAATTCTTAGGTTACCTCTGCAGCACTTGGCAGCGAATGTAATTCACGCTAGGATAAGTTTTTTTATTTAACTCTATTCGATGTAATTTAAGATTAAGGTAGAAATTATGGAGCAAGTAGAAGACAGTATGACTGGAAATGCGATACAACGCCAATTATTACAGTTAAGTCATCACTTAAATTCACAAATTTTGGGTCAGAATGGATTAATTTCACGTTTACTTATTGCCTTACTCGCAGATGGCCATTTATTAGTTGAAGGAGCGCCAGGATTAGCAAAAACACGGGCAGTTAAAGAACTGTCTGATGGGGTTGAAGGAAATTTTCATCGCATTCAGTTTACACCTGATTTATTGCCTGGAGATTTAACCGGTACCGATGTATACCATCCACAAAATGGTTCTTTTGTGTTTCAACCAGGTCCTATATTCCATCACTTGCTTTTGGCAGATGAAATTAACCGTGCTCCAGCAAAAGTTCAATCTGCACTCCTTGAGGCAATGGCTGAGCGCCAAGTTACTATAGGAGGCAAAACCTATCCTCTGCCTGAACTATTTCTAGTCATGGCAACACAAAATCCAATTGAGCAGGAAGGAACTTATCCCTTACCTGAAGCACAACTGGATCGGTTTTTGATGTATGTAAAAATTAGTTATCCTGATGCCAAAATAGAGCATGATATTTTAGCCCTATCGCGCAAGGAAGCTTTAGGTGCCGTTATGGCCACTAAACCTGTTACCACTGAAAAACTCTCGCAAAAAACATTGTTTGAAGCACGTAAACAAGTACTGAATGTTCATACAAGCGATGCATTAGAAAATTATCTAGTACAATTAGTGGTAGCAACTCGTAATCCTGGCGTATACAGCGAAGAGCTGGGTCGTTGGTTGCGCTTTGGTGCAAGTCCACGCGCTACGATTGCTTTAGATCGTTGCTCTAAAGCTCATGCCTGGCTTTGTGGAAGAGATTATGTTACTCCAGATGACATTCATGTGATTGCCCATGATGTATTAAGGCATCGCATTTTATTAAGCTTTGAAGCGGAAGCTGAAGGAATCAATAGCGACGATTTTATTGACTCCTTATTGCGTTTAGTTGCTGTTCCGTAGAAAACTGGAGGTTTGGGCCTTGGGCCCAACAAATAGCCTTGAATCTGATGAATTCAGTCCCAATCTAAAGAGACATATGAGGTACACGAGGTTTTTATGGCTAATGGCGTTATTGCAGAATTAAACGAATTGATTGACTTAAGGCGATATGTCCAATCCATGCATTATCAACCTGAAGGTAAAGCAATACAATCAGGAAATCATTTATCCAAATTACGTGGTCGAGGTATGGATTTCGCCGAAGTAAGAAATTATCAGGCAGGTGATGAAATACGCCATATGGAATGGCGCGTTACGGCGCGTACCGGTAAACCTCACATCAAAATTTATCAGGAAGAACGAGAAAGACCAGTAGTGATTCTCACTGATTTCAATCCTTCCATGATTTTCGGTACGCGCATCGCATTTAAATCGGTCATTGCCGCCCGACTCGCAGCGCTTCTTGCTTGGACCGTAATAAAAGAAGGCGATAGAGTAGGAGGAGTATTCTTCTCAGCTACGGATCACAGCGAATTTACCCCTCGCAGTCGGGATATAGGGGTACTGCCATTATTAGCCTCTTTAAGTCGGTATACCGATCAAACTGAAGAACAACGCGAAGCCCAACCAAGACAACTTAGCGATGCATTGGTCCGCTTACATCGCGTAGTGAGACCGGGAAGCATCCTGGTTTTGATCAGTGATTTCTATTCTATGGACCGTGAGTGTGAAAAACATTTAAATCGATTACGTTATCATAATGACATCCTGGCCTATCATATTTGTGATCAAGTTGAGCTTTCTCCACCCAAACCACAGCAATATGCCATCACTAATGGGCAACAAGAGCTAATCCTTGATACCAGCTTGCGCTCTGTGAGCGCAGCCTATGAGCAGTATTGTCAACAACGAATAGAGCACTTGCAAACTCAATTGCAACGCTTACACATCCAGTATGTGCAGGTTACAGCAGATGTTGATTTAGCGCCACTCGTGCGCCAAACGTTTCCCAGGAGGTCCCGTGGTTAATACCGCTCCCCTGGCGCAGTTAAAAGACATTCACCTCCCCCCTCCAATTGGTTGGTGGCCAATGGCTCCGGGGTGGTATATTTTGACTGGGGTTATCTTATTTTTAGCAACGGTACTCGCATATGTTTTTTATAAAAAGCATCGAAATACTCTGGCTAAAAAGCAAGCCTTGCTTTTATTAAATCACTATCAGCATCAATATGAGCAAGAACAAAATGGCGCCCAGGCCAGTGCACATATTTCAGAATTATTACGCCGAGTTGCCCTTGTCTATTATCCAAGAGAGCAAGTTGCTAGTTTACATGGGGAAGAATGGCTTAAATTTTTAAATGAAACGAGCAAAAATATTGATTTCAATTTGGTAAAGGAATTACTACTTGATGCCCCGTTTAAAACACAAGAAAAGATGGATCTCAACCCCTTATTTAACGCAGCACAGCTTTGGATTAAACAAAGAGGAGTGCCATGTTCGAATTAGCTAACCCTTGGGTTTTAATTCTCATCCCTTTACCTTTGATCTTCTGGTTTTTAATGCCAAGAGCTAAAGTACAATTGCCTGCCGCGTTGAAGGTACCTTTCTTTGCTGACATGGTTCACATTGCAGATCAAGAAAAGCGTTCTGTTTCTGCCCAATATTCATTGCTCATCCCCGCCATAATATGGTTATTATTGGTGGTTGCTTTAGCAGGTCCTCGCTGGATTGGTGCTCCCAAACCCATCTCGCGTGAGGGGTTTAACATTATGATGGCTTTAGATTTATCTGGGAGTATGGAAATTCCTGATATGCTTTTCCACGGACGTCCCGTAAGTCGTTTAAGTGTTGTAAAAAGTGCTGCTGAACAATTTGTCCAAGACCGTACCGGTGACAAAATTGGTTTAATCCTCTTCGGTACTCGTGCTTATTTACAAACCCCTCTTACCTATGATCGACACAGCATTCTCTTAAGGCTTGAAGATGCTACTGCAGGACTTGCAGGTAAAACAACTTCTATTGGAGACGCCGTGGGTCTTGCTGTAAAGCGATTAAATAATGTTCCCAAAAAAGGAAGAATTCTTATTTTATTGACCGATGGGGCAAATAATTCTGGTGTACTCGCTCCGTTAAAAGCGGCTGAATTGGCTAAAGAAGAAGGAATCAAAATCTATACCATAGGTTTAGGATCTGAAGCAGATTCAAGAGCGCTTATTAGTGATTTTATGATGCAGAATGCTTCAGCAGATTTGGATGAAGAAACCTTAAGAAAAATGGCCGACATGACTGATGGTCGCTATTTCCGTGCTACAGATACTGAAACATTAAATTCAATTTATCAAACAATTAATCAGTTGGAAACTATAAATCAGGAACAAGCCACCGTTCGTCCCCAAAAGGAATATTATCCTTGGTTTGTCGGTCTTGCATTATTACTTTGTTTCTCTTGGCTACTGAGAAAAGCCGATTTGAGCTTCAGCATACGAGCTAGGATGACCGATCGGGAGGTCTTAAAGTCATGATTGCAACGTTTCATTTTTTAAGACCTTGGTGGCTGTTAGTGATCGTACCCCTACTAGGATTAATTTTGATTTTATGGCGACAGAAACCAAAACTACATGCCTGGTCGGAGGTGTGCGATCAACATTTGTTGAGTCATCTTCTGCAAAAAAAAGGGCAGGGACAACGGATGGGTTCCATGCTCTGTTTGTTTTTAAGTATTCTGTTTATGATTTTTAGTATTGCCGGTCCTGCTTGGTATAGGCTGCCTGTAGCAACCTATAAACCAATACAACCTAGAGTTCTAGTTCTGGATATGTCTGATAATATGATGGCTAATGATTTAACTCCTAATCGTCTAAGTCGTGCCAAATTTAAATTGCATGATTTATTTGCCCACAAAGATGTGGGTCAATTTGGCCTTGTGGTCTTTACTAGCGAGCCGTTTGTAGTTTCTCCGTTGACTGATGATGGGCATACTATTTCCTCATTACTTTCTTCATTAACTCCAGATATTCTGCCAGTTACAGGACAAAACCTTGATAGCGCCTTGGATGAAGCCAGTAACTTAATCAAACAAGCAGGTTATAACCAAGGACGAATTCTGGTGTTAACGGCAGACGCCCCCTCCAGCGCATCGATAGCTCTTGCGAAAAAATTGGCTGAATCAGGGATTTACTCATCTATTATCCCAGTCAAAGCAGATAAAAATTTAAATCCACTTTTTGAGCAATTTGCCGATGCAGGTAGTGGACAATTAGTCAAATACTCCCCCGATTCAAGTGATTTGGAGCAGTGGCTTAAATCCAGTAATAACAATGAATTTGCTCTAAGTGAAGAAAAAGATATCCCTCTTTGGCGTGATGAAGGTCGTTGGCTTTTAATACCTGCGTTGCTGTTACTCTTGCCGGTGTTTCGACGTGGTTGGATACAGAGGGTAGTTGTATGATACGTTTTTTTATTCTTTTATTCGTCTCATTTTTATCGTGTACTACTCATGCCTTTAGTTGGCAAGACTTATGGTCTACACCAGATCAACAAGGGCAAGAGTTGATGAAAAAAAATCAATTTAAACAAGCTAAAGAAACATTTACACGTAGCGATTGGAGCGCAGCCGCAGCATATCGTGCAGGCGATTATCAAAAAGCAGCCGAGTTATATCAAGATTTAAAAAATGAACAAGGTTATTATAACCAAGGCAATGCTTTGGCTCATATGGGACAATACGAAGAAGCAATCAAAGCCTATGATAAGGCACTGGCAATCAATTCAGCTAATCAAGATGCCATTTATAATCGTAAGTTAGTTGAAGACCTTTTGAAAAAAGATAAAGAAAAAAATCAAAACAAAGATCAGCAAAATAAAGATCAGCAAAACAAAGATCAACAAAACAAAGATCAACAAAACAACGATCAACAAAACAAAGATCAACAAAACAAAGATCAACAGAACAAAGATCAACAAAACAAAGATCAACAGAACAAAGATCAACAAAACAAAGATCAACAAAACAAAGATCAACAAAACAAAGATCAACAAAACAAAGATCAACAAAACAAAGATCAACAAAACAAAGATCAACAAAACAAAGATCAACAAAACAAAGATCAGCAAAACAAAGATCAGCAAAACAAAGATCAACAGAACAAAGATCAACAGAACAAAGATCAACAGAACAAAGATCAGCAAAACAAAGATCAACAAAATAGTGAAGCTCAATCTGAAGCAGAACGAGAAAAACAACAAGCTAAAGAACAGTGGTTGCGTTTGATTCCGGATGATCCAGGCGGATTGATGCGAGAAAAATTTTTACGTGACCATTTAAGAAGAGAACGCGGGTGGTATCAATGAAAAAAATAATAATTATTGGTTTCTTTTGTTTATTCAGTTCATTAGTTAATGCTGAAGTACAGGTACAAGTTAATCCTTCTCAAATAAGCATTGATGATTCATTCAGGTTAATTCTAACTCAAGATAATTTACAAAATGGGGGCATTCCGGATCTGACCCCACTACAAAAGAATTTTATGATTCTTGGCACTGAACGTCGTATGAATTATTCGATCATCAATGGCCAAGCCCAATCATCTAGCGAATGGACTATAACTTTAAAGCCACAAAAAGAAGGTAAAGTAACAATTCCTGCGATTAGAATAGGCAGGGACTATACTAAACCAGTGACAATAGAAGTCAGCTCAAGTACCACATCGCAAAATACACCTAGAAATGATTTCGCCAATCAGAACAATCAAAATCTTTATTTAACCACCGAAGTTATCCCCAAAAAACCTTATGTGAATCAGCAAATTATTTATAAAGTGACTTTATACTATTCAAAACATTTCTTAGATGCAGATTATAAAGGCCCCCAAGTCGAAAATGCCCTACTCGTTCCTTTAGGTGAGGAAAAACGATCTCAAATTCAAAAAAATAATATGACTTATCTTGTAGAAGAACAAAATTATGCCATTTTTCCACAAAAGAGTGGTACTTTAAAAATAAAATCACCTGTATTTACAGCAGTGATTTATGATTTTAATCCCGAACGAGTAAAAGCTCAGGACAAAACCACGAGCATCGATGTACAACCCATTCCTAAAGAGTTTTCCGGTAAAACATGGTTACCAGCCAAACAAGTTAAGTTAATGGAACAATATGAAAACTCCGAGAAAACTATTGCTCAAGGCAACACCTTAATTCGTACCGTAATTCTTGAAGGAGTAGGAATTCCAGCGCAACTCTTACCTACACTCAATTTTGCAGAAACAGATGGAGTAAATGTTTATCCAGAGAAAGGAAAAGATAAAAACCGGGTTACCTATGGTGAATTGATTGGCCGCACAGAAATCAAGGTGACCTATTTATTTAATAAAGCAGGAAAAATAACAATTCCAGAACTAAAACTCCCTTGGTTTAATACTGAAACAGGAAAAGAAGAAATAGCAACTTTACCTGCAAAAACTTTTGAAGTAACTCCTTCAAACACTGCACCAGCAACAAATACCACCCCCCAACCCACTATCTCTCAAAATCAGCCTATCACTCAACCCACCAAAGAAGGAAGCGAGCCTATTACTTCTTCAACCAAATTTAATTGGGGTTGGATAGTGGCCGCACTTTTCGCCTTGGCGTGGATCATTACTATTGCCTTATGGGGATGGCAAAAACGCAATAAAAATACGGGAAAAGGTCAATATAAAACCGCTTTAAATAATCTCCATAAAGCGTGTGCGCAAGCTAATCCACAACAAGCACGCGATGCCTTATTGAAGTGGGCAAATCTTTACTGGCCAGATGCACCCATACTAAATTTAACTGATTTAACGCGCCTAACGACCGACGTAACGTTCAAAAAACAAGTGCAAATTCTTTCGCAAGTTTTATATAAAAGCAAAGAAAAAATCTTGTGGCGAGGTGATGAATTATGGCGCAGTGTTCAGCAACTGAAAAAAAATCATCCGCGTAAAAAGGAAAATGAAAATGCTCTGCCGCCCATGAACCCCGCTTGATAAGTCAGTTGATTAAGATATCGTCAAAGTCGAGAAATAAGAACAGAGCACATCAACTTAATTGTAGCCTGGGTGTAGCGAAGCGAAACCCGGGTTTTCGGGACAAAGATTTCACGGGTTACGGCGTACGCCTCCACCCAGGCTACGCGGACACAGTACGTCCCGAACGCAGTGCTTCCAATTCACCTAAGTTTTACCTGACTTAAAGCCATACCCACGTCACGCGGCTTGTCCGCGGGATCCAGGGTTTGAGGCACTAAGCTCGCTTTTTCCTGGATGCTGCGAACAAGTCGCAGCACGTAGGCTCATTGGCGGTCAAGAAAAACTTAAGGTGAGTTGGAAGACGAAGTGAAGGATCTTCTGTAAATGGGATAACATTCTATGATTTTTTAGACTCACAATACTGCGTCGCAAACTCTTCAGATGCCAATCGGGAAACGATTAGATGCTTCTATGCTATGCTAGAATAAAAAGAAAATTGCTCTACTGCATTGATGGATGTTCATCATCTTCTTGTAGTTCCTCATCACTGTTTTTCTTTTTAGCGCCTGTAATTTTTAAACTGGGGGCTTGAGCAGTTGCTTCTGGTCGTTTGGGTGTTTCAATAATTGGAAAATCTGCGACGATTTGTTCTAATCGTTTTGCATCTTTTTTTATTTTATCCATATCATGTTTAACCTTCATAGACGAAGTCTCAAACTCTGTTTCAATCAAAACGTCTTCTACTCCTTTCTCTTCACTTTCTTTTTTAGCGGATTCTGGTTTTCTTGTAATAAGATTAGCTATTTTTCCCGCAAGAAACTTAAATAAAGGATAGGTAACACGTCCAACAACATAAACAACAGCCAATGAAGCAGCGGCTGCAAGTATTGGAAATCCTGCAGGAGGGAATACCAAACTGACTATAGCACCAATTAATGCCAGCGAAGCGAATGCAACACCTGCAGATTTATCCCAAGTAGCGATTGTACCCAGCTTTGCTAATTTTTGCTTACCAAGCTCTTGATCATCATATAGTTTTTGCAACTCGTTTAATTGTTTCTTAATTTCCTGTCGTCCCGTTTTGATGTTGTCCTCTAAGAGTTTAATGTTATCTCTTTGGCCTGCAACCTTCATCTTTTTTGCTTCGGCTTCTAATTGCTCCAAGTTATCAATTAAATGAGCTAGCTGATTTTTTTTAATATCAATATCTTTTTCTAATTGTGCTAACTTATCTTTTACCTCATAACGTTTGTAATAAAGCTTAGCGAGCGTGACGACACTTAAACCTAATGTAGCGATTGAAATAACCAAAGCAATAATAGGAGCTGAGGGAGGAAATGCTACTGCAGTTATCGTAAGACCTAAGAGCACTGCCGAATATAAAAAACGGGCATTACGTGACAAAGTAATCGGTGATTCTTGATTCGCTATATAGGCTGCAATGTAAATACCTGGAATTCGGATAAAATCAATGGCCGCATTCACGAATCTAATGATTAGAAAAGCACTACCTGCTACGTCTGAAGCATGAGTTAGATGTCCTTTGATTTGTACCATGCTGGTAATAGCACTCCCAGCTACCTCTGCAGACTCAATAAACCTGTTAAAAAACGGGAGCGTTTTCAGTATAGATTGCGTAATAGATTTTTTGGACGCTGTAGTCCCTTTCATTAGTTTTAATCTTTTTCTTAAATGCGTTATCGAAAAATCTTCGAGTTCAATTTCATTTTCATTTTCATCAAAAAACATCGCTTATCTCAAAAAAATTATCTATCTATGCATAGTATAACAATTTATTATGATTTAAATATGAACAACAGATATGAATTAATTTCGGTTTGCTTTTCCCATCCCTGCATCAGTTGTATGAGATGCAGTGAATGGTTGCAATTTTTCCACTTCCAAGTAGTTTTGTACAAAGGGTTGCTCCTCAGCCCAAGCAAAATACTCTTTTAGAGGAATAAAATTGCTAGGTACCCGTGTTCCTTCTGTATAAGGTAGAGGTCGCAAGAAATCTGCAACTTGGGTAAAATTATTAACCACACCTTTCTCATGAAGAAAACGAATCAACTGATAAAAATGCAGTGTATCCGGTTTATAGTGCCCGCTGCTGTTACTAATCATCGCCACTATCCCATCTTGGACCAACCACATTCCGGCACAACGCACCTTACGCCCATTAAAAAGTGACGAGTGATGGAAAATTCCAGCCTTATGTGGATGGACATGGAATAAATTGTCATTATATTTATCCCATACAAAAGCCACACCCCCAAATGCCATACCCTTTTTATAAGAAATATTTTTTAAGCGAATTGTATTTAGGGGAAGCAATTCTGCTGAAGTATCTTTGGGAATAATTTTCAATTTCTCATCATCTGTCTTAACGTGAACTTTGTCTCGTAACTCATAATCGACGGAAGTTATCTTCGTTTTATAAGAGTCTCGCCAATTATCACTTACCCCTTCTAATGCCGTTGTCAATGGATGCTCTTCTAACCACAAAAAAAAGGGCGGAGGATCGGTTTCTCTGACCCACTCATAGAATGCAGTATTCATCGGATATTCGGCACGATTTAAACCCTTTTCAATATCACTATAATTAAATTCGATTGTACGATGAGCAGGATCTAATCGCTCAATTAAAGTTGAACCAAAAAGACTTAATAAAGGGTTCTCTCCATGTGTTTTTTCTCGCTGCCTAATTGTTTCCAACATCGCATTTTTTGATAAGTGACGTGGTTTAACATCTTTATAATGATTTTTTAACTTCTCTAGATAGAGTATTTTATTTTCAGCTAGCTTTTGAATAACGCCTAGTGGTTCTACCGCTTTGGGTAATACCTTCATTAATTGAATGCTCATCTCATTTATCTGAGAAAGTAGTTCCATTCTTTTATCCAAGAACTCTAATTTGGTTTTTGGAATTGCATGATAGTCTTGCAAAACTTGGGTAATAGCTACAAGCAGCGTATTAACCTCAATTGCAGTTAGTCCATTCTTCCCACATAATTTTTCCCAATCTTCGAGACTAGGGACGTCGCGCCACATAAGAAAAAACCACAAAAAGTACAATTATTATGATCATAGGACATTATTTGAACAACTAACAAATTTTATGGTATTGAGTGGAAATAAAAATTGATCCACGGAAACGTACACAATGAATGAGTTTGTAAAACTTCAGAGATTATATGGGGTTGATAATGCTGAACTAATTCAGCAAATAATCGATGTGTCCCCATAGAACATCTGCATCTCATTCTTTAATATTGGGACAATGCACAAAAAAGTGTATAATTCCTCTTTTTGTTATACAAATATTGATCAGTCATGAATCTTGAAAAATTATATGATGTTATTGTAGTAGGTGGCGGACATGCAGGCACAGAAGCTGCTCTAGCAGCAGCGCGAATGGGGGCCCAGACGTTATTACTTACTCATAATATGGATTTGCTCGGTCAAATGTCATGTAATCCTGCCATAGGCGGGATAGGGAAAGGCCATTTGGTGAAAGAAATTGATGCCTTAGATGGAGCTATGGCCAAAGCTGCGGATAAGGCGGGAATTCAATTTCGTACTCTTAACGCCTCCAAAGGTCCTGCAGTCCGTGCTACGCGCGCACAAGCAGACCGAGTACTCTATCGCCAAGCCATTAGAGAACAATTACAAACACAACCCAACTTGACGCTGTTTCAACAGGCTGTTGATGATTTATTGATTGAAGGGGAACGAGTAACTGCGGTGGTTACCCAAATGGGCTTGGTCTTAAGAGCACGTGCGGTAGTACTGACTGTTGGTACCTTTTTGGGTGGAAAAATTCACGTAGGTATGAATCAATATGCCGGAGGTCGCGCAGGAGATCCACCTTCAGTAGCCCTAGCAAAAAGTTTACGTGATCTGGATTTACCCGTTGGCCGTTTAAAAACGGGAACACCTCCACGAATCGATCGTCGATCTTTAGATTATAGCCAAATGACGGTACAACCAGGTGATACACCGATACCTGTTTTTTCCTATTTAGGTCATGTGAGTGATCATCCCCAACAAGTACCTTGCCATATTACCCATACAACTGAAGCAACACACGAAATTATTCGTAATAATTTGCACCAATCACCGATGTATGCTGGCGTTATTGAAGGTGTAGGGCCACGTTATTGTCCCTCAATAGAAGATAAAATTGTTCGTTTTGCTGATAAATTATCCCACCAAATCTTTGTTGAACCGGAGGGATTAACTACTGAAGAAATCTATCCTAATGGCATTTCTACAAGCCTTCCTTTTGAGGTACAGGTGCAGTTTGTTCGCACGATTAAAGGTTTTGAAAATGCTCATATTACCCGACCAGGCTATGCCATAGAATATGATTACTTTGACCCTCGTGGACTCACTTCATTTTTACAAACCAAACCAATACCCAACTTGTTTTTTGCAGGGCAAATCAATGGCACAACAGGCTATGAAGAAGCTGCTGCACAAGGAATCATCGCCGGAATGAATGCGGCGCTGCAAGTACAAGATAAAGAACTTTGGTGTCCACGACGTGATGAAGCGTATATTGGTGTATTAATTGATGATCTGATTACATGCGGCACTCAAGAACCTTATCGAATGTTCACTTCGCGTGCGGAGTATCGCTTACTTTTACGTGAAGATAATGCAGATTTACGCTTAACCGCTAAAGGTAGAGAATTAGGCTTAGTTGGTGACGAGCGTTGGCAACATTTTGCTACAAAAAGTGAAGCAATAGAGTCCACGCAAGCATTGCTGCACCAAACTTGGGTTCGTGTAGGACATAATGAGATCTTAAAGGATGTATTACTCAATCCAATGCAGCATGATAATAGAGCCTCAGAATTCTTGAAACGTCCAGAGATTAATTATCAACACTTATTAATGCTCGAGGATTTAAATTTACCTGAACTAGTACCAGAAGTTAGCGAACAAATAGAAATTCAAAATAAATATGCAGGTTATATCGATAGACAACAACAAGATATAGAAAAAATGCGTAAACAAGAAAACACGGCTCTCCCCGAATCTCTCGATTATAGCGATGTCACAGGATTATCTAATGAAGTGATTCAAAAGTTAACGAAGATAAGGCCATCTACTTTAGCCCAGGCTGGCCGTATTTCGGGTGTTACTCCTGCCGCCTTGTCCCTACTTTTGGTGCATTTGAAAAAACAGCGAATTGAGGTATGAAGGAACAAATAACGCGAATACAATCGCAGCTTAAAGAAGGTTTGCACCAATTTGATCTGGATGCGCTTAGTGCTTCTTTGGCGGATTATTTATTCTTACTTAACAAGTGGAACTTAGCTTATAATCTCACGGCAATCCGTGACCTTGAGTCAATGGTTGGTAAACATATTTTAGATAGCCTGGCTATTTTACCTTGGCTTAAAGGCAAACAAATTATAGATGTAGGAACAGGGGCCGGCTTACCGGGAATCCCTCTCGCTATAGCTAGGCCTGATTTTAACTTTGTACTATTAGATTCTAATGGTAAAAAAACTCGATTCTTGAATGAGGTAAAGCGACAGCTCAGTTTAAAAAATGTAGAAATTGTACAATTTAGGGCCGAAAACTACCACCCAACTCAAGGTTTTGATACAGTAGTAAGTCGCGCTTTTAGTAGCCTGGAACAAATGGTTCAGTGGACGCAACATCTTATTGCCGATGATGGAATTTGGTTGGCAATGAAGGGACGTTATCCTGATACCGAATTAAATGAGATAAAGCAGGACTGCTCGATTGAGCGTTATACTGTCGCAGGTATTGAAGGCGAGCGTTGTTGCGTCATTATTGAAAATCAACCGAGAAAAAGTAGTTAACAAGAGCTGTTTAATTTCTCTGACTTGAGCGAAAATTAGAATAGTTTAGCCAATATAGTGAAATTTAATCAGTATTTACTGCTTATTCGGGTTTAACCAAGGAATAAATCATGGCAAAAGTTATAGCCATTGCCAATCAAAAAGGTGGAGTAGGCAAAACCACTACCGCGATTAATTTAGCTGCTTCTTTAGCAGCAAATCGACAACAGGTTTTACTGATTGACTTGGATCCTCAAGGCAATGCCACTATGGGTAGCGGTGTCGATAAAAGCCAATTGGTTCATACAACCAATGATGTGTTACTGCATGATTGTCTTGCAGGACAAGCATGCCTCGCCACAACCAGTGGTTATGATTTAATTCCAGGCAATGATGATTTAACCGTGGCTGAAGTAAGTTTAATGGAGCGTAATCACCGTGAAACCTTTTTGTTTAAAGCACTGCAGCCTATTCAAAATAATTATGATTTTATCTTGATTGATTGCCCACCCGCTTTGAATACGCTGACTATTAATGCTTTTGTTGCTGCTGATTCTGTGTTGATTCCTATGCAATGTGAATATTATGCACTGGAAGGGTTAGCTGCTCTTCTTTCAACAATTGAGCAAGTTAAAGCCTCTGTAAATCCTCGTTTACATCTTGAGGGTCTGTTACGAACCATGTACGATGCTCGTAACCGATTGTGTTCTGAGGTATCAAAGCAACTCATAGAACACTTTCCAAGTAAGGTCTACAGAACCGTAATACCGCGTAATGTCAGACTTGCTGAAGCACCAAGCCATGGATTGCCAGCTTTACATTATGATAAAACATCACCAGGTGCAGCAGCCTATATGGTACTCGCTTCCGAGTTGATAAATAAACAGACTGTAGCAGGATAAATGGGGTAATTTATGACAACAAAACGTAGTAGTTTAGGGCGTAACTTATCCGCGTTATTAAGCCAATCAAGCAGCACGCTTTTAAATGAGAAACCGCAAGTCGAAAGTCTCAAGCTCGCGGTCGACTGTCTGCAGCCTGGAAAATATCAACCCCGTGGTGAAATGGAAGAAGCGCCGCTAATGGAGCTTGCTCAATCAATTAAAAAACAGGGCTTGCTACAACCTCTTTTGGTCCGCGAACTAAGTGATGGCCGCTATGAAATCATTGCCGGTGAACGTCGTTGGCGTGCCAGCCAATTAGCTGGCCTGACAGAAGTTCCAGTGATTTTGAAGCAAGTTGATGATGAAACAGCGATGGCTATGGCATTAGTTGAAAATTTACAACGTGAAGATCTGAATGCTATGGATCAAGCACGTGCCATGCATAGGCTCACGAACGAGTTTTCTTTGACACATCAGCAGGTGGCCGATCTTTTATGTAAATCAAGAGCCGCTGTAAGCAATTTCTTGCGATTATTGGCTCTATCAGCTGGAGTCAAAAAGCTTTTAGAACATGGTGATTTGGACATGGGACATGCTCGCGCTTTACTCATGTTAGAAGAAGAACAACAAAATCAAGTGGCTCAGCTTATCATTGCCAAAAACTTATCTGTACGTGAAACTGAGAAATTGGTTGAGCGCATTAAATTAGGTAAAACAAAAGAACAACAACCTCATAGCGATCTTTCGCTCGTTTATCATGATCAATTAAAAAATATCTCCCAACATTTACAAGCTGCAATTAAACTTAAACCTGGAAAAGCGGGTAAAGGTTCATTAGTTATTCACTATGATAATGAACACAGTTTACAAAACATCATTGAACAGTTAATCGGTGCATCTTAATCATTTTACCTCAATTTGACGTTATGCCCCGGATGTAGCGAAGTAAATTTCCGGGGCAACAAGAACAATTCGATTGTGATGAGTATTTCTATAGCAACCAATTAAGTTATCCGGATCTCGCTTTCAATTCTTATTTTAAATTTAATCTATTGCTTTTTTTGATTTAACCAATAAGAATACACTGTACTTTCGATCACTACAGGAACTAATGATGAAATTAGAAAAAAAGGATTTTCCAAAAGAACTGCAAAAAAATAAATTTTTTACAGCTATTCCAGAAGATAAGGTAGCAAAGTCTATTCCTACTATGAGAGCGGTCATTATTGCTGATATCGAGGACCTAGAAGAAGTTGAATCAATCACTAACCGTTGCCCCTAATTTTGGAACATATTTCGATTTCGAAGGATATAGATTGGAGCGCTTTATCTGCTATTCCAGAGGATGGTGTAGCAGAAAAATTACAACAAGCGTATCAAAACCGATTTATTAATAACTTTCTTGCAGTTATTGACTATGCAGAGCAAGTGCTTGCTGAAGAGTATAACGACACTAAACAGCAATTTTTTTCACTCAAAAAAGAACCGCCTCGATTCATATCCCCGAAACTGTATATGTCCTATTTTAAATTACGTCAAGCAATGGAACAGGATGATGTATATACAGTAAAAACCATCATTTCTTCATTAAATGGGATAAACGCTCGAATTTCAACGTGCGCAATTGAAGCCGGACTTACCAATAAATTGGAGCTTGAGCTTTTTAATGAAGAAGTTCTGGTGTCCTTCGGACTGGATAAGTTTAAGGCATCAACTCCAAATACGCTAAGTCTTAATACGTTTAAAAATAGTGTATTACAAGCTCTTACTTTAATTAAAAACGCCGATCCTATATTTACTCAAGAAATTCAAGCATTAGTTGCGAACATTTATTTGGTAGAGAGTAATACAAATGTCGGGGCAACCTCACCCAAATTTTTTGGTGCTATTTATGCAACATTACCCCCTGACAAATTCCTGACCAATCGAATCCTATTACTCACTGACAATATCGTTCATGAAACGTCCCATTTATACTTAAATGCCATAATGATTCATGACCCTTTGATATTAAATGACCCCGATGAGCTTTATACCTCACCATTACGAAAAACCTTACGCCCAATGATTGGTATCTATCACGCAGCATTTGTGCTAAGCCGAGTCATTCGAGTTTTAAAAAGAATCTTGCATTTGAATTTGCACTCAGAGCAATTTTTTAATCAAACAATAATAGATGAAACCCTGAGGGTTTATGAAGATTCTTACCGTATTATTGATAACCATGCACAATTTACTGAGCTTGGAAAACGTATCCACGAATCCACTCGTGCTTGCCTATCCATAGTTTAGCGTCCCATAGATTTACAATGAATTCCTCATTAAACAAAGAATACGTAGTTGTTTTGGTACTCTCTTATCAGGAACTAACGAAATGTACTAGCGTATGAATTATCTTAAAAGTCCTACATTAAATTTTGAAAGATGTCCAATATTTATACTACAATTAAATTATAAGCTGGTTATGTTGCTTGGAGAACGCAATGTTAATTCAGCCCGTTCAACCAGTACATGTTCTAATGAAGATTGGCGAGATTGAATATATAGGCCAACTACTTAGTTTATCCGAAGAAAGCCTGGAATTAAGGTGTGAGGAATATATTGAAAAGGAAATTGAAGTTTCCTTTTTTGCCAAACATTTTCGCGGTCAAGCAGTTATCGAAGAAATTCAATTCGCTGACTCATTTTTTACCTATCAATTAACGATTCAAGAAATTCAATTTCAACCTGGTTTATTGATTAATACACGTTTGTGAAGTTCTACGCGAACAATCCTAGCGAAGTGCAGTGAACTTGAAATTGGGTTAACTATGAAGAAATCCCGGGTTCGCTTTGCTACACCCGGGTTACATTTTATATCGATTGATTTATAACCAATAAACAAAGACAAACAAGAACAACCAGACCACGTCTACAAAGTGCCAATACCAAGCAACACCTTCAAAAGCAAAATGCCGCTCTGGAGTAAAATGACCAAGCTTGCAACGAACTGCGATAACAATTAGCATAATTGTACCCAGGGTCACGTGCAAACCGTGGAATCCGGTTAACATAAAAAATGTCGTTCCATAAATACCAGAAGATAAAGTTAAATTCATCTCTGTATAGGCCTCATGATATTCATAGGTTTGTAAGGCTAAGAACAACAATCCCAATGAAATGGTTAAAACCATACCGATAAGGAGCTGCTTTTGCTTTCTTAGTTTTAAAGCCCAGTGTGCCCAGGTTATAGTGACTCCAGACGTCAATAAAATAAGCGTGTTCACTGCGGCTAACCCCCAGGCTCCCATTCCTTCATGGGCCCCAGCAAAAGCTTTGTTATTTGGGTTAACTAAGACAGGCCAATTTGCACTAAAATCAGGCCATAATGTAAAGTGGGTAATTGGGTGTACTTCACCGCCCAAAAGAGGAACTGACCACAGTCTGGTATAGAACAAAGCACCAAAAAAGGCACCGAAAAAACAAACTTCAGAAAAAATAAACCAGCACATTCCCCAACGAAATGATCTATCAACTTGTTCGTCATAGACTCCTTTCGAGTTTTCATAAATCACTTGGCCAAACCAACCAAATAACATAAAAATCATGATTCCCAGACCAATAGTGAATATGTAGGGTCCGTACCAATCATTATGAAGCCAAGAAGCAGCTCCTACAAGAGTAGTAGTTAACCCACATGATGCGACCAAAGGCCAATGGCTTGGCTTAGGGATATAATAAGTACCATGTGCTCCCATTATATTTTTATCTCCTGTAATTAATAGGGCCTATTTAGAATTCGCTAGATTGAGCCTTAAGGCTTTGTTCTTGAGCATCAAAGCAAAAAAATCAAACCCTTACGATCAAGGTAGTAGAATTGAAACAGGCATTAATCTGTTTTGACACGCCTCTGATAATCGGAAGCGTGTAACCTACTAAAATTGCCAACTTACATGACTACCCTACGACTATCGCCCAGTTGCCTTCAATCAGGATCGCCAGGTTTAAGCTAACCTTTATCCGTTACATCAAATAAAGTATAAGACAAAGTAACTGTATGCACTTTTTCGGGTAAATCAGCATCCAAATGAAATAATAGAGGCATATTCATTGCCTCGTGTCCATTTAAAGTTTGTCGTGTAAAGCAAAAACATTCAGTTTTTTTCAGATACTTAGCAGCAATTCCAGGTGTAACACTAGGTATTGCCTGTACTGTCATCGGATGATCCGTTTTATTTTCAGCATAAAATGCAAGTTTTGCTATTTCGCCCGGATGTACCGTTATTTTCCGAGTTTTGGGATAAAATGCCCAAGGTACTCCACTGTTATTTGTCGCAACAAACTCAACCGTGATTTCTCTCTTATTATCGACTTTCGCTTTAGCTGCATCATAGGCTACCGCTTCAGGATTTGTTTTTCCATTAATACCCAATGACTTACATAAACTATTATAAATAGGCACTAATGCAAATCCGAAAGCAAACATACCCAGCACAAGACCGGATAAGATAAGAAGTAGTCTGTGATGCCCTTTTTGTTTATTCATACAACAAACCTATAAATCGAGTTTGGGAGGAGTGGTAAAAGTATGATATGGAGGTGGTGAAGGCAACGTCCACTCTAAACCATATGCTCCTTCCCATGCTCTTCCAGCAGCAGTATCTTTTTTAGTACCTCTTTTTCTAACCGTGGCAATCACGTTATATAAGAATAAAAGTTGCGTAAAACCAAAGATAAATGCACCAATTGAAGAAATCATATTAAAATTAGTAAATTGCAATGCATAATCAGGGATCCTTCGTGGCATACCTGCCAACCCTAAAAAGTGCATTGGGAAAAACGCCACATTTACAGAAATAACAGATAACCAAAAATGCCATTTCCCTAATAGTTCATTATACATATGTCCAGTCCACTTAGGCAGCCAATAATAGGTGGCTGAAAATAGAGCAAAAATCACACCTGGGACTAGAACATAATGGAAATGTGCTACCACAAAGTAACTATCCTGGTACTGGAAATCTGCGGGCACCAATGCCAGCATAAGACCGGTAAACCCACCTATGGTAAATAGAAATACAAAAGCTAACGCAAATAACATGGGGGTCTCAAAAGTCATAGAACCTCGAAACATAGTACTTACCCAGTTAAATACTTTAATGCCCGTTGGAACGGCAATGAGCATGGTGGTGTACATAAAAAATAATTCTGCACCCAACGGGATGCCGGTAGTAAACATATGGTGCGCCCATACAATAAATGACAATATCGCAATACTGACCGTTGCATACACCATAAAGTAATAGCCGAATAATGGCTTACGACTAAAAGTGGGAATAACTTCGGATATCACACCAAAAGCAGGCAATACAAGAACATATACCTCAGGATGTCCAAAAAACCAGAATACGTGTTGGAAAAGGATCGGATCACCACCACCTGCAGCATCGAAGAAGCTGGTGCCAAAATGACGGTCAGCCAACATCATGGTTACGGCTCCAGCCAATACGGGCATGATAGCGATTAACAAAAAGGCAGTAATTAACCAAGTCCATACGAACATCGGCATTTTCATTAAGGTCATGCCTGGTGCACGTAAATTTAAAATCGTCGCGATAATATTAATCGATCCCATAATGGATGAAATACCCATCATATGAATCGAGAAAATCATAAAATCGGTACTGGGAGGAGCATATTTGGTAGATAAAGGAGCATACATGGTCCAACCGAAGTTAGGGCCACCTCCAGCATGAAATGTTGTTGAAATTAATAAAGTAAACGCAAAGGGTAATAGCCAAAAGCTCCAGTTGTTTAATCGGGGTAAAGCCATATCTGGAGCACCAATCATCATTGGAATTTGCCAGTTTGCCATTCCGGTAAACGCAGGCATTACCACACCAAATAGCATGATTAATCCATGCAATGTTGTCATTTGGTTAAAGAAATTAGGATCAACAAAACGATGACCAGGCTGAAATAACTCTGCTCGAATAACTAGAGCCATACCACCTGCCAAAAAGAAGCTAATCATTGCAAGCCACAAATAAAGCGTGCCGATATCTTTATGGTTTGTAGTAAACAACCAGCGTTTTATAAAGCCTAAGATGCCTTTACCCTGTTCTGGACCATGATCATCATGTTTTTCATCGTGCGCTAATGTATAACTACTCATTGCAAACCTCCAGCTTGAACTTTATTAACCATGGTTGGTTGTTGATTAGCTTTCTGACGTTGTGAAGCAACTTCCGCGGCTTGAACCACATCATTAGTATTGTTATTCCAGGCATTACGTTCATAAGTCGCAATCGCAGCTATTTCTTCATCGGTAAGCTGATCTTTATAAGGTTGCATTGCAGAACCAGTAATACCATTAAGTATTATATCCAGGTGCCGTGAAACAGGATGCCCTGTTGCCACTGAACTAGCCTTGAGCGCCGGATACATTGGTGGAATACCTTTTCCATCAGGTTGATGACACGGAGCACAGAATTGGTCGTATTTTTGTTTTCCAAATGCTAGTAACTCATCTCGGGTCATCGTTTTCTGACTAGGAGCATTCGCTTCTTGATTCGCATACTGATCTTCTTTTTTTGTTTGCGCTGCGACCCATTTATCAAACTCATCCTGACTGACCGCCTCAACTACTATGGGCATAAAACCATGATTCACTCCACAGAGTTCCGCACATTGACCTCTATATGTTCCTGGTTTGTCTATTGTCGCCCATGCTTCATACATAAATCCGGGTATCGCATCACGTTTAATACCTAACTCTGGAACCCACCAAGAGTGAACCACATCATTTGAAGTCACTAGAAAGCGAATTTTTTTATTAACAGGTACAACCATTGGCTTATCTACTTCGAGTAAATACCACTCATTCTTTTTTTGTTTATTTTGAATTTGTGCAAAAGGTGTAGACAGGGTACTGAAAAAACTAATTCCCTGATCAAGATATTCATACTGCCAGCGCCATTGGTAACCTACTATTTTTATTGTTACTTCGGATTGATTTGTATCATCCATGCGGATTAAAACCCGTGTAGCAGGTACTGCAAGTCCAACAAGAATTAAGAAAGGAATGATCGACCATACAATTTCTAATCGAGGATTATCATGAAATTTGGCTGCCTTATATCCTTTAGATTTTCTATGATGGATCATGGAATAAATCATCACACCAAAGACAACGACTCCGATAATGGCACAAACAGCCATACATACCATATGCAGGTAGTATACGTCTTTGCTGATCGGAGTAACCCCTCTGTGCATATTTAACTGCCAAAAATCCGCAGCAGCGAATAGTGGTCGGCTCGCAACCCAGGCCCCTAGCATCGTTAATAATCTACAGATCTTTAACCTGTTTAACATCCCCATTCCTCGTCTTGTCAAGAAAGCCAGTTTAAGCTGGCTCCAATTTAGTTTTATATATTTTTAATTTGGTCTCCCCTACTCGATGTAGGGGTTCTTGTTCAGCAATACGACACTACCACAATGAGTAATTTCCTTCAGTTTTAGATTTACTAACCATGTATTTAACTGCCTCGATTACTTCATTCGTGGTGCATTGATTACAGCCACCGTTTTTCGGATGATCTTTCCCATGTACAGTGTTTTCAATCAATACATCCATATTTTTTGCAATCAGTGATTTCCATGCCTCTTGATCGCCAATTTTAGGTGCACCATCTTTTCCATCATTATGGCAAGCTGAGCAATGCTCGTTATAAACGGTCTCCCCACTTGCAGGAAATTTTGCAGCGCCACCTGACTTGAGATTTATTAATTCGGTACGAGTTAATGACTCATTTAATATGTAATCCACAGCTGAAATGATGTCGTTATCAGAGCAAGTGACGCAGGCACCTTTTATAGGCATCGAATTATATCCATCAATGGCATGGCGATATAATCCCGTTAAACCGCTATTCTTTAATCGCTCGTACCAGCTCGGTGAACTCCCCAGCAATGGAGCACTCATCACGCCGTCTTGATGGCAAATGACACAAGCAGTGAAATAAACTTGCTTTCCGCGATCCAACGATGGTGGATCATTAGAAGCAGGTAACCCTAGGGGTTCTTCACTTACTACTGTTTTAAGGTATGTAGCTACAGCCATTCTATCTGCATCAGTTAAATACATCATGCTGTTATGATTTACTTCAGCCATAGGCCCTGCTACAGGACCTGCATTATTGAGAAGCTTATTTAATTTGAATACATCAGCGACTTCCTGATGAGTTCCTGACTCCAATCCATACTTTGTAATGTTTGGCGCCCAATATCCATCAATAAATCCACCCGTCAAATAATATTTATTTTTTGGTGCACCGAATACATTTAACGGTGTATGACACATACTGCAATGGCCTAAACCATCAACAATATATTTCCCACGATTCCACTCAGGAGATCTGCCTTTTTCATATTGAAATCCATGTCCTTCAGGGAAAAAGAATAATAAATTCCAGCCCCAAAGTGTAAAACGAGAACCTGGAACATTAAATGGGAAAGGCAATGATTTGTTCGCTAATTTAACCGGAGGCAGACTCATAAAATAAGCATACAGGGCACGTGCATCATCATCCGATATTTTAGAAAAATAAATATATGGAAATACCGGGAAGTAGTTTCTACCTTTTGGATCTCGACCTTCTTTAAGGGCGCGAATAAAGTCTTTTTCAGTCCAGTTACCAATACCAGTTTCTTTATCTGGAGTAATATTGGGACTATAAAATGTTCCAAAAGGAGTATCTATTGGTAATCCACCTGCATACGCAGGGGTGCGTGCATTAACATTGGTATGACAGGAAATACAATCTCCCATCTTTGCCAAATACTCTCCACGCTGAATTAAATTCTGTTGTTCACCGCTCGCTGGAGCAGTCGGTGGATAAGCAGGATAATATCCATTAATAATTGATAATTTCTCTTGAGCAGGTTCATTTTCTGCATGTAATAATTGACCTGCTAGGCCAAGCACCGCCACAGTTGCAGTGACGATTAGCTTTCTTAGTAACAAAGAGCCCACGCTCCCTCCTATTTGTTCTTATTTTGTACGCTTCTCTTGCGGAGACAGAATAATCGACGCATTTTATACTCCACAATGCATAAGTTGCAATGTTATAATCGCTATCTTTGATTATTTTTATATTGTGATTATGTTTGTTTATCTTAATGGCTTACTTTTAGGCTTATCTTTGATTATTGCCTTAGGGCCGCAAAACATTTTTTTGATTAAACAAGGTGCGCAAAAAAATCACGCGATGCTCTCCGCTGTTATCTGTTTTATCTGTGATTTTATTTTAATTTGTTCCAGTATTACAGGCTTACATGAATTGCTCCAACTTCGCCCTGTTCTGCAAATCTGGATGATGGTGTTAGGTACTGCTTTTTTACTTTTTTATTCCGCAAAAGCGCTAGCTAGTGCGCTTTCCAAATCATCCGATGCTGAAGAAAGTACATCTCACCAACCCCGTAACAGGACTCAAATCATTCTCCTAGCCTTAGGATTTAGCATTCTTAATCCACATGCCATTATTGATTCTCTAGTCATTATTGGTGGTGGCAGTAGTGGATATCCCGATCAAGAACATATTTTTCTGCTAGGAGTACTCACATCAAGCTTGATTTGGTTTAGTTCATTAACATTCACTGCGCGATATTTTTCTGATGTTCTGACCAAAGCAAACGTATGGAAAGGAATCGAATTACTCAGTGGTTTATTGATGGCTTTTATAGGTATTAAACTCGGAACAGACAGTTTGAGTTTAATTTCAGAATTAATTGGAAAGTCGATGTGATAGAAAGGGCCAATCAGTGTGTCGCCAATTGACCCAGTGGAATGACACATAGCAAGTCCAACCTCGCAAAACGAATATCTCATAACCATTTATCCATGTCAACCAAAGATAATGTAACAAAAACCGTTCCCATTGTTGTTCGAACATACTTCAGTTAAACTCAAACTTTTATAAATATTGAGCAGTACATGTTTTACGGCGATACCATTCAAGATACGAGACAAATGTTTTTTTCCAGTTGGGAAAAATACCAGCACAAAAAACTATTATCACCTTTAGAAAATCAGATTGTTCAAGTGATATTGGCTCATCCCGAATATCACAAGATGCTTGAAAACCAAAATAAATTTCAACAGCAATCTTATTTTGCTGAAGCTGGAGCCCCTAATCCCTTCCTGCACATGGGACTACATCTTGCGATTAGAGAACAGATAGCCACCGATCGCCCGGCGGGCATTAGTACAATCTTTCAGAATTTAATCAACAAATACCATGATCCATTAACAGTAGAGCATTTAATGATGGAGCAATTAGCTGAATGCTTGTGGCTTTCGCAAAAAAATAATCGGCCTCCTGATGAAACTAATTATCTACAAATATTAGAGGGTCTTTAACGTAGCTTTATACCCTCATCCCTACATGGGAGAGGGGTAATTTTTCCCAAAAGGAGAGACAGAGGATGTTTTCCTAATATCCCATCTCCCCGGTAGGGAGAAGGTGTCCATCAGGGCGGATGAGGGCGTTTCAGCTTAACATTTAATCTAATCCACTCTCCCCATCAACAATTCAGAGGAACGTTCTCTGTGCATTAAGTCCTCCTGCTGTTCCATTTGATATTCAAGGATATCTCCAGGCTGACACTTTAGATAAGAACAAATTGCTTCCAATGTCGCAAAGCGTATCGCCTTCGCCTTGCCATTTTTTAAAATAGACAAATTCGCCTCAGTAATCCCTATTGCCTCTGCTAACTCCTTAAGCCTGCATTTGCGTTTTGCCATCATGACATCTAAATTAACAATAATCGACACGTGCATATTCCTTAAATTGTTAATTGGGTTTCTGATTTCAGCTGATGCGCTTCTTGAACAATCCAGGAAGCAACCAAAATAATAAACGCTGTAATTAAAGTAGATAAATTCGCTGAGTTCAAGGTAATGCTGGCTATACGTTCGCCTTTAGGATTATTAAAAGTAAGCGCGGCCGTCATTAAAGGTTGATAAAATAGTTGTACCAACTCACCAAAAATCATAAAAATACTTACCTGTTTAATTAATTTGATGTTTTCTTCTTCAAATAAATCCCCTTTTTCAAAAAGCCCAAATAGCCTAGCTAATTTATTGCAGATTAAAATAGTAATCGTCATCGGCATCCATTCAATCACCAATAAGATGCTTCGATGCAGCCAAGAAAAATGTGATGGATCACGAATTTGTTCTGCAGAAATCAAAGAAGACCAAGCGCCAATATAACACATCCAATCAAACTTAAATAAAATCAAAACAGAGGTAGTTAATGGAATAAACCAACAAAGACTACGGAAAAGCAGATAAAGTATATGACTTGTATTTTTTATTTTTTGCATGATAAATATCCTTTAGTGTGTGTTCGGCAAGATTAAACCAATTATTATTGTTTTACAATAAATAAATATTAATTTTTAGATATTATTTGTTGATTAAGGATCAAATCAAACTAAGTTGCCAAACCCAACCAAACACCGGTGACTAATCCTTAATTGAAAAGTATCTATGCAGGGCTGGGTATCTTGGCAAAGATCAGTTAATATGGGGCATTCAATAATAAATCCGTGCCCCCTGATGACCGATCAAGAAAAAAAAACCCATTTTGGTTACTCTACTGTTGGTTGGGATGAGAAAGAAAAGAAAGTAGCTGAAGTTTTTCATTCCGTAGCAAAAAACTATGATTTGATGAATGATTTAATGTCTTTGGGCATTCATCATCTGTGGAAGCGTTACACAGTGGGACATAGTCAAGTACGTGCCGGACAGATTGTCTTAGATTTAGCAGGAGGCAGTGGCGACTTAACTCGGTTATTATGTAAAAAAGTCGGCGAAAAAGGCCGAGTTGTTCTCGCAGACATTAATTCAGCCATGCTCAATGTAGGACGTGACCGATTATTAGATGAAGGTTTATATAAGAATATTGATTACGTACAGGGTAATGCTCAATGTCTTCCTTTTGCTGATAATAGTTTTCATTGTATTACTATGGCGTTTGGCTTAAGAAACGTGACGGATAAGGAAGAAGCACTGCGTTCGATGTATCGTGTGTGCAAGCCGGGCGGAAAAGTGATGATTCTTGAATTCTCAACCCCCACATTTCCTGGTTTAAAACCTATTTATGACTGGTATTCGTTTAATATTTTACCTAAAATAGGGGGGCTTATTGCGCAAGACAAAGCCAGTTACCAATACCTTGCTGAATCCATACGCATGCATCCCAATCAAACCAAACTAAAAGAAATGATTGAGAATGCAGGATTCGAAGACTGTCACTATGATAATCTCAGTGGTGGTATCGTTGCCTTGCACATTGCCTACAAATATTGAGTGCATTATGTTAAAAAAATACTCCTTAAAGGCTCTCCAAATAGCCATTAACAAAGCGGCCAAACTGGATGAGCAAATGCCAGCCAAGCTCAAAGCGCTTGATAATAAAACCCTTGAAATAATTATAAGTCCTTTAAACGTTAATTTTTTCATTCATTTTAAAGATGGCGAAATTGTCTTACTTGATTGCTACGACAGCGAAGCAGACACAGTAATTCATAGTAATCCTTTAGGGTTGATCCGTTTGAGTTTATTACCCGCCTCTAAAGCGCGCTCTTTATTTAATGATAAAATTCGCATGACTGGAGATACGGAATTAGGACAACATGTAAAAAAATTATTTGACGAAATGGATATTGATTGGGAAGGGCATCTGGCTCATTTTACTGGTGATGTAGTTGCTCATCAAATTGGTTCTTTTGTGCGTAAAGGAATGGCATTCAAAAAGAAAGTGGATGATTCCTTTCACCAAAATGTGACGGAATATCTACAAGAAGAATTACGCGTTATGCCAACGAAATATGAACTGGAAGATTTTTTTGTTGAAGTCGACGAGTTGTCTTTAAGTGTCGAACGCTTGCAAGCTCATGTAAATCAACTAATAAGCCGCTATGAAATCCATTAAAAAACTCATTCGTCTTATTCATATTAATTATGTTCTAGCTAAAAACGGGCTAGACAATGTAGTCGTGTCCTTGAGATTATTTGCCCCACTACGCTTCATTGTTTATTTAAATCCATGGAATTGGTTTCGCAAAGAGCAGTTAACTCATGGAGAAGCACTTCGTAAATCATTGGAAGTATTAGGCCCTATTTTTATTAAATTCGGTCAAGCGCTTTCAACTCGCCCTGATATTCTGCCCCAGGATATAGCGATTGAACTCAGCAAATTACAAGATAAAGTCCCTCCCTTCCCTAGTGACCAAGCAATGGCCATTATTGAAAAGGCTTATGGCATGTCTCCATATGAAGTGTTTGCTGAATTTGATCCCATCCCCCTGGCATCAGCCTCTATGGCGCAAGTGCATGCAGCCACTTTGAAAACTGGCGAAGAAGTGATTGTCAAAGTGCTTAGACCCAACATGCGGCGCATCATTGAGCAAGATTTGAGTATTATGCATACTATTGCAAAATGGGCAGATCGCTATTGGCCAGAGATTAGACGCTTAAAACCAAAAGAAATTGTAACCGAATTTGAACATACCTTAATCGATGAGCTCGACTTATTAAGAGAGGCAGCTAATGCAGCGCAATTAAGACGTAATTTTGAGGGCTCCCCCATCCTGTATATTCCAGAAATCTATTGGGATTATTCACGCTCTAATGTGATGGTGCTCGAACGAATTCATGGCATCCCGGTGTCCGATCTCGCAAGCTTGCAAGCCCATGGAGTTGATATAAAAAAACTGGCGGAGCGTGGCGTAGAAATCTTCTTCACCCAAGTATTTCGTGATTGTTTTTTTCATGCAGACATGCATCCAGGAAATATTTTTGTTTCTTATAAAAATCCCAAAGACCCACAATATATTTGCATTGATTTTGGCATTATGGGGACATTAAATGACAATGACAAACGTTATTTAGCAGAGAACCTCTTGGCCTTTTTTAATCGAGATTACCGACGAGTAGCTGAGTTACATGTCGAATCCGGTTGGGTTGCTCGTAATACCCGTGTGGATGAATTTGAAAGCGGGATTCGTACGGTATGTGAACCTATTTTTGAAAAACCTTTAAAAGATATTTCCTTTGCGCAAGTAGTACTACGCCTTTTTCAGGTTGCTCGCCGTTTTCATATGGAAGTACAACCTCAACTGGTTTTATTACAAAAAACCCTACTTGCTGTAGAAGGCTTAGGACGTCAACTCTATCCCGACTTGGATTTATGGGCCACGGCCAAACCTTTTCTTGAAAAATGGGTCAGAGATCAAATTGGTCCTAAAGCTTTTTTCACCCAATTTAAACGAAATTTACCTTTTCTTGCGGAACAATTGCCGCATATGCCCAAACTGCTCTTTGATTTTCTAGAGCTTAAAAAAGAAGAATTAATAATAAATAAAGAGCGTGCGAATGCTCAGCCTGAAAATGAAAAACCAGCAGTCCATTGGAGTAGTATTGCAATCGGAGCAGGACTTTCTTTGCTTTTAGTAAGCCTGCTTGACTATGCGCATCTTATCCATCACAAACAGCTCACGCCTCTTGCCCTCACTGGAGCTATTTTGGCAGGACTGTTCGTGCTTATTAACCATAACACGAGGAACTAAACATGGGACTCAGTGGAATCAGCCCTCTTTCTTTATTGTTAATTTTAGTCATTATTATTGCTCTGTTTGGTACTTCCAAATTGAAAACTATAGGTACAGATCTTGGAGAAGCCATTAGAAATTTTCGCAACGCCTTAAATGAAAATCAATCTAATGAGCCCCCAAAAGAGGATAACAAGCACTCATGAGCAGTGGCGAACTTCTGGTTATATTTATTGTTGCCCTCATTGTGTTTGGCCCCAAAAAACTCCCTATGTTAGCAACTCATTTAGGGTTATTGGTAAGATCATTGAACAAACTGAAAGCACAAGCCACTGTACTTTGGCAACAACAACTTAATGCCCTACAATTGGAAGAAAATCAACGTAAGGCAAAAGAGGCAGACGAGCAATATAAAAAAGAACAACCTTCTTAAATTGTAACAATTCAGCCTTACTGTAACTTAGCGCCCATACTCTCTTTAGGTTCATCTTTTGCCGGTAGTGTAAAGCCATCTAAGTCAGGAAGATCCTTCATCGCTTCTTTACTTGGTATCAAAGGTCCCCCCTCGTAAGCTTTAGGTCCATCTTTACTCGTTTGATAAAGCTTGCCATCACCATTTGAATAGGCAATAACTTTATTGGTTTCCGCATCGACCATAATAAAACTTTGTCCTGCTTTTGCCTGCTTTTCAAAAAACGACGCCATATCCTCTTCTGACTTAAAGGATAAGGTTAACCTACCATCCTTGTCCTTCTCAGGCGGATGATCTTTAACCCATTTCGCCCCACAATGTTCTTTATAGGCCGCAAGGAGTGCTTCGGCTTGTTCGCTTTGAATACGAACGCTCTTCTTTTTGCTCTGCAGCTCCTCTTCTTCAGCTTGTATTAAACCGTCCATTTGCGTAGTACTTTGTACCGTTTGTTTCGGAGGAACTAATGGAATTTCTTCTTCACCTTTTGATTGAGACATAATACATTTCCTCTAAAATGTAGGTATTTTGAAAAATACTCATATGTATAAGTATAATTCAACTTTTACGCTTTAACTGTATCCCATACAGAATTTGTTATTTGCTTCAAACCATTAAAGTTGATGAGCCAATTTCCTCTATGAGTATCGTGAGTAGAGGCTAGTGACCCTCCTGTTTTACTGTTCAAATGTTACCATATTCTTATTATTTAAATCCTGCCACAGTTTTTCTGCGACTGGTCCTCTGGCTGGTTTTTGTAAGCGAATCGCGCCTAAAGTAATTAATCGTCTATCGAAATGATTTCCTTGTAAACACTGTAACCTGCCGTCTGCTAACTCTTGGGTTATCATATGCAAAGGTAGTCTACCCCAGCCAAGTCCCGCAACAATGATATCTTTCTTGGCCATGACATCGCTTACGGTCCATCGACGTCCATGTTCAATGACACCAAATGAAAAATCAGATTGTGAGGAGTCACGTAAAATCACTTGCATACATTCAGAAAGCGTATCCAAATCACCTAATTGTGTACTGTAATATTGGATGAATTCGGGAGATGCAACTGCGACCAGAAACTCCGAGCGAAGCGGGATCACTTCGACGGCCTTGTTAGTAATTAAATTTTCACTAATAATCAAGTCAGCTTGATTTCGCAATAGTCGCTCACAAGCCCCGCCAATTGATTCCGAGAAAAAATGAAATTGGGTATTAGGGAACGTATAAATCCAATGTCTTAAAAGATTTTTCAAACTCGATAAAGGAAAAAAAACATCGATGGCAATCGTAATATCGCTCTCGGCTTCGGATTGTAGCTGTTCAGCAAATTGACTAATATTCTTCCAATGACCAATTAAAGACTGAGCCCTTCTATATAGCTTTTCTCCTTCTGCTGTGAGGATCGGTCGATAATGACTGCGATCAAACAATACCAAGTTTAACTGTTCTTCTAATTTTTTTATTGATGAGGTGATTGCAGGCTGGCTTTTAAATAAAGCCCGTGTTGCAGAATTGAATCCCCCGCAATCGACTACCGCAACAAAAACTCGTAGCGCATTAAAATCAATGTCCATAATTTTTTTTTATCAAGTTCATTAAAACTTAATATTATCAATTTATATAGAGTTTACCTAATCTGTTTATTCCAATGGAGATGTAGAAATGTCACCTGGGCGTACTGAGACGAAACTTAATGAACATCGCTGGTTTGCTCCTGCGCCCGGACTTTTTAAAAGAAAAACTATTTGGAGGGTAAAGTATGTCCATAAATACGGTACAAAAAACAACAACGGCTCTATTAGACGTATTGCTCAATCAAAGACGAGTTAGCGAGTTAGCCGAGACAATGTGTAACGGAATTTTATGCCCAGAATGCATTCGTCATCCGCAAGAAAAAATTCAACAGGCAATCAGCGAACAACGAATGCTAACGCTGATTCTTCCTGCCTTCCCTGCAAAATCAGCCAATAGGCGGAAAACGCTATCAGAAAAGCCTGATCGAGGTGAAATCATTGGCTTGAGCAATTTGAATCTGCTTTGTCAAACCATGCAAGAAATTTATCCTGTGGGTATTAAGTTAATCATTTGCTCGGATGGTCGTGTATTTAATGATTTGGTTTTGGTGAGTGATCTTCATGTAGATGTGTACCAAAAAGGAATTCAACAAATCATCGAAGATTATCAATTAACTCATCTATCAACATTTTCGCTTGATGAAGTATATCCCTGTCATAACTATCTGGTCATGAGAGAGTTATTAATGATCGAGTTTGGCCAAACTTTAGATGAATTAAAACAACATATTGCAACCGATCCTATCGCTCGCTATCAATTTAATGGTATTCACCGTTTTATTGTTGAGGATCAACTCGCTTTAAAACCGGAGCAAACAAAAAACAAAACACGCCAGGAAGCCAAACAAATTGCTTATGAAGTAATCCGTCGCTCGAATGCATGGTCGCGATTGTTAGCGAATTATTTTCCACAGTCGGTACGGTTGTCGATTCACCCCCAACCTTGTGGCTCAGAGAAAATAGGGATCCACTTTCTTCCTACATCAAACCGTTGGAGCACGCCTTGGCACAATGTTTTACTTAAGAGCGCCGAAGGGTGGCAACTCATAAAAAGACAAGAGGCTGAACAATTGGGAGCCCGATTAAACCATGATCATTATGTATTGGAGGCCTGTTGATGAAGAACGCAACACAATTTAGTCCTTATCTTATCCAAGCCGATCATCATCGAAATCTGACAGACTTATCGTTGGAAATGCTTTTAAACGAAACGACGCAGCATAAAATTGTCCTTTTACGTGGTTTTAACCTTCTGGAACGTGATGATTTGCTCCATTATTGTCAAAAGCAAGCTCAATTACTTTCTTGGGATTTTGGTCCGGTAATGGAAATGAAAGTTGATCAACAACCCCAAAACTATCTCTTTACCGAAGGAGATGTCCCATTGCATTGGGATGGGGCATTTCATCAAGAACCTCGTTTTTTGCTTTTTCATTGTTTGCACGCACCACAGGCAGGAAGTGGTGGTGAAACCGTATTTGCGAACACCGAACGGGTTTGGCAAGCTGCTAGTGATGCACAAAGAAAAGAGTGGGATGATTACGCGCTTACCTTTCATACCGAAAAATTGGCACATTATGGAGGAACCATTACGCGTAATCTAATCAATAATCATCCAGATACTCAACAGGTTATCTTACGATTTGCTGAACCGGTAGGCGAAGACTATTTAAATCCAGTACACGTCAAAATAATTGATAAAAATGAGGATGAGTCCCATGCTATTTTATCCTCTTTAAGCCAGAGTATGCGGATGCCCGAACATCTGTATGAACACCAATGGCAACAAGGCGACTTTTTGCTTGCCGATAATTTTTCACTCTTACACGGTCGCAACGCCTTTCATCGCCATAGTCCAAGACATTTAAGAAGGATCCAAATATTATGAAGCCCTATACTATAATGCAGTTAAAACAAACAACTACCCCGGAACAATTTAGCCATCATTTACGAGAAATGGGTGAATTATTTTGGTGGGAAGCCGGGAAGTTCTTCGTGATTACTTCCTATAAATTAGCCAAGCAGATACTCACAAGTGAGGATTTTACTTGTGATCGCTCCCCGTTTTTTATTTCGCGCATGCCCGAAATGAACCTGTCATTAATTACTGAGTTTTTTAAGGTGGTTAGCAAGATGATGGTGATGAGTGATGCTCCAGAACATACTGATCGAAGACGAATTTGTTATCATGGCTTTAGCAACAACTGTCTGGAGCAATTAAAACCCTTAATTCAGCAGACTATTACAAAATGTCTGTCTGAATTTACTGCAGACAAGCCTTTTGATTTTGTTGCTCAACTTGCCCAACACATCCCATCGGTGACGCTTGCAGAACTGTTCGCAATTCCAGATAGTGAACGCCTTGATTTTTATCATTGGTCCAATAATATGACTCAATTTTTTGGTGGATCAACAAGTTATCAAGATGAAGATGGCATTAAGGTAAATCATAGTGCCAAACAACTCTATAGTTATTTTTCGAGTTTAATTGTCCAGCGTCGAAAAAAACCAGGAACTGATTTTTTAAGTATCTTATTGGCGCACCAAACCCATTTTGGATTAACGGATGATGAAATTATTTCCCAAGCCATTATGATGCTGGTTGCAGGTCAAGTAACAACAACCGATCAACTGTGTAATAATTTATTTATTTTGTTAAATCAACCAGGACTTTGGCAACAAGTACGAAATAATCTTCCCCGACTTGATGGATATATTGAGGAGTGCAACCGTCTTGATCCTGCAGTAACTTTTATTTTCCGAGTCACAAAAAATGAAACGATGCTTGGCAATCAATTGATTGAAAAAGGTAAGGTGATTTTCATATCGACACACGCCATTAATCGAGATCCCCATTATTTTAACGCTCCAGATGTCATCACCCTTGAGGATAAACAAACCCAACATTTCAGTTATGGTTATGGCAGTCATTTTTGCCTTGGTGCAAAATTGGCACGCATTGAAATGCACAGTATTTTTAAAGCATTGTTAGAGCAATTCCCTTCTTTATGTCTTGATGTCAGCAAACCGCCACAAAGAAAACATCATAGTTTGTCTTTTTCAGGATTTGAACATATGTATTTAAATACTCATTAAGATGTTTATAATAGATTTACCCTTCTCATCTCCGCAAAGGCGGAGATTCATTTTTAAAGTGGCTCGGTGCTGCATGTAGAAATAGATTCCCATCTTCGCGGAAATGACGAAAATCATTATCTTAATGGCAGCGCAGCCATATCTTTCACTTTATTCTTATCACGATGGCTTTATCCGCGCCCCCAAGACTTAGAAGTACATCATGATATCCTTGAAATTAGGGGCATGAGTATGAAACACCGGTTTGGACTATCTTGGTTTTTGGGTAGTGTATTAATGGGCGTACTCTATGATACGTTCATTCTCGCTTTAGTTATTTTTTCCAGTGCCATCCAATTGCTCGCATTTCCTTTCTTGGGAATCGTCATGAAAAAACTGAAATAAAGCCTCTATTTTTGTGCGGCTAATTTCTGCAAATGTTCGTCCGCTAAGCGAAATTGCAACAAATCCGTACGCGGATGAGCCCCTATAAATTCGAAAAATTCAATGCCTTTTTTATTCCAGGTAAACGCATGTCCTTCCATACGACAACATTCTTTCTCAAGTGCGAGCTGCGCAAGATTAGATAACAATGATGTACCCAAGCCATGATTACGATAAAGCTCATCTACAAATAGCTCTTCAATATAAAGAACGGGGGCTCCTGCGGGGACGGAATAAGTGAAAAAAAATAAAGCAAACCCGGCGGGTTTTTTCTGATATTCAGCTAATAATACATAAAAAAACTTATTTCGCCCAAAACCATGAGATTCAATTTTGTCCAGGGTCAAATGAATCTCTTCCGGTTTCTTTTTTTCATATTCAGCGTGTTTCTTGATTAAATTAAAAATCTCTTCTTTATCTTTTTTCTTAGCAATTCGAAAAGTAAATTCCATATTTGGACCTCCACAACCTAAGCCTAATCAAAACGATTTACGGGTTGATGACAATAAGGGGCTTTATGATGTTTGGCATAATAATCCTGGTGGTATTCTTCTGCCGGCCAAAATGTTTGTACAGGAAAAAGGCGAGTCGCAACCTGAAAGCCTTTTTTTTGCAACATTTGGATTAAAATTTCTGCTTCGGCTAATTGTTCCTGATCATAATAAAATACGGCACTTTGATACTGCTGCCCTATGTCAGGACCTTGTCCCGATTTTTGTGTGGGATCATGAATTTCAAAAAACCGTTTTAAAACGTGGTGATAATCAGTCTTGGCTTTATCATAAATAACACGTACTGCTTCATAATGCCCGGTGTTACCCTGACAGACTTGGTCATAGCTTGGTTCTAAAGTAATGCCCCCAGTATAGCCCACTTCAACACGCAGAACACCGGGTATTTGTTTTAAAAAATGATCGACCCCCCAAAAACATCCGCCAGCCATTATCGCTTCTTCAGTATCCAATACCTGACTGTCTGCAACAAAATCAATAGAGGCGGAATTGACGCAATGGCGTAAATTGTTTTGGGTAAAATACTCGCCGGTAAAGACATGCCCTAAATGAGCATCGCATCGCGAACAGAGGATTTCCATACGTTGACCATCAGGATCGGGAAGCTGCTTTACAGCGTGAACAATATTATCATCAAAACTTGGCCAGCCACACCCCGAGCTGAATTGGCTTGAGCCGCGAAATAAGGCTAAGCCACAACGCCTGCATAAATAAGTGCCATTGGTCATGACAAAATTATATGCCCCAGTGTGAGGATATTCTGTGGCTTTCTCACAGATTATCCTTTTAGCTAAAGGGGTTAAACTGGCTGTTTTATCAAGATAATCATCCATAATGCTACCTTTGTTGCCCTTGGCAAATTTTATCCGCTAAGTAACCTATAGCTCCCGCATAATATATTGAATTATTATAGTGTAAAATCATCTTATAGTTGGGGAACGTTAAGAAGGTCGGACCACCTAATGGCTGAACAATACTGGCTTGCAGATTTTGATAAGGCAATGCCTCACCATTTTCGGTACGCACACCCAGCGCACTCCATTCACTCACAGGCTTCACATTGTTTTTGCCTGCCATAGCCATATCAAATTTATGAGGTAGTTTGACTTGGATAGCCCAAGGCTCACCTGTTTGCCATCCATTTTGCTTCATGTAATTTGCAATTGAAGCAAAGACATCGGGCTTACTTCTCCAGATATCTTTTCGACCATCACCATCATAATCAACCGCATATTTCACCCAGCTTGAAGGTAAGAATTGGGGTTGGCCTGAGGCACCTGCCCACTCACCCTTGAAATCGGCTAAACTAACATGTCCTTCATCCAAGATATGCAAAGCAATAAATAATTCTTTTCGGAAAAATTCTTTCCGATTGGAATCATACGCTAAGGTGGCTAAAGCTTTCACTACCGGGAAATTACCCATATAAGTACCATAACTGGTTTCCATTCCCCAGAATGAAACAATGAAACAAGGATTTACCCCATATTTTTTGGCCACAGCCTCCAAAACCTCTTGGTTTTTCTTAAATTCTTTGCGTCCTATAGCAATTCTGTAACTATCAACGCGCGTGTTACGGTATTTGATGAATGTAAGTCGATGTTCTGGTTGCGAACGTAAAAACCCCTTAATTTGATGGCTTGGCTCATGGATACCTGCAAACGCCTCATCAAAAGTTTCAGAGGAAATCCCTTGTTGCAAAGCTTCTGCTCTAACCCCAGCGACCCACTCATTCCAATTCTGTTGTGCGAAGGCAACATGATGTACCAGAACGTATGCGATTATCGCAAGTCCCCATTTTTTCATAGCCTTTCCCCCTGATTTTTTTTGTTACCTGCTTGCCATCTCAAATTTAAGATAGACCATTTATCAAAACAAGTAGCCTGGTTGAACAGCGAATCCCTGAGTGTCTTGCTTATCTTGGAACTCAAGTTGCAACTGTGCTTCACTACCACTTACTTAAGAGTTGTTTGTCATTCCCGCGAAGGCGGGAATCTATTCTTGCAGTAGCATTGTGCCTGATTAGAAGTAGGTTCCCGTCTTCGCGGGAACAACAAAAACCTAAACCGTGGTAGTACAGGCCACCAACGTAAAAGGATTATACAGTGAGTATTAAAGCGCTTCCATAAATGCTGTTAAATCCGCTTTTTCTTCTTGGGTTAACTGTAATTGCAACACCAGGTTAAAAAACTCTACGGTATCGGCCAAAGTTAACAAGCGACCATCATGCAAATAGGGTGGAGAATCTTTAATTCCTCGTAAAGGAAATGTTTTTATAGATCCATCACCAACTGCTTTCATGCCATTAATCATTTGTGGTTGATAGAATCGTTCCGTCTGTAAATTATGCATGGTGTTGTCAGTATAGTAAGGAGGAGTGTGACAACTAGAACATTTTCCCTTACCAAAAAACACTTCTTGTCCGCGTAGCTCTGCTGGAGTTGCTTTGGCAGGATCAAGCTTTCCTTCCCACGTCAATTTAGGTGCTGGTGGAAAATCCAAAATTTCTTGGAATTCGGCCATAAAATGAACTTGGCTGCCACGCTCCAGAATGTTAACGCCTTTTTTAGTTGCAATAACCGGATCTCCATCAAAATATGCTGCTCTTTGTTCAAACTCAGTGAAGTCTTCTACTGTTTTTAGTGCACGTTGCGATCCAAATAATCTTTGGATATTTAAACCGCGTAAGGTTGGAGTATTGATGCGATGACGAAATTCTTGGGGTCTTATATCACCGACCAAATGCGTTGCCTTGTTGGTGTGACCATTCGCATGACAATCAAAACAAGCGACTCCCCGACTGGGTTTGACAGTACGTCGGTCTTCAGTTTGATTAAATTGTTGTTGAGGGAATGGGGTAACTAACAGGCGTAACCCTTCCAGCTGTTTAGGGTTTAATAAACCATTAAACAATTCATAATAATTCTCAATGGTAACCAATTTACCTTGAGAAACATCCCCAAGATCAGGCCGAGTAGTTAAAAAAATAGGCGCAGGAAAAGGGGGTAAAAAATGATCTGGGATATCAAAATCCAAATCAAACCGAGTCAAATCTCTGTCTTCTTGCTTCTTGATTTCATCAATAGCAAATTTCGGAAATAACATTCCCCCTTCTGGATGATTGGGGTGAGGTAACGGTAGGAAACCCTGTGGAAAAAGGCCTTGCTTCTTGACATCGTCAGGACTCATTTTGGCCAATTGCTCCCAAGTCACTCCCTCAGGAAGTTTCACGCGAACACCTTCTTGTATGGGTTTTCCATTAGACATTTTTGCCGTTTTAGAAGGATTATTACTCAAATCATAACGTTTTTTTAACAGCTCTTGTTGTCGATCATTAATTGCCTGTTTTTCACCGCTCATGCGTTGCAAAATACTTTGAAACGTCTCATTAATCACTACTGGCATGTAACTTGAAGGTACTGATGTATTCGCAGGAGTAGGTTGGGGCTGAGGAGTATCAGCAAAAGCAAAAGAAACAATGCCTGCTAGAGCCATCATCCCTAAAGATTTTTTTAACATATATAAGTCCGTTTAGATAAAAAGAATTTTTTCATCATAAAGTACTTATATATTCAGTGCAATAGAGACTGAATTCTAGGCATCTAACAGGGTAGCCTGAGTGCGGCAACGCGGAACCCGTGTTTCGCTTCGCTGCACTCAGGCTACATACTACTCACTACGCAGAGAAACTACGGGCTCTAACTTTGCAGCACGTCGTGCAGGATAAAAGCCAAAGAAAATTCCAGTGGCAGCAGATACCAAAAAGCCTGCAGCAGGGGGCAAAAGAAAGATTGAAAAATTCCAATCACTGAAATAGGCTAAAATACGGGTACAAACTAATCCTAAAATAACCCCAAGTATGCCGCCTAATAAAGAAAGCATGACCGACTCGACTAAAAATAAAGCTTGAATTTCACTATTTTTTGCCCCGACCGCTTTACGAATACCAATTTCTTTTCTCCGTTCACTCACAGAGACCAACATGACGTTCATTACGCCAATTCCACCCACCAAAAGTGAAATTCCTCCAATTACAGCCAGTAATAAGGTAAAGATTTGTCCCTGGTTTTCCATGCTGGCAATAATCTGCTTGGCGCTTCGTGAAAAAACACTTAATTTGGGCGCGATTGAACCAATAATTTGTTTTATTTCCTCAATTACCTCATCGATGGGACTATCTGGTTTCAATTCCAAGACCACATTATTTACCTTGGCTTCTTTGCTAATCATACTAATTCCTGCCAAAGGAACAATCGCCGCCTGGTTGATGTCTTCATTGAAAAACCCGTTTTCCTTCCAAGGTTCAGCTACACCGATGATGGTGTATAAAGATTTTCCTATACGTAATTGCTTTCCTATGGGGTCATCAAAACTGATCTCTTTGATTTGGCGTGCTAAGCCATCACCAATAACACAATAATGTTCATAGGACTCAACAAAAGAAACAAAATGTCCTGCAGCTAATTTAATATGAACAATTTTGGGCAAATGTTCATTGGCCCCGATAACGGCTCCTTGCATTAACTTTCCTTGGAAACTCAAGGGTTGATAGGCCGTACTATAGGGCGCCATATCGATAATATAAGGTATACGATCAGCCATTTGTTCCCATTGCGCGACGGAGATTGACTCCATACTGCCAGATTTTTCTGAAGTTTTTGGATAAACCGCAATTGCTAATAAGTCCGTGCCTAAAGCCTTAAATTGAGATAATGCTTTTTCTGTTGCCAACTGCCCACAGCTAATTAAAGCAACAACCGCAGCCGTACCCACTAAAATACCTAAAACGGCCAAAAAGGAACGCAACTTGGCGGCAGTCAAATTTACTAAAGCTTGCTGACAATGTCCGGAAAACTTCATGCGCCAGTCTCCGTCACAACAACCCCATCTACAAGAGTGATTTTTCGCTGACACAACGCAGCGATCTGTTCATCATGAGTAATCATAATGATACTACGCCCTTGGGCATGCAAACTTAAAAATAAATTCATTACTTCATTACCAGTACGTGAATCGAGCGCACCTGTTGGTTCATCGGCCAAAATTACTTGTGGCTCGGTTACTAATGCACGAGCAATGGCAACACGCTGTTGCTGTCCTCCAGATAATTGTGTAGGTCGATGCTGTGCATATTGACGCATTCCCACACGTTCAAGAGCAGCAAGTACCCTTTCCTTAATTTCAGCAGCTCCAACACCACGATAAATTAAGGGTAATGCCACATTTTGCATGGCACTAAATCTTGGTAATAAATTGAACTGCTGAAAAACAAAACCGATATTTTGATTACGTAATTCTGCTGCTTCATCATCTGTCAAAGCAGCAACATTCCTATTTTTCAATAGATAAGTTCCTGTGTCTGCTTTATCCAGTAGCCCTAGAATATTCATCAAAGTAGATTTACCAGAACCCGAAGCACCTACAATAGCGAGTAAATCTCCCTCATAAACGGTCAGCGATACTTCTTTTAATATAGTGGTGCTAATTCCTTCGAGATGATACGTCTTTACAATATCAGTAAGCTTCATAAGCGGTTGTTGTGTCTTTTTCGCAGGACTACGTTGCGATGTTATTGCGGGACTTAAGAGTCGCTCAAGAATATTTGGATCCTCTGTCACCTCATGAGAGGAGGTATTGCTTTTACTGGAATCAATGACAAGATCACTCATACACCACCACATCACCAGCTTTTAAACCGGTCTCGACGACCACTGAATCTGCCTGGGCGGCTCCTGTTGTAATGACTCGCTTCTCTAGAGCGCCTGACTTAGTTTGTAAACTAACAATACTTTGTCCTTTTTCGCGTTTAATTGCAGCAATAGGAATAATGAGCTGCTTGCCGTTATCCACACTTAACTCAATGGATGCACTCATACCCACTTTGATCCATTTCTGCTCCTCAGGGGTTAACTTTTTCACCTCAACTACCGCTGTAAAAAAGGGTAATCCATTATTATTCGAGGCTTGTGCATTCACTGCTACCAATTGTCCTTTTAATTGATATTTACCAAAGGCAACACCACTCACGATGGCATTCATACCTGCTTGGATTTGGGTTATATCGATTTCTGGAACATCAATTTCAATACTGATCCCGGATAAATCACCAATCAAGCCAATAACCTGACCTGATTTAACTGTCGAGCCTACGGTAGCACGCACACTTTTATCTTCTCCGGCTTTAGGAGGATAGAGTAGGACTCCATCTCGCGGTGATTTTAAATGAATCATATTATGATTAGATGCTAAAATTTTTTTAATTTTATCGAAATCAGCCAAACTTAATGCAGATAAATTTTTGGGGCTATTTTCATCCAGTTTTTCCAACATTTCCGTTAGTTTACGAGTAGATTGCATTAAAGTAACCCGCGCCGTGTCCACATTCGATTTCTCACTCATGTAATTATTTTTGGATAATAAACCTGCATCCCATAAATCTTGAGTCCCAACAAATTTAGCTTTAGCGATGGTGTAACTGTCTTTGGCTTTTAGATATTCCGTTAAGGTGTCATTAAATTGTCTCTGCAACTCGGTTGAGTTTAAAGTTAAAATCACATCGCCTTTGTTAATCAATTGCCCATAATGAAAATTCATTGTTTCGACCACCGCTTCCATTGGACTGGCTATCGTATTTTCATGTAAAGGCTGCACTGTTCCGGTAAAATGGAGCGTCTTATGCATGGTCTGTTCTTCGACTTTATGCTGATGTAACGCCACTTTTTTTTGCTCCTCATGATGCCCGCATGAAGACAAAAGCAACCCGATTAATAATAAAATGATGACTTTTGACGTGATTAAATACCTATTCATCCACCATACCTTAATTTAATTTGCCAATGATTCAGTGTGGTTCCCAAGATTCTTTGCAGGTTGGATATCTGATTTAGATATGCAATTTTTGCATTGATTAATCCAGATTGAGCCTGAATCAGCTGATTTTGAGTGTTATTTACATCCAACGCACTGGATATTCCCGCTTGTTGTTTTTTCTTCTCCAATGCATAAGATTGCTCCGCTAATTTCACTTGTTTTAGCGCTAATTGATAACGTTTTGCCAAACTTCTTATATTATTAATGGTATTGGTTACATTAGTTATTAATGCTCGTTTGGTAGCAAGTAAATTTAACCGGTCTTTTTCCAAGCGCACTTTAGCATTAATTAATTGACTGCGACGACTGATGTCATGCAAGGGAACGGTTAGGGTCACACGAGCTGCCTCGGTGATGTTATTTCCATTATAAATGCCATTAAATCCTCCATTTACACCCGTCACATCATTTACAACCCCACTTTGAATATTACCTGACACATCCAACTGCCATAATTGTTGATTTTTAGCCACTTTATAAGCACGCTCATCGGCGCGTAATGTCATCTTTTGTGCTAAATAAACTGTGTTATGATTCAACGCTTGCTCAATCGACTGTTGCAAATTAGGAACAGCAAGCTTTTCTAATGCAACGTCACTAGGAACGGATATATGCATCTCGGGATCCAAGCCAATAGTTTGCAAAAGATCTTGAGCTGACGTTTCAAAATCGTTTTCCGCTTGTTCCACCATCAAACTTAAGGATTCTATTTGGTAAGACTGCTGAATATTACCGGTGGGTTCTAGTTGACCTGCCTTTATTTTTTTCTCATTAATTTCATACGATTTTTTGGCTTCTTTTAATTGCAAACGCTGATTCTGCAAATTGTTTCCACTTAAAATAAGCATCCGATAAGCCACAATAACTTGGGTGACTTGATCCGCCACCGATTGCTGCAAGTTCAATTTGTTCAGCCATTCGTTGTCCTTAGCATCTAAAAGCGCAGCTTCATTTACTGCCTTTCCAAAACCGCGTAATAATGGCTGGGTCAAAGAAAAATTCAATACGGGATTGTAATTGTTATTTTCATTGACGTTATTATTTATTGATAAATTAGCTTCCGTGCCTAACTTTGTTTTCAAATTAAACTCAGGACTACCTAGGAGCGTACGCGTTGTATCACTACCCACGCCATTAAACCTACTTTTTTGGATTACTCCAGAAGCACCCAAAGCGTATTGCAATTCAAACTGATTATTTGCCAAGCGCAATTGATAACGTTGTACAATTCGATCCAATTCAGCATTTTGAATATTGGAGTTATATCGTAAAGCCAACAAAATTGCTTCTCTTAAACTCAAGTGATGGATGGTTTTACTTCGCGATGCAGGAGAGGTTGGCAGCTCTATCCAATTGTGCAACATAAACTCTGGATTCTCTATTGCTTTTTGTAGCCGTTCCTCTGCTTGTTTTACGTTTACATCTTCTGTAGTAGAGAGACACCAAGCTTTAGATCCAAACAGGCAACAGAGGAAGAACAACATAACTGCTCTCCCCAAAACATGCATATAGGATAAACGTATGGAGCTAAATTTATTTAGTAACATCATTTTTTGTTCCACACTGCAAATCGTTGCATATCCTGCAAGCGCAATGCAGTTAATTGGCCGCCCCACAGACATCCGGTATCTATTGCATGAATTTTAGGATGAGGACATTCCCCCATTAAAGCAGCCCAATGCCCAAATACAATATCCGCATCAATTTCTTTACGATGAGGTACTTCATACCAAGGATAAAGATTTGCTGGCGCTTGAGCAATAGTTCCTTTATAACTCAACTCGAGTTTTCCTTGGGCATCACAAAAACGCATGCGTGTATAATAGTTAGTAATTAACCGTAGCCTGTCCATGCCTTGTAAATCACCAGACCACCTATCCGGCTGATTACCATATAAAAGCGATAAAAAATCGCGATAGCTATCCCCCGCAAGCACTTCTTCAAGTTCTTGGGCACATTGTATTGCTTGTGATAAATCCCATAAAGGACAAATTCCAGCATGACACATCACCACATTAAGTTCTGGTGAGTAATACAAAATGGATTGCATTCTCAACCAATGACCTAGAGCTTCTCCATCACTAGCCTGCATCACTTCGTGCAAGGTATCATCATGACCTTTCCATGGCCTATCACCAAATAATGTAGCTAATAAATGTAAATCATGATTGCCTAAAGTCACTCTTGGCGTAACAGGTAAGGAACTAACAAAACGTAAGACCGCTAAAGAATCAGGACCACGATTCACCAAGTCACCAACGAACCATAAACGATCCGCTTTATCATCAAAATCGATTAACTCCAACAGTCGTTGTAATGGCTCGTAACAACCCTGCACATCACCAATTGCATAATCAGGCACCGTTTTTTGCTCCCGGCCTTAATGCACTCCCTTCGTTTTCAATCGCATGCCATTTTCCAGTGGCATCTAATTTGTGCAACGAGTTGGTCAAACCAATATTTTGTTGCTGGGTAAGTTGACTGCTAAATTGTGCTTTATGAATCAATTCTGTTGCAGACATGGACTCTACTTTTCCTGTATTCGGATTAGCCACTTTTACTGATTCAGGCAAAGCGAGCGCATACTTGGAAAATACAACGCCCCCCTCCATTTTTCCTTTAATATCAAATCGACTTAATACACCACCATCAGCAGCACGATTATGCAAGCCCAAAGATAAAAATCCATTTTGAGCCGCTTGCCAATTTTTATATTCAGGATGTTCGCGTACGAATAATTGAAACATTTCCGCACACATCAATAGACCTCCGGGAACCATAAATAATGGGGCTTTATTGATCATAATCCGGCCTGCGTCCAGAGCCTTAATCATCCATTGAATAAACTCCATGCCTACAGCCTGTTCTTTCTCTAACAAGGTTTCTGGCTGGCCACCAGAAAATGTACCCGCGCGGTAACGCCCGCCCCCATAAGCAGCGGCAAGGCCTCGCGTCATAAATTCAAGTAAATAACGCTGAATCGCAATAGCTTCCGCGCGAATTAATATGGCTCCCAAAGTACCCGCAGAGCGCTCGTCTTCATTTAATAAGGCCAGCCACACTTCAAGAACGTCAGAGTTAGAGGCGATCCAAGCAAAACCACTACCTGGCATTATTGCTCTTGCTAACAATAAATTCAGACGACGTCGAAATTCAATTTCAGGTTCTTTTTGAAACTCATAAAAGTAATAAATCCCCGTGCTGGTCATACTTTCAAGCAAGGGATTCCATTCCTTTAAAAATTGACCATTTGTATCATAGAAGCTAACACGGAAATCAACAAATAACTTGCCTATGCCTTGAAGTAGTGCAGCTGAAAAAAGAGCATATTGCCAAAGTTTTTGCTCCTCGGATAATAATTCTGGCTGATCTTGTACCATAAATTCTTGAAAAAGACTCAACGCCGCTTCCGTACGGTTCAGTGCATGATCCACTAAGCCGCCCTGCTGCGAATAATAACTGTTCGCTGTCTCAGGTAAATTTTGGCAATAGTGAACTAAATTATCGATAAGAATGCCGCATAAGCTATCATATCGTGCCGTTTCCAGACCCGATAACATCCGCATCTTTTTTAATAAGATCTGTCTCTTGTCTTCCGACAAAAGAAGATTCGAATTGACGATGCGTGTTAAATCTTTTAAAGATTTACCTTGTGAAGACAAAGAACCTTTACGCTGACGTTGACGATGAAACAAAGCCATCTCCATAATAATTTAATAACTCCAAGTTGAAAAAATTATATCCATGATGATTAATTTTACACTAATTGGAAATAAATTTCGCTAGTTGAACGTATTCCGAAATGGAAATTTGTTCTGGACGTTTACTTCCATCAACACCTAAAGTGCATAATTGCTCAGCCGTGATGATTCCCTTTAAGTTGTTATTCAACGTTTTACGACGCATGGAAAATGCATTAGCCACCAAACGCTCTAACTGCGCCATAGAAACCTTTTCAAAGGGTGAAACGCGATGGGGTACAAGACGAACCACCGCGGAATCTACTTTAGGCTGTGGATCAAAAGACTCAGGGGGAACGTCAAACAAATGCTCCACAGCACAATGATATTGCAACATTACCGTTAGTCGTCCATAAGCCTTACTACCCGGTTCTGCTGCCATTCGTTCTACTACTTCTTTTTGCAACATAAAATGCATGTCGTCGATACATGAGGCAAACTGCAATAAATGAATGAGCAAAGGAGTGGAAATATTATACGGTAAATTACCTACCACCCGTAAGCGAGGACCAAATTGGCTGTAATCAAGAGTCAACGCATCTGCACCAATCAAATGCAATTTCCCCTGAGCAATAGCTAGTTCCGAAAGATATTTTTGTAAATCGGTATCGATTTCAACTGCAGTTAGATGATTTAAACGGCGCAACAACGGCTCAGTTAAAGCACCAAGGCCAGGGCCAATTTCCAGTATATTATCTTCTGTTTGCGGATTAATAGCACGTACAATGCCATCAATAATATGTCGACTTTGTAGAAAATTCTGGCCAAAGCGCTTACGCGGGCTATGCCTCACCATTTATCCCCATAAAGTAAAAGCCAATTATAACGTGCATCCTCAATAAAAAGTAGCCTCCAGAAAGGAAAGGAACTCTCCCGGTTTACCACTACTAGACGCAATATACGTGGAATCCAAGTAATCAAATTTATATAGCATAATCTTCAAAAATTGGTGTAAAATTCGCCCACTATGAACAAGGCTGGAATCACTATGGCTTATAGAAAAATGTTAAAATCCAAAATCCATCGTGCTTGTGTCACGGAAGCTGATTTGGATTATGAGGGAAGTATTACTATTTCCCCTGAACTGCTTAAGGCAGCAAACATATTACCTTACGAAGCAGTCAATGTCTGGAACATCACGGCAGGAACGCGATTTGAAACTTATGCGATTACCGGCAGACCAGGGTCTACTGAAATTTGTGTTAATGGGGCAGCAGCACATTTAGTAACTCCAGGAGATTTAATTATTATTGCTTCCTTTACTCAAGTACTAGAAGAAGAATGTGAAAGCCTAGTTCCTACGGTTGTTTTTGTCGATCAATTTAATCGTTTAAGAGAAATTCGACCCGAAAAAATCGGAATTAAAAACAAAGGAATTAAAGAGCTTGCCGAGGCTTAAAAAACGTCCCTCTCTCAATTTGGGAGAGGGTGAAGAACAGTTTCTATATTCATAAAGACCCCATGTTAAATCATCTTTTAGAACTACGACGTCGTGGATTGCAAACTCTCATTTGGTTTGGCAGCTTATTTTTTATTTTCTTCTTTCTTGCTAATGATTTATACCAAACCCTAGTTAACCCACTACTGCGTACTCTTTCGGCTCAAGAAAGTTTAATTGCTACCCATATAACATCCCCTATATTTACGCCACTAAAACTTGCTGCTGATGCAGCCATGTTACTTAGCGCCCCCTTTGCTTTATTTCAACTTTGGCGTTTTATAAGTCCCGGCCTTTATCAAAGAGAACAAACCACTCTACGTATCACCCTAATCTTTAGTCTTTTGTTGTTTCTTGCCGGAGTCTTGTTTTGCTTTTATCTGGTTTTGCCATTCATGTTTCATTTTTTCGCACATGCCTTACCTAAAGGAGTGCGTTATATGCCTGACATGGCCTATGCTCTTGATTTTATCACTAGGATGCTCATGATCTTCGGATTTTGCTTTCAGGTACCCTTGCTTTGTTTTGTGCTTGTGCGCTTAAAAATTATTGAGGTAATCACCTTAAAAAAAATCAGACCTTATGTCATTGTTGGCGCTTTTATTGTAGGCATGCTACTTACTCCTCCCGATGTTTTTTCTCAAATAATGTTGGCGGTCCCCCTTTGCCTTCTTTATGAGATAGGCATTATTTTAGCTGTTTACTTTATTTAACTCTTTATGAGTTTATTTTAAACATAATAACTGTTTCTTAATAATCAGTTAATAAATGCGCTCTATAATGCGCACGATTTTATCATTTAGATGTGAGTATAAGAAATGATCAGTAAAGAAGAATTAATCCTCCAGCATCAAAATAAACAAAAACAAATTGAAGAACGAAAAGAAATAATCGTGGGGTTACAGCAGCAAATAGCTGAAAAACAAAAGACATTACAAACACTGAATCAAAAAAACATTACACTTATAGAACAAGACGTTCCCTCCGCTTTAACTCTAGCAAAAACCCTTTTGAACCCATCAGTACGATTAAATACAGACGTGAAACAAGACGTCTTGGATTATATCCAAGAACTAGTAACCACGCTAAGCAAGGAAAAACAACACAATCAAGAACTCCTAGAAAAATCAAGAAAGTTAAATACGTTATTAGAACAAGTCAATGAACATCTAAAAAGCGGCTATAACAAAAACACACTTGTAGATCTTACCGATAAAGCAGAGATTAAAAGTGCACAACATCCGAAAAACACTGGATTTGCCTTATTACTGGAAATACTGGAAGAGAATCCTAGCAAATACAAATGGACTTGGGACAAAACAGATAGAGAGAACTTATTGCAAGTTGTGCCCCAAAAACTTTACCAAGTTGCTTATATGCTTGAAGTGGACCAAGAAACTGCAAAAGACATAACTTTGGGTTTAGAAAAATTAGAACAAATTAAAACAAAATTAGTTAAAAACTATGAGGAACTCGATACAATCCCCGAGGAAATTGTTCAACTTAATAATGAAAGTAGGATACAAACAGAAGCCGTTGAAGAACTTAATGCACAACTTGAAGTACTGGAACGACAAATTAAAGAACTCGAAGAGCGAGAAAGACAGGAACAACAAGAGAAACTAAAACTGGAACAACAAAGACAAGAACCTGAGAACGAAAGGCGAAAACAAGAAAGACCGATTCACGTAAGGAAAGACCATCCGAGTCACATAAAACGGCAAAAACCAAAAGTAGACGAGGTAAAAAAAGAGCGAGAAGCACTAGTCCTTGAGCTTAAAAAGGAACTCACCACGTACGTCAATGGCCGAAATCAACATTATTATCCTAAGGATTTTTTCCTTCCTAGAGATAAAAAGACTCGCGATCAATTTATAGAACTTCTAGTTAATGAAAAAAAGGGGTTATTTAACAAATACATTGCATCCGGCAATAGTCAGGAATTGCTCAAAATAATTACTACTAAAATTGATAAATTTCATGGCATCAAAATGCAAGCCGCCCTTAACCGAATTGTGGTGAAACTTATAGAAGCAGACCTAAAACCGCCAATAATCAACGATCCCGCTGCAAAACCAGAAAATGTGATTTCCTTCTTTAAGAAAAAAGGGGGCAAATATGCACAATATGCTGCAAAAATGGTAGAACTATATACAAATATTGACGGCATGAGGGTTTATGCAAAAACTTTACCTCCCGAAGAACAGAAAGTAATTTCCCAGCTTATTGATGCGCTTAAAAACGATGTCGATCAATTTATCAGTCACAACCCGGAACAACTTCCAAGCAATGTATCCTATCAAAAATTTAAAATGACAGTTAAAGCAAGATTACATAGTCATGATGACCTCATGAGTGGGCACCGCTCATGGCAAGATACCATCCTTAATGTTTTGCTTAGTGTCATTACCATTGGGAAATTACTCTACTCAAAAGCAATAACAAAGAGAGCCTCTTTATTCTTTGATAAGGCTGAAGACCAAAAAGGAATAGAAGCTCCAGTTGATGGGACCCTTGAAGATCTCGGCACCATTTTAACGGCGGGCTAATGGAGCCTAAACTTATATTGTTTTAAGTAATTTATTATCTTAACCCGGGACTCGCTGCCTACCTCGAATTGGGCAACCCGGGTTAACTACACTCTATACCAATTAAAATTTACTGATTCCATTTTTTGATCTTAAGCTTCTTTTATTTTTACCGATATATTATTCAAGACGCCCAACAAAGAGGCTTATATGAATAAAATTGCACAATTCAACATCGGAGATTTAGTGATTCACAAACACAGTCGCTACAGAGCAATTGTAGTGGATGTGGATCCCTTATTTCAGGCATCAGGACGCTATAATCCACAAGCACCAAAACGTGAATTTGCCACTCGAAACCCTTGGTATCGTTTATTAGTTGATGACAGCAGTCAAATTACATATGTTGAAGAGTGCATGCTAATCGCAGACACAAGCAAAATGCCAATTAATAATCCCCATATTGGATATTATTTAAAAGAAAAGGAAGGACATTATAAAAATGCAAATCCTCCCCATTAGTACTAATTGTAACCTTGGTGACGTAAAGCAGGTCAGTGTCACTAGGATACGTCATCTCAAACGTAGTGCTTCCAAATTCACCCTATGTTTTCCTTGATAGCCACTATGCCCTACGTGCTGCGACTTGTTCGCAGCATCCAGGAAAAAGAAAGCTTAGTGCCTCAATCCCTAGATCCCGCGGACAAGCGGCGGGACGTGGGTATTGTTATAGGTCAAGTAAAACTTAAGGTGAATTAGAAGACGTAGTAAGGGATCTTCAGTTGGGTGTGTTAAGAGTACCAAAGCGAAACCAGTTATCTTCTGTACACCCGAGTTCCGCTTTTAGCTCATGTTTCTAGGTGTTTCTTAAAATTAAAACTAAGAGCGCTATGAAACCAATTAAAACAAGCGCCAAAACCCCCATGGTATAAAAACTTTTATTTAGATTTTCCTTACTAAATTGCTCAGGCCTTCCTTTGACTGTGCGGTACAAAATAAAAATGATCATTCCGGCACCAATAAGACCTAGAATTTGATATAAAGTCTCCATAAAAATCTTCCTTATTTTGCTTCAAAACTAAATGCATCTGAAAATAAATATGTAGGTGAAACGCCACTATTTACTAATGCATCACGCGTGCTATACACCATATCAAAAGGCCCGCTAATGACGATTTGCCATTCGCCAAGATCATGCGGATGTTTTGCAAGCACAAGCGAAACAAGAGGCACCGTATTGTCTTCTGAGACTGAAGAAACATAAGTAAACCGACTAACATGTGCCTGCCAGCTCGTTACCTTCTCATCCATATATAAATCATTTTGCAAACGAGCCCCCCAAAATAACTCAAAAGGTCGAGTATCGGAAGTAGATAATAACTGCTCGATCATCGCTTTTACCGGTGCAAAACCAGTGCCACCCGCGATAAATAATATAGGAGGTTGCGGATGTAAATGTTCAATGGAACACTCACCAAAAGGTAAACGAATAGTTACAGAACCATACTCCTTTATATGAGCAAATAGTCGCTGGTTATAAGGGTTGTCCAAACTATGACGAATGTGCAATTCATACTTATGCGATCCTAATGGAGCATTCGCAATGGAATAGCTAAATGCTTCCTCACCAAAAAGAATTTGCAGATATTGACCCGCTTGGTAGGGTATGTATCGTTCAGGTGCTAAAATCAAACGCATTATGCTGTCAGTAAGCGGGGAAATATCCTCTACATGAGCTTTAATTGTTTTTTCCTTCATTCATCTAACCCCAGAGAAGACCAATATCCATTAACCTTTTTTAGAATCTCTTCATCCATCACAATAGGCTCACCCCATTCTCTTTGTGTTTCGCCTGGCCATTTATTAGTTGCATCCATTCCTATTTTTGAACCCAAACCAGAAACAGGTGAAGCAAAATCCAAATAATCAATTGGTGTATTTTCCATCATTACGGTATCTCGTGCAGGATCCATACGCGTAGTCATTGCCCAAATCACATCCTGCCAATTGCGTGCATTAATATCATCATCACAGACGATTACAAATTTGGTATACATAAATTGTCTTAAAAAAGACCAAACCGCCATCATAATTCGCTTCGCATGACCAGGATACTGCTTCTTCATTGTGACTACTGCCAAACGATAAGAACATCCTTCTGGTGGCAAATAGAAATCAACAATCTCTGGGAATTGTTTTTGTAACAAAGGAATAAATACTTCATTTAATGCAACACCTAAAATTGCTGGCTCATCAGGTGGTCGACCAGTATAGGTACTATGATAAATGGGATTATCTCGATGAGTAATACGTTCTACAGTAAACACAGGAAACGATTGGACTTCATTATAATAACCTGTGTGATCTCCGTACGGTCCTTCAGGAGCTTCTACCCCAGGCTCTAAATAACCTTCTAAAACAATTTCCGCACTCGCTGGAACATGGAGGTCATTCCCAATGCACCGCGTTAATCGAGTCCGTTGGCCGCGCAATAAGCCAGCAAAGGCATACTCAGACAAAGTATCAGGTACCGGCGTCACAGCAGCAAGTATCGTTGCAGGATCGGCCCCTAAAGTCACGGAAACTGGAAAACGTTCACCCGGATAAGCCTGTTGCCATGCGAAGTAGTCCAATGCTCCCCCACGATGGGATAACCAACGCATAATCAATTGATTCTTATTCAACAATTGTTGTCGATAAATCCCCATGTTTTCACGGGTTTGATGAGGTCCTTTGGTAGTTACAAGCCCCCAAGTTATTAGGGGTGCTGCATCTTTAGGCCAGCACGTTTGAATAGGTAAAGAAGTAAGATCTACTTCATCTTTTTCCCAAACATGAGTTTGGCATTCTGCACCGCTTACATATTTTGGTGCCATATTTAATGCTTGTTTTAACAACGGAAGTTTATTAAACGCGTCTTTAAAGCCTTTGGGGGGATCGGGTTCTTTTAGAGCAGCCAATAATTTGCCTACTTCCCTTAATGCACTAATACTGTCCTCCCCCATTCCCATTGCTACACGTTCAACGGTACCAAACAAATTGGTTAAAACCGGCATTTTATGATGCGGAAGATTGGTAAAGAGAAGCGCTGGGCCGCCAGAACGTAGAACCCGATCACTCACTGCGGTCATTTCAAGATACGGCGATACAGGGTAGGTTATGCGTTTTAATAAATTACGTGATTCCAATTGTGCAATAAAATCTCTTAGATCAGAGTATTTCATTAATTATCCCCTAGAGTAGCCTGGGTAAAGGCGCAGCTGCATTCCATTTAAGTTAGTAGCTTTTGACTTATCCCTGCGGCGTGTCCTCGGGATATAAAACATTTAGTCCTTGAACTTGATGGTCGTAAGGACAGCCATAACCTGGAGAAAGTTTATAGCAAAACTAAAAAATAAACCTTCTTTCAAAGCTCAAAACTGCTTTGTGAATTCAGTTTTTATCTTACTTATTTTTCAAATGACAGTTCTAAAAAGAATGAAACCATTCCCGGGCTAGGCTACGCCTTCACCCAGGCTACAATTTTTATAACAGATGCTATTCTTGACGTTTCATTGCATCAAAGAATTCAGCATTGGTTTTATGGTTCTTCATGCGCTCAAGCAAGAACTCAATCGCATCGCACTCATCCATAGATTGCAGAATTTTACGCAATATCCAAGTACGTTGTAGATCTTCTGGACTTAATAATAGATCTTCACGACGTGTACCTGAGCGATTAATATTAATCGCAGGGAACACACGACGTTCAGCAATATTACGACTCAAGTGAATTTCCATGTTACCGGTTCCCTTGAATTCTTCGTAAATCACTTCATCCATTTTTGAGCCAGTATCCACTAGAGCCGTAGCAATAATAGTCAGGCTGCCACCCTCTTCTATATTACGTGCAGCACCATATAGACGCTTAGGTCTTTGCAATGCATTCGCATCGACACCACCAGTCAATACCTTACCAGAAGAAGGAATCACGGTGTTGTACGCACGGGCTAAACGAGTAATTGAGTCAAGTAAAATAACCACATCACGTTTGTGTTCAACTAAGCGCTTGGCTTTTTCAATCACCATTTCAGCAACTTGAACGTGGCGGTTAGCGGGCTCATCAAAGGTACTGGCAACTACCTCACCTTTTACAGAACGCTGCATTTCGGTTACTTCTTCAGGACGCTCATCAATCAGTAATACAATGAGGTAACATTCTGGGTAATTCTTTTCTATAGAACGTGCAATATTTTGCAACATTAATGTTTTACCCGCTTTGGGTGGAGAAACAATCAGACCACGTTGTCCTCGACCAAATGGAGCACATAAATCAACAACTCGTGCGGTCAAATCTTCAGTGCTGCCATTTCCTTGTTCCATCACCAGGCGCTCTGTAGCAAACAGAGGGGTAAGGTTTTCAAATAAAATTTTCCTTTTGGCACTATCAGGTGAATCATAGTTGATTTCATCAACTTTCAACAAAGCAAAATAACGTTCGCTGTCTTTGGGAGGACGAATTTTACCGGAAATAGTATCTCCAGAACGCAAACCAAAACGTCTGATTTGGCTAGGTGATACATAAATGTCATCAGGGCCTGCCAAATAAGAACCATCGGCAGAACGCAAGAAACCAAAACCATCCGTCAGGACTTCTAAAACACCATCACCGTGGATGTCTTCACCCTTTAAGGCATGAGCTTTAAGAATGGCAAAAATAATTTCTTGTTTGCGCATACGGGAAGGATTCTCGACACCAATCTCTTGTGCGATGTTAAAAAGATCGGCAATAGGCAATTGCTTAAGTTCACTAAGATTCATACTTCTCACTTGATTTGTTGATTAATCGAATTGGGTATCCGGGAAAAATATTATTAAGAATAGCAGCTAAGGATTCTGCTGCCTATGTGATATATTCAAAATTATATCACATATTGCAGACAGGCTATCACAGCTTTAGTAAAAGATACAACATTTTTTATATAGAAAAATAAAAAATTAAACGTGACTCTCAACAAAAGCACTTAATTGAGATTTTGAAAGCAAACCCATTTTAACTGCTTCAACTTGACCATTTTTAAATAAAATCAATGTAGGAATACTCATCACCCCAAACTTTGCAGGAGTTTGTGGATGTTCATCAATATTGATTTTGGCAAAAGTTACTTGCTCTCCATGAGTAGCAGCTACTTCTTCCAATATAGGGGTCAATGCACGGCATGGACCACACCACTCAGCCCAAAAATCAACTAATACAGGCTTATTTGCATTGATTACATCGTTTTCGAAGCTTGCATCTGTTATCGTTTTAATAAGATCACTCATGTTCAACCTCTGTTGTTTAAAATTCGTTAATTGCCAACCCTCACTGCATCATGGGTAATGGCATAGTTTGAATGAAAAATTTTCTGAATCGATCACATCATCTTAACTATAGTCAAAAGATTTGTCATTCAAACTGCGCCTAAACTCACCATTTTTCACGGTTTTTGCTGCAAGAGAAACTGGCCCACAAATTCTATTATAGATCACCACCTACGGCTTGCAACACACTTAACGCAGTAATCGCAGCAGTTTCCGTTCGTAAAATTCTTGGGCCTAAGGATAGAGGCTGAAACCTGTGCTTACAAGCAAATTGGACTTCATGCTCACTTAGCCCTCCTTCAGGACCAATAAGCAAATCAATCGCAGACGAACCAATCGCATAATCGCGCCAATTTTTATTTTCACCTGGATGTAAGATAAACCGTAACTCTGCTTGCGCCGCATGCATATAATCATCTAGGGACATTGGGGTATGTACTAGGGGAACTGTATTACGCCCGGATTGTTCACAAGCAGCAATGACAATCGCTTGCCATTGGTGCAGTTTTTTTGCCATGCGCTCCTTATCTAGCTTGACGACACAACGCTCAGTAATAATAGGAGTAATGCTCGCTACGCCCAATTCGACCGCCTTTTGCATTACAAACTCCATACGCTCCCCCTTGGAAATGGCTTGCGCTAAATGAATGGCTAAGGGCGACTCTCGGCTTACCTGTTTGCTCGGGCCAATACGTACAATAACCTGTTTCTTCTTAACTGATTCTATGGTAGCAGCAAATTCGTAATCATCACCACAAAATAAAGTAAGCGGCTCACCAGGCTGCATGCGCAAAACAACGCCAACATGCTGACTGGCTTCGGGAGATAATTCTAAATGCTGACCTGGATGATAGTTTCCAGACTGATAAATGCGTACTGCTCTCATGTGTTTATTGATTCTCTTACGTACCCTGGGTTGCGCTTGTTGCATCCAAAGTGCGTATCTGTAATTGCCAATACTATAACAAAAATTACTTATTTTTGCCCCATGTGATAGAATTTTTTATTTCATCAAACGCATTAAGGAAATTAAAAACCATGAGCAAAACACGCATAGAATCTGACAGCATGGGTGAAATTGCTGTTCCTGCCAATAAGTATTGGGGAGCACAAACCGAACGATCATTACATCATTTTAATATAGGCAAGGACATTATGCCGCGCGAAGTCACTCATGCCTTTGGAATCTTAAAAAAGGCTGCTGCATTAACAAACTTAGACTTAGGAAAATTACCTAAAGATAAAGCTGATTTAATTATTCAAGCTGCCGATGAAGTCAGCAAAGGGATGTTAGATGATCATTTTCCTTTGCATGTATGGCAAACTGGAAGCGGCACCCAATCCAATATGAATGCGAATGAGGTCATCTCGAATCGTGCTATTGAATTGGCTGGCGGAACCATGGGAAGTAAATCACCTGTTCATCCTAACGATCATGTGAATATGTCTCAATCTTCAAATGATACATTCCCAACCGCCATGCATATTGCAGCGGCTATTGCGTTCAATAAGAAACTAATCCCCGCAGTAAAAAACTTACGTGATGCCTTTGCTGTCAAAATGGCTGCATTTAAAGATATAGTCAAAATAGGCCGGACTCATTTACAAGATGCAGTTCCTATCACGTTAGGCCAGGAATTTTCGGGGTACGTTGCCCAGCTTGATGCCTGCCTCCATCGCCTTGAAGGGGTATTGCCCGAATTATATGAATTGGCTGCGGGTGGAACGGCAGTAGGAACAGGGTTAAACACCCATCCTCAATTCGCAACCAAAGTAGCCCAACATATTGCGCAAATAACCCAATTACCCTTTGTAACCGCAGATAATAAGTTTGCAGCACTAGCATCCCATGAACCTCTGGTGAATGCGCACGGCGCGATGAAAACACTGGCTTGTGCCTTAATGAAAATTGCAAATGACATTCGATGGTTAGCCTCCGGTCCACGTTGTGGTATTGGTGAATTAGTTATTCCAGAAAATGAACCAGGCTCTTCTATTATGCCAGGAAAAGTCAATCCTACTCAATGTGAAGCCATGACTATGGTTTGTGCGCAGGTTCTGGGAAATGATACCACTGTGGGTATAGCCGACAGCCAGGGTAATTTTGAACTGAATGTATTTAAACCTGTGATCATTTTTAATGTACTTCACTCGCTTAATTTGCTCGCCGATACTTGCCATTCATTCCAAGAGTTTTGCGCTGAGGGGATTGAGGCCAATCACAAGGTCATTGATTATTACTTACATCATTCCTTAATGCTCGTCACAGCGCTCAATCAACACATAGGCTATGATAAAGCAGCGAAAATTGCTAAAACTGCGCATCATGACAATTCTTCCTTACAAGAGGCAGCAGTCAAGCTGGGGATCTTAACGGCAGAACAGTTTGCGGAATGGGTCAGACCAGAAAAAATGATTGCCCCCGAATAATTCTTTTAGATAATCGCTTGAAAAAACTATGTGAATCTATTACATAGTTGCTCTGCTAATTTGGGGTATGTCTCCTTTATGAAGAAAACAGGCATACTCCTTGATAATCATTGGCTTATTCGAAGCAAAAATGGATTTTTTTGCTTCTAAAAATGCAAGGAGGGCTTATTAAAATATATAGGAAAATAAGGTTCAATAATGAAAGAAAAAAGTATTATTCATGCGCAAACTGTACTGCGGGATCATAAAAACGCAAGAACATCTCATCGCGGTCTTGAAAAAGATGGAAAGAAAATGAGTTTCTTTGGAGATTATGCTTCTCGACAATTTGTGCGAGATGAGATGATTAAAGATGGACTGGATTCAATGGAAATACAGAGAGAACTGGAAGAGGAACGTTTAGCCAGGGATGAAGGCTATAGTTTTAAATAGGAAAATTGCTTTCCCGCTTAGCAGCGGGAAAGTTAGATGCGCAACATTATTGTATTACAGGTATTTGTGGTGCAGCATTACGTTTTGGACCTGGAGTTGCTTTTTGAGTAGGATCTTTTGAAGCGTAGGTCTTTTGCGCTTTAGGTTTATTCGCCGTTTGTTGCTTGTTCTGAGTATTCATTTGTTCATAGCCTTGAGAATTCATTTGCTCTGAACGTTGCATATCCATACATGCACATAATCCCAAAGATAAAGCAATACCCAAACACCACTTAAGTGACTTTAAATTAAACATATTTTGCTCCCTGCTTTTGTTGTTCGAAAAATAAATATAAATTAAAAAATTTAAAATCACCACCTAAATCCAACAAGAATTTTTTTTTTTGATTAAAAATCATATAATCAGAATCAAACCACTTTCAATAAAGGACTAAATATGATTTATCCCAACATACTCGCCACCATTGGACAGACCCCTGTGGTAAAAATTAATCGTCTAGGTCGTGATCTCAATTGCGGACTGTATGCAAAATGTGAGTTTTTTAATCCAGGCGGTTCTGTTAAAGATCGTATTGGGTATGAAATGGTTGTTCATGCTGAGCGCGAGGGCCATATCAAGCCTGGTGACACGCTCATTGAGCCTACCTCTGGAAATACAGGAATAGGCATTGCGTTAGCAGGCGCTGTACTCGGCTATAAAATAATCATCACCATGCCCGAGAAAATGAGTCAGGAAAAACAGTCTGTACTTGAGCGCTTGGGAGCCAAAATTTATCGTACCCCAACAGAAGCCGCTTATGACGATCCGGAAAGCCATATTTCTTTAGCGAAACGCTTGCAAGCAGAAATTCCTAATTCTCATATCCTTGATCAGTATGCCAATCCCAATAATCCCAATGCCCATTATTATGGTACTGCTCAAGAAATTATTGAGGATTTTGGCAAAGACTTACATATGGTTGTTGCAGGGGTAGGTACTGGGGGTACAATTACGGGTATTGCCAGACGTCTTAAGGAATATAATCCCGAGATTAAGATTATTGGTGTGGATCCCGAAGGTTCCATTCTTGGTGGGGGTACTGAAATTAAATCCTATGACGTGGAAGGGATAGGTTATGACTTCTTCCCACAAGTTCTAGATAATAGTTTGATTGATAAATACATTAAAACGAATGATCTGGATTCATTTCGCACTGCAAGAGATTTAATTCGTGAAGAAGGTTTACTGGTAGGGGGCTCTTCTGGTGCGGCAATGTGGGCAGCGCTCCACGCGGCAAAATCCCTAAACAGTGATCAAAAATGTCTGGTTATTTTGCCTGACTCAATTCGGAATTACATGTCGAAATTTGCTAATGATGAATGGATGAAAGAGCACGGATTTCTGTAATTTCACAAATCTAGAAGGTAACCGTTCAGGGAATTGCTTGCATCTTGGGGAACGGTTGGATTTGAGTGAGTTGCGCGAAAATAATGTGAGATTTGCGAAGTGTTATTGTCGCGCAAGATATACCGCTCAGTGGATAGGGTGAACGCATACCTTAGGAGCAGAAAAGGGAATGTAGCGTATAAACCAGATTCTGCTTCGCTATACTTAAAAGTTTATCTCAATGTAACAGTAGATTGATTTTCTATTTGATCGAATAAACTATCAGGTTCAACTTGTTTTGTACTGATCCAACTCGCTAACGCATTTACTAGCAGTTCAATCGTTTGTTGTTCTCGTTCTTGTGGAATACCAGCAATAACAGGTTTTCTGTTTGATTGCTCAAGGGCAAACGATATAGTATTGTTCGTTTGCGCAGGTAAAAAGGTAATATAGAGTCCCATTAGTTGTTCCAGGGTTAATTCACCGGCAACAACCATGCTTAAAATAGTCTTACGCCATTGCTCATAAGACTGTAATAGCTGTTTATTGTCTTCTGCAATCAGCGTCATAATATCGCTTAAAGTTTCTCCCTGCTCTTTTGTATTTTCAATAGGTTTAGGAGCATTAATGGCTAATTGACCAACATATGCAAAATCTGCTTTATGTTTTACAGCGGGGAAATACTGATCCCCTTGAACTTGAATTACTAAATTAATTTTATTAGACATCATGCTTCTCCATCATATACATCTCTTCTTCTCAGTTCCTTTCCAAGTTCTTTAAAAGATAGCGTTACACTAATTCCCAGCACCTGAGCTAAGGCCTTTAAAGCACTTGATGGTAGTTCGACCTCTGGATCACGCAAATAACTTTTTGGTGTGTCAGCACTTAACCCATCAAATACTTCACGATACATTAATGGATGAGTATAGATCTCATCCACTGCAAGCTGGCGTAGCACATAAGCCATGCACTCCACTAACTCTGACTTTCGAGAAGTATTGAGCAACATACCCATACGTTCTGAAAGTGTTAAATAAGGTTGGTTACTTATATATTTGGGGAAATGAAGATAAAAGCGCTCCAAAATTTTTTTCAAGGTAGCATCATTACCTCGTTGGGAAATGCTTTGTAACGAATCAATCATTGCGACAGCAACGGCATGAAATTGCTCATTACCAACGTTGATAAAATTGTATTCTGCGCGTGGCCTAGCTTCATGATGTACATAAGCTCGGTTACTAAAAAAACCAGCCATAATGCTCTCCTACCCCTCAATATAACTTCATTCTAATGAATCAAAATTAAGGAAATATTAACTATAAACATCATAAGACATAATTTACAGTTACTCCCGATTTCTAGAAACAAAAACGTTAAACAAAAATAATACTTAACACTATAATTCTATACTACATGCGGAAATTTTACTCGATTATAATGCAATAAGACAGACTATTTATGCTTTATGATTATATGGGGTTAATGAGAAGAAATGCATTATAAGTTCGAAATAATAAGCATAGCCTTCTTTAAACTAATTAAATTGGAACAAAAAAGGATAAAACGAAACCATTTGGATACTTTGGAACAGGTAGCATCTCAACATGAGAATAAGATATACTAATTAGACTCTTATTTTTCTAAGGTTCTAGAGCAACAGCTAAAATCAGCTGCATATTTGAGAAGGATTTTACTCTTGGGCCATTCCATACTTTATTTTATTTGTTTGCTCCTTGTACTCTTAGCCTTACTTCTTCATTTAAGGTGCAAAAGCAAACAGCTCAGTGTTAGCCGGTGGCAAAAATCTTTAAATCTGCTAGAACACGCCCAAGTATTTCACCAAATTTACACGGATTCTAACGGCTTTATTCTTTCTCGAAATGCGCGCCAGAAGCATGATGCAATGGAATATGCTTATGGAGAAATTGAGTTCTTATCATTTATCGCACTGTTGTCCTTAACCAACCCAGATGAAAACACGGTATTTTATGACTTGGGCTCAGGGATAGGGAAAGCGGTTTTAGCCTGCAGCATGGTTTTTCCCGTCCGCAAAAGTGTTGGAATCGAATTATTCCCCGAACTGTACTTTGATGCATGCCTACGGGTCAAGCAATTGGCAGCATTGAAGAACTATACTGAGCACGCTAAAAAGATTCAGTTTATTTTAGGTGATTTTCTTGAAGCGAATCTAACAGAGGCAACGCTTGTTTTTATTAATTCCACTGCGTTTATTGGTCCCATATGGGAAAACCTCTGCGCCAAACTGGATAAGCTTCCACAACTGAGTACCGTAATTACAACCAGCAAAACATTATCCTGTACTCATTTTACTGTAACAGCGCATACTAAAGTTGAAATGAGTTGGGGCGTGGTTTTTGCCTATATTCATACTCGAAAAACAACTTTTGACTAACTGTCTTGAAAATATTGAATAATTTTTTTCCCAGTCTATACTTATAAAACAAGGGACCATTGTCAGCACCTAATCTGTATTGGTAGCAGACTTTGAAACACGCGACAACACGAGGTGGGTATGATCAAATCGGAACTCATTGAACACATCGCTGCTCGAATGACGCATCTTACTGAAAAGCAAGTGGCTGATGGCATAAATAGAATATTGGAATTAATGAGTGATGCACTCATTAAAAATCAAAGAATAGAAATCCGGGGATTCGGCAGTTTTTCTCTTCATTATAGACCGCCACGTAATGCCCATAATCCCAAAACAGGTGAAAAAGTAGTGACTAAAGCAAAATACAGTCCGCACTTTAAGCCGGGGAAAGAATTACGTGAACGCGTTGATGCATCGCGTGATAAGTACAAATTACCTGATGAAGAGTAAGGTGTATTTGTTTTTATATCCTATATTAGCCTGAGCAGGAGCCCCAGGAACTTCATGTCCAAAACCCAGGGCTGGCTCAAGTAAATAATTTGTGTCATTCCCGCGCAAGCGGGAACGAAGCCCTTTCTTAGCCTAATGGCAATAGTTGCCAACCCACCGGGTTACAAAATTTTATTTATTCGCTAAATTTAAGTGCGAGGTAACGTAACGCCTGTTTGCCCCTGATATTTCCCACCGCGGTCACGATATGAAACAGCACAAACTTCAGAAGCCTCCAAAAATAGCATTTGCGCCACACCCTCATGCGCATAAATTTTAGCGGGTAATGTAGTAGTATTTGAAAACTCCAGCGTCACATGACCTTCCCACTCTGGTTCCAAAGGTGTCACATTTACGATAATCCCACAACGCGCATATGTCGACTTGCCAAGACAAATAGTTAGGATATTTCGGGGAATGCGAAAATACTCTACTGTTCTTGCTAAAGCAAAGGAGTTGGGAGGAATAATACACACATCGGACTGCACATCGACAAAACTGTTTTCATCAAAAGCTTTAGGATCCACAATCGCAGAATTTATATTAGTAAAAATTTTAAATTCATTCGCACAACGAACATCATATCCATAGCTGGACACACCATATGAAATAATTCGACCATTGTTATTTTCACGAACTTGTCCGGGTTGAAATGGAGATATCATTCCATGTTCAAGCGCCATTTTTTCTATCCATCTATCTGATTTAATCGACACAATAAAAACCTCATGAATTCTTCAAAAGGAGTGTTCTATCATAAAAGTCGGATAAACGAAAGATTGTATTGATATTGCGCCAAATGATTCATGACTTTCTCTTACAGAAAATCGTTTATACTTATAATATGAGTTGCATAATTACGCGAATCAAATGGATGAAGAAACCCCAAGGTATAGCCATGCGGCAAGACAAATCGGTTTCGTAATGAGGCATCATTACTTAGATCGCTCAGAAATCAAATTAATTAAAAAGCTGATTCAAGACAGTTATAATACTTTTGGCCAATTACATCATAATAAAGTATTTCTGAACTTAGGTTTATGGGATAAAAAAATCCATGAAGAATACAAAGAATTGAATTTTGATTTTTCTAAAATATCTGAGGTACAAGATATTTATTCACAATTACTTCTTTACTCCCTAATAAGACCATTAATAAAAACTCAATTTTTTAATAAGCGACTGCTTGAGATAGGCAGTGGTAATGGCCTTGGTCTTAAAGCAAGTTCTGAGTTACTAAAAACTAATTATGCATTAGGGATTGATTTGGTTAATCGATTAGTAATCAACTCCCATCGTCATTTCTACAAACAAGATAAAGTGAATTACATTCAATCTGACGCGGAAACTCTACCTCTAGGAAACGAATGCTTTGATATTGTCATCAATCTTGAAAGTTCTCATCTTTATCCTCGAATTGAGGACTTTTTTTCAGAAGTGGAGCGTGTCTTATCTTTAGGTGGATTTTTTTGTTATGCAGATCATTATTTTAAAAATAAAGATCAATCAAATAAATTAGAACAATTTATTAAGAGCAGCGATAAATTAAAAATAATTCAAAAAGTGAATATTACCAAGCAAGTACAAGCCTCTCTTTATCAACGATTAATCGTAAATGAAGAAGGATTTTACCGGCAAGCCTTGGCTATTGCTGGAGATGATCTAAGTCAATTCATATCCGAACTTCCAACTATTGCAGCGGTCTGTGGATTAATATTTCTTCCATGGTGGAAGATTAGATTTAAAAATCCTGCGCTTCATTACGTTGCCAAATATGCCCGCAAAGAAAAATTTTGGGGAAGAAAATATTATTTTTATTATCTTATTCAAAAGGTTAATAAATGAAAATAAAAAAAATACAAGAAATTGAGTATGAATACGGTCAAGAAGAATATATTAAACGTCTTATTTATCGCTCAAAAGAACCTATTTTGATAAAAATAAAAAATTTTACCGACAAGTTTTCTATCGATTATTTTGAAAATCTTCTTGAAGGAGTAATCACCTATGATACTTATGAAAATGATAGGTGGAAATCATATGATCGGGGTAATTTTTCAACCGTCATGTCCCAAATTAAAAATAATAAGCCGTATAGAATTTTTGGTCAGACCTTTCCAAAGCATTCCGGAGCAATAGAACGGCATGTGCCACTTTGGCAAAAAATTCCCTTTCGCCCTAGGTACTTTAATAAAAATTTAAAAGTTATTTATTTTTTTGGAGGCAAGGGAGCGCATACAGAAATCCACTTTGATAGAGAACATTGCTGTAATCTTCATCTATGCTTAAGTGGAAAAAAGCAAGTGTTATTATTTACTCAAAAACAAAGCCAATATATTTATAAACTTCCTTTTGTTGGCGACAGTTTAGTGGAATTTGGCCAACCATTGGATTTATTATCACAACAATTTCCAAGATTAAACCAGGCTGAAGGTTATAACATTACTCTCGAACGAGGAGATATGCTCTTTTTGCCTAAAAATTGTTGGCATTATACGAGCTACCTAGAAGCCTCCGCTGCCGCAACCTATGTTTTTTATCCGCGAAAAATACTTCAATTTTATGGGTATTTTACGGGTTACTTTTTTATGGGGTATAAATCACCGAATGGTTTTAAAATTTGCGATTGGCCACTATTTGAAAAATTTAGTCGAAATTACGCCCTGGCAGAAGGAAAAAGAAAGTATTTATTTAAAGCAATTGAACTAGTTTCTTATATCGTTTTGCTCCCAACAATAAGTATCCTTAGTAAAATCTCCTTTAGATTAAAGCCACGCAGAGTTTTTTAATTCCAAACGAAAGAACACACTGATTTAAAATTGACACAACCGCTGGAATTTGCTGATTTTATGAACACCCGGGTTACGGCATTGCCTTCACCCAGGCGATTGTCTCAGCTCAGCTATTTTTTCCTTGACGCTATATTAGATAAAATATCACCCAATTCCATCGGCATGGGGAACACAATGGTAGAATTATTAGTTCCGGCTATCGCCGCCAAGGTTTGTAAATAACGTAACTGCATTGCCTGGGGTTGTTGTGCCAACACTTGAGATGCTTGCAGTAATTTATCTGAGGCTTGTAACTCTCCCTCAGCATGGATCACTTTCGCACGTCGTTCGCGCTCAGCTTCAGCCTGTCTTGCAATTGCACGAATCATGCTTTCATCCAAATCAACACGTTTTATTTCAACATTAGACACCTTAATGCCCCAGTTATCAGTTTGTGAATCCAGTATTTTCTGTACGTCACTATTTAAACGTTCTCGCTCAGAAAGCATTTCATCGAGCTCATGTTGTCCTAATACGGAACGAAGTGTTGTTTGTGCCAATTGACTGGTTGCTTCATAGTAATTTTCTACTTGGATAATAGCATTTTCTGGAACCACCACCCGAAAATATAAAACCGCATTAACTCGTACTGAAACGTTATCTTTAGAAATCACATCTTGGCTTGGTACATCCATCACTATGGTACGTAAATCGACTCGTACTACTTGTTGAATCACTGGAATAATAAGTACTAAACCGGGCCCTTTAACTTTCCAGAAACGACCTAACATGAATACAACGCCCCGCTCATATTCCCTAAACACTTTAACTGCTGAGATCAAAAGCAGTAAAATTGCAACGATTATCACCGTTAAAAATGGTCCCATGTTATCCTCCTCGATTACTCAAATCCTCTTCAATTTCCATTTTCAGTCCTGAAATCCCTATTACTTTTATCGGCGTGTTTGCGGCTATAGGCAGTTTAGAGTGTACGCTCCAAATCTCTCCACGAATCATTGCCTGTCCTTCAAGATTAATATTGCCAAGCGTATGACCTTTGGCACCTATCAAAACGATTAAACCATGTTTTACACTTTGGCTCCTTGCTTTTACCACCATCCCGAGCAGGAAGACAAAAAAGATAATATTTACAACAGCCATTGCTCCGATTACTGACCAAGCGATTTGGTACATTTGATTATCGGTTTCTACTAACATAATGGAACCAATAATGAATGCGATGGTACCGCCAATCCCTAGAGAACCATAAGCCGGCACAAATGCTTCTCCCACAATAAATGCGATTCCCAAGAGAATAAGAAAAAACCCAGCGTAGTTTATTGGTAATAATTGAAGCGCATACAGCGCAATACACATTGAGATGGCTCCAATAACGCCTGGAAATAAATGCCCAGGGTTTACCAACTCAAAGAAAATACCATATATACCCAGCAAAAGAAGAAGATACGCAACTGTTGGATCGGTAATTATCGATAAAAATTGCGTACGCCAATCAGGCTTAATTAATTCAATCTGTGCATTACTGGTATTGAGTATTATTTTTTGATTGTTCTGTACTACTGACACGCCATCTAACTGCGCCAGTAAGTCTTTCTCATCATTTGCAATATAATTAATAACACGCTCCTTTAAAGCCTCGGGAGCAGTCATTGTTTCTGCATTTAAGACTGCTTTTTGTGCAAAATCTGGGTTGCGACCTCGCAATTGAGCCAATGATCGTATTGTGGCTACAGCATCATTAGTGATTTTTTTCTCCATAGTAGTCTGTTTATCTTGGGAGGCTGTATCGCTAAACCCTGTAGCTAAATTGACTGGACTCGCAGCGCCCAGTTGAGTTCCAGGCGCCATGGCAGCCAAGGTACTGGCATAGAGTAAAAAAGTCCCCGCGCTTGCTGCCCGGGCACCATTTGGACTTACAAAAGTCACGATAGGAATATTAGATGATAAAAAACTTTGAACGATAATTCGAGTGGATTCATCAAGCCCGCCCGGAGTATCAAGTGTAACTATGATTAAATCTGCATGCTGTGCATTATCAATGGTACGAATAACATAATCGGCTGTGGCAGGCCCAATTGCTCCTTTAATATTTAATTCAACTACTTTAGTTGCATAGGAACATGAAGTGTAAACAAGTATTAGAATCAACAGAATACTGGATCGCAATAAAAATATTATTCGACCTGTTGGCGTTTCTATGGACCTTGGCATGCTGTAGGATGTACACATGCTCCCTTCCCTAATCAAATACGCTATATGTTAAAAGATAGCACAGTTTGCATTCTTTATTGACGAGTGGGAATGAAAATCAATTGGATTGGCGTTGTGAATAATAATTGATTAGGTTAATGATGCGATACATATCTTAACAATTTTTTAGACAATAAACACCTGGGTTACAGCCTCGCTTTCACCCAGGTTAAAAAATATTATTTTAGAAATAAACCCCAATTTGCGCAGAAACAGTATCCGCTGTACCTCCGGTACCTAGTGTGGGCGCATTAACAAATCCAGGCGCTGAAGCACCATTGGCAAAATCGTTGGATCCGTAATCTATTTCATGTCGGTACTCAATACTTTCTACAGTATCTTTCCAGATAGAAATATTAAATACGCCAATAAAACGGTGTTCTGGTAGATTTAACGCAAGAGCCTCTTTAGTCCGTTGATAACCAATCCCAATCGATGCAGGTCTGTGAAAGGCTCTGAACGTCATATCAATTTCTGTTTGTAATGCCTGTGGTTTTGCACCATGTCCATTAAAACTTAAATCCTGAGTTCTAAATGATTCAATTGTACCAACCCATTCAGCAGCAAAGTTAAATCGGTCATAACCCATGTTACCATAAACATCCACAGCTTCTGTCTTGCGTACCAATTCATTGCCATTAAGTAACGAACCAAAACCGCCAAAAGTTCCGGGGTTACCACCTGTATTTTGCATTCCAGCGGCATCATCGATGGAGCTGATGTAACTTGCTCCTATTTCTCCAGTGGCTTCCGCAAATGCAAAAACATAACCGAGATTCGCACCGCCCACTCCAGCACGTCCTAAGGTAGTATCACTCCGATAGATGTATGTTGCGGCAAAAGGCCCAGTATCTTCTTGTGATTTATAACCTATAATAAAAGGTCTTGTTTTAGTTCGAGCTAAATTTAAAGTCAGCGGCGCACTGATCATGGAACTTGAATAACGTCCGAAAGGCACATACAACTGCCCAGCAGTGAAGTAAAATGGCGTTTTATCCAAGTTTCCTATATTCACAAAACCCATATTGAGGTTAAATGCTGAGTTGTTAATTCTTGGACCAACATCAGGAGGACTCTCATCATAGGCTAGTGCGATATACGCTTCGACATTTTGATTTAACGCCGCAGCAACGTCTACCTCACTCGAGCCTAAGGTTAAATCAACATTTGTTCCTCCAACATAATCACTATTGATCATGCCAACAGGCTCTGCTTTACCACTAAGTGCAATGATTGGCCTTTCGGGAATTGGGTACCCCATATTTCTATAGGCTCTATATAATTTTCGACGTTGTTGCATCAAGCGGATGTCACGGTTAATACTTGAAATATTAACAATATAGTCTGATCCATCAAAAGCAGGTCTGTCGCCCAAATATGGAGAAGTTACAACAGGTGTTCCTGCAATATAAGTAACAACTCGATTTTCTGCCACTAAAGCAGTTGGATAAAATCCAATTGATTCTGGATGCTCCTCAGGGGTATGTACTGAGAGCCTTGACGAATGGTATTTAACCATTTTTTCATGCGGTTCATGTTGTTCACGCTTATCTTTTTTTGCATGTTTTTTATGAACAATAGGCCCTGGCTTTTTAGATTCCTCTTTAGTTGGCTTGCTCGAATGACTCACTTTCTGAGCAACCATTTCTTTCTGTAAAGTATCTAGTTGAGTTTGTAATTGTTGTGCTTGTTTTTGTAAACGAGCTATTTGACGTTGCAACTGCTGATCATGTTCCGCATAGAGTGGCGATGACAAACAGACTAGGGCCAATATGATTTTTTTATATTGCATGCGGTACTCCTGTTCATTATTTTTACTTCCACATCGGAAAGGCAGAAAATTATAGCTTGGTAAACAAGGAGTGGCTAGCTTCTTTTTCACAAATTTGCTTAAAATTTGTTACTTTATTAGAATCTATAAAAAAAAACCCATAGTCTACTTATGGGTTTTAATTGAGTAATAAGTGTGTAGTACGTATTCAGTTTAAATTATGCATTACCAATTAACTTTAGACCAAAATAGGGACCAAATAGTCCATAATCGACTGGACGAATTGGACCAAATAAATTCGGGAAGGGTTGCTCTTCCAAAACGTGAAAGTAATTCACTACTTGGTAACCGGCTTGAATATTTGCAAGACCTATAGGTGTAGGACGGGCATAATTTATACCAAGTTTTGCTTCCAGGCTTGGAACAATACCTCTTTTACGGAAGAATACTTGCTCAACAATTGCTTGCTGAGGTGATACAACAAAACCTGCGTGATAGCGATTCGTTCCATAAAGCACTGATCCGCCCCCATTTGCAGTTACGCTTAGAGAGTCTGTCAGGTAGTAAGCATAGTCAATTCCAACTACTGGTCCAAAACCTTTATAGTCAGTATTGTCGAATTTGCTAAATGGATTTGTCACCAGGGCAGGAATAAAGTCGGTTATGTAATAATTTCTTGCAGTAGATTGGATATTTGCATATTGCATACCACCGTAAAAACGCATTTTCTTCCGCATACTGATGTCAGTATGTTGTCCCATCACTACATTAACTTGGTCTATCCTATTGCGACTAATAAAATCAAATGGAGCAGGGATAGGTGGTAAACCCGTTACAGGTATATTTAGAGTTCCGAAAAATCCAGTGGGATCGGTTGAAGTACTGAAGTGCATCCAATTGACACTAATATCATTTCCGGTATTAAAATGATAAGACCCCTCTAAAAAATACCCCCAGTTCCAATCATTCTTTATTTCTTTGTTTATTGGTAATGTGCCGAATTGGATCGATTTTTCACTACCATAGATGGATCTTAGATAGAGCGCTTGAGCGCTGAAGTCCCAGAGGTTTGTTCCACATGGAACTGTAACATTACTTGGGGTACAAACTGGGCCCATACCGCCAGCAGTTGCTATACTTGCAGCCAATCCCAATACAGCTATAGTTGCTTTCTTAAACATGAATACTCCATTAGAAAAAAAAAGCCCATCATTAATGACGGGCTTTTATAAGATCTTAATCAATTAAGAAATTAAACATTTCCAACATACTTCAGACCGAAGTAAGGACCAGCAGCAGCGAAGTCAGTTGCTGTAACTGGTAATACGGTTGTGTTTAACGCATGGATGTAGTTGAACCACATGTACCCAGCATCCAGAGTTAAGTCACCTTGAGCCATTGCATAAGTATAGTTAGCACCTAACTTAGCTTCTAACTCAGGAACAATCGCTGTTCTAGTTCCGCTAACATCAACAGTGAACACTGTAGGAAGACCAGGAACAGAACCATCTGGGTCAACAAAGTCAACATCATAGCTGTGTTTTTGTGAACCAACTAACAATGCAGCAGCTGCTTTAGCATAAACACCAAAACCGTTGCCGAATACGTAGTTCATGTCGATACCAGTACGTGGACCAAATCCGTTGTATTGAGTGTTACCTTCAAATCCAACAGTGAAATCTGGAACACCTGCATCAAAGTCTGTTGCAAATGCATGAACGCTTCTCTTGATGCTTGCAAATTGGAAACCGCCATGGAAACGGATTTTCTTGTTAGCGCTGAAGTCAACATATTGACCGAATTCACCGTTAACAGCATCCCATCTGTTTTTATGACCAAAACCAATTAATGTATCTGGGTCAAAAGCAGGAGTAAACTCATGGTTGTTCCAACCAGTATCTAAATGATACCAAGTTAAAGTGATGTCGTTTCCAGTATTGAAATGGTATGAACCTTCAATTTGGAAGCCCCAGTTCCATTGAGCGTCTAATTCAGTATTGATAGAAACGCCTGTTGGAGTTACATCGATATCTAAAGAAACATCGTTATCGGTCATTGTTTGCAATACTAGTGCTTGGCCACCGATGTTCCATCCAGTACTTGGGCAAGGAACAGTAACGTTACCTGGGGTACAAACTGGGCCCATGGTACCAGCGAATACTGCACTGCTACCTAAAGCAAGAACAGCTAACGCTGTTTTTTTCAAATTTAACATGCTTATCTCCACTTTTTATTATTATTTCCGTTCGTTACCAATTTAAATTGTTAGCAACGGTACGCATTTTCGCTCTATACCGAGAGCGTACCTTGCTCAATTATCTAACCGGACCTTCATAAAGTCAACAGTATCGATTAAATTTATTAAAATGATAGCGAATTAAATGTTTCCTATATATTTCAAGCCAAAGTAAGGGCCAGCAGCAGCGAAATCAGTTGCTGTAACTGGTAATACAGTGGTGTTTAACGCATGGATATAGTTAAACCACATGTATCCAGCATCCAGAACCAAATCACCTTGTGCCATTGCATAATCATAACTAGCACCTAACTTAGCTTCTAATTCTGGAACGATCGCTGTTCTAGAACCGCTAACATCAACAGTGAACACTGTAGGAAGACCAGGAACAGAACCATCTGGGTCAACAAAGTCAACGTCATAGCTGTGTTTTTGTGAGCCAACTAACAATGCAGCAGCTGCTTTAGCATAAATACCAAAACCATTGCCGAATACGTAGTTCATGTCGATACCAGTACGTGGACCAAATCCGTTGTATTGAGTGTTACCTTCAAATCCAACAGTGAAATCTGGAACACCTGCATCAAAGTCTGTCGCAAATGCATGAACGCTTCTCTTAATGCTTGCAAATTGGAAACCGCCATGGAAACGAATTTTCTTGTTAGCGCTGAAGTCAACAAATTGACCGAACTCACCGTTAACAGCATCCCATCTGTTCTTATGACCAAAACCAATTAATGTATCTGGGTCAAAAGCAGGAGTAAACTCATGGTTGTTCCAACCAGTATCTAAATGATACCAAGTTAAAGTGATGTCGTTTCCAGTATTGAAATGGTATGAACCTTCAATTTGGAAGCCCCAGTTCCATTGAGCTTCTAATTCAGTATTGATAGAAACGCCTGTTGGAGTTACATCGATATCCAAAGAAACGTCGTTATCGGTCATTGTTTGCAATACTAATGCTTGGCCGCCAACGTTCCATCCAGTACTTGGGCAAGGAACAGTAACGTTACCTGGGGTACAAACTGGACCCATGGTACCTGCAAATAGTGTACTGCTGCCTAAAGCTAAAATTGCTAAAGTAGTTTTCTTTAAACTTAACATGCTTATGTCTCCGCATAAATTATTATTGTTTCCTATTTCATTGATAACTCTCTACTAGGAGTTGTCATTAGCATGCCTTCGTCGCTTCAGGTCGATGCATGCAACAGTGTGAGTATTAGCAGCGGAATAGAATAAGTCAAGAAGATTTACAAAAAAAAATTAATATTTTTCAAGTAGATATGCTTTTTTTATGCATTGAATATTTTTTTTGAGCATCATGATGATTCTTTGGTTTTTTGTATTAAAAATTGAAGCCGATGCACCATCTGTAAGAAAAGCAAGAATTACGTGTTCAGGATAACTAATATAGTGTATCCCTTACAACTTGCAACCTTTTTCTAAGATTTTACGACAGTGCTATCTAGTTAATTAGTTTGCCCTAATAACAGCCAGTCCACTTTATTTTTTTATGAGCGTAATCACAACTCTGCGATTCGCTGCGCGACCTACATCAGTATCATTTCTGGCAACAGGATATAGCTCTCCCACCCAGGTCACATGAAGCATTTCTTTAGGTACACCAAGTTGTAACAGATATTTTTGCACAATTCGTGCCCTATTTTCAGATACTGCATTGTTATAACCTTTACGCCCATTAGCATCAGCATAACCAATAATTCTTATTTCATTAATTTGAGCATCCGCCTCTACATATCGCGCAATACGTCGCAATTGATCCTTATCTTTATCGCTCAACTCGCAGCCATCTTCTTTATAATGGAACATACTCTCTCGTACTTGCTCATAGTCAAAGGGTAACAAACTTCCAATACATTCTTGATATCGCGAGTAGGGCTTTTGAAAACCAACAGGTGACAAAGCAACCGTTGTATTAAACCCAGTTTCACCTCGATATACGAAGTTAGGTTCGTAGCCTTGTGAGAGGAACGTAAGTAACTTTAAACTCGCATCGCGTCTTAGATAGATGCCATACTCCCCTGGTTTAACTACTAATTCGCCAGCAAGAGCTGAAGGGCGATCTGGTTTCCAATTGGGAGATTTTATGATGATTTTGGCAGGTAAATACTGTTGTACCTCATCCCAAGTTCGTAAAATAAAATGAGGTGGTTGGGCCGCATATTGTTCAAAATATGCAATACCATAATTAGGAATAGTCAGTGATAATCCACAACGCATTGGGTTACGGCTGACACGCCACCCCTTTGCTCCTAAAGGATTTGCAAAATCAACTTGCGTCATTGCGTGTGCTGTATCTATTGTAAGCAGTGTGCTTAATGCAATACATGCTAGAAATTGTCCTTTTTGATCCACAAATGCCATCTTTTACTCATTCTCGTGACTTGTTTCATGTTATCCTTAATTATCGGCAAGAACGCAGGAATCTTTACTATGCAAACGCTAATAATTAATCGCCCAGACGATTGGCATGTTCATCTTAGGGATAGTGAGATGCTACAACACACCGTGCCTGATAGTGCCCAGCATTTTGCTCGCGCTTTAATCATGCCAAATCTCAAACCGGCTTTAACCTCAGTATCATCACTTAGTGAATATCGAAATAGAATTCTAACCGCACTGCCTAAAGGAACTACTTTTGAACCGTATATGACTTTTTATCTGAATGACTCCGTACGTGCCGAAGAATTACAGCAAGCTACGAAAAACCCTTATATTCTCGGTGCAAAACTGTATCCCGCAGGTGCGACAACCAATTCAGAAGCAGGTGCAAAGTCATTAACCGATCTTTACCCTCTTTTTGAAGTGTTACAAAGCAGTAACCTAGTACTGCAAATTCATGGAGAAGTAACTCATAGTGATATTTTTGAACGTGAGTCCTTATTTATTGATGAGTATTTAAAACCGATCGTACGAAATTTTCCTAAACTAAGAATAGTGTTTGAACACATATCAACCCGTGCTGCCGTCGAATATGTGACTGATGCTCCATCAACAGTTGCAGCAACGATTACCCCCCATCATTTGTTATATAACCGCAATAAATTGCTCGCAGGGGGATTGAGACCACATTATTATTGTTTACCTATTTTAAAGCATGAGCACGATCAAAAAGCATTACAAGAGGCTGCCTGTAGCGGTAACCCCAAATTTTTTGCGGGAACGGATAGTGCCCCTCATATTGTAAGCACCAAAGAAAGTGCCTGTGGTTGTGCAGGAATTTATTCTGCACCATTTGCTCTCGCTCTATATACACAAGTATTTGATGAAATGAACCAGTTAAAACAACTCAATCATTTTCTCAGTCGGTTTGGTGCTGAGTTCTATCAACTGCCGATCAATCAACAACACATTGAATTAGTTAAATCCCCACAAACCATCCCCGCCTTTCTGCCTTTAGGCTCTAATCAAGTTGTTCCGATCGCAGCAGGTGAAACCATTCAATGGAGTATTCATGCGCCCACGCGATAGTGTATTTTATATGAATTTAAAAGAACGATTTCGTGGTTTTTTACCTGTAGTTGTTGATGTAGAAACAGCCGGGGTCGATCCGTGCAAAAATGCATTATTAGAAATGTGCATCGTATTAATTTCTATGGATGAACAAGGTAATTTTTATCGTGGAGCAAGTCATTTTGAACATATTTTGCCTTTTCCAGGTGCGGAATTGGATCAAAAATCTCTAGAATTCAATCAAATAGATCCTTACCAACCCTTGCGTTTTGCCCTAGATGAAAAAATCGCTTTAGAAAATCTGTTTAAACCCATTTTTGTCGCGCTGAAAAAAACTCAATGTCAACGCGCTGTCTTGGTGGGACATAATGCATGGTTTGATTTATTGTTTATAAAGGAAGCCATCAAAAGAACTGGAGTTAAATCACCCTTTCATGCCTTTACTTGCTTCGATACAGCCACACTAGGTGGATTCATGTATGGACAAACCGTATTAGCCAAAGCAGCTCAAGCTGCAGGAATCCCTTTCAATCCTCAGGAAGCTCATTCAGCTATTTATGATGCAGAAAAAACCGCCGATTTATTTTGCCATATGGTGAACATCTGGAAAAGTGCCCAGCAAAATACATAATTAGAATGTTGCGAAGAGTAAACCATACTGCCCGGGACACATTTTTGCACCCCGGGCAACTATTACAATGAATCAGAATGCTCTGATAAATAAGCAGCAACACCTTCTGTTGATGCTTTCATACCTGCTTTACCTTTTTCCCAGCCAGCAGGACATACTTCACCATTTTCTTCAAAGTGTTGAACTGCATCAATGATTCTTAAAATTTCGTCCATATTACGACCGATAGGCAAATCATTCACGATTTGTGAACGAACTACGCCATTGGTATCAATAATAAATGCACCACGGAACGCAACACCTGCAGCAGGATGCTCAACTCCATAGGATTGGCAAATGCTATGAGTCATATCAGCAGCCATAACATATCGCACTGGACCAATACCACCCTTGTTAATTGGTGTATTTCTGTACGCATTGTGAGTGAAGTGTGAATCAATTGAAACGCTAACCACTTCAACATTGCGGCTTTTGAACTCATCAATACGATGATCTAAAGCAATCAACTCAGAAGGACATACAAAAGTAAAATCCAGAGGATAAAAAAACACGAGTCCATACTTACCTTTTAAATGCTCGTGTAAATTAAATTTATCCATAATCTCACCGTTAGGCATAACAGCTGCTACGGTAAAATCAGGAGCTTTTCGTCCCACTAATACACTCATTCTATGATCTCCATCATTATCGTTATTATTATGGTATTAACTCATTATATTAGGCAGCGATTGCATCACGCAGCATGGTTTCTAATTCACCTTGTTGAAATAATTCAGCAATGATATCAGAACCACCGATTAACTCACCCTTCACATAAAGTTGTGGAAAAGTGGGCCAATCAGCATACTGTGGCAATGTTTGGCGAATATCAGGATTAGCAAGCACATCAACATAGGCAAAGTCTACCCCGCAAGATTCAATGCATTGTACTGCACGAGCAGAAAATCCACATTGTGGCATCTTCGGCGTGCCTTTCATATAAAGCAGAATGGCATTTTCCGCAATTTGCTTCCTAATTTTTTCTAAAGTATCCACGCACACACCTTTATAATAAGTTAATTATTGCTCATTATCGCGAAAACGTATAAAACCCGCAACCAATAAATTTTTAGTACAATAGATTAACAGATCTTAGTTTAAAAGCCAACTAATGTTCCATTTGAGCTAATAATAACCAAGTGTACACACTAATGGCACTAAGTTAAGAATATTTTTTAGCCTACGCTCCTTGGATTTCGCAAACAACTCGCGGAACGTAGGCTCTGGGCGAATAAACTTAACTTAGCGCCTGGTGAATACACTGATTATAAATAGTTCCATTTTTTTCAAGCACAAACTGCTTTTTTGTGTATTATGGATAATCTTCATTGAATATCATCCCCTTCCTGCTACACTTACCCGCACAGAATAAAATAATAGGAGATTAGGATGACATTTACATTGCCTGAGTTACCTTACGCCAAAAATGCGTTAGAACCTCACATTTCCAGTGAAACATTAGAGTATCATTATGGCAAGCATCACCAAGCCTACGTTACCAATTTAAATAAATTAATCCCAGGTACTGAATTTGAATCCATGGATCTGGAAGAGATCATTAAAAAATCAAAAGGCGGAATATTCAATAATGCCGCACAAGTTTGGAATCATACCTTTTACTGGCATTGCCTCAGTCCTAATGGTGGTGGAGAGCCCAAAGGCAAGTTAGCTGAAGCAATTAACAAACATTTTGGCTCATTCAGTGCATTTAAAGAAGAATTTACAAAAACTGCCATATCTACTTTTGGATCAGGCTGGGCTTGGCTTGTTCAAGATAGTACCGGTGCTTTAAAATTAATCAGCACCAGTAATGCAGGCACACCAATGACTGAAGGTTTAACTGCCTTATTGACGTGTGATGTATGGGAACACGCCTATTATATTGATTACCGTAATGCCCGCCCCGACTATGTTTCTGCATTCTGGTCTTTAGTTAATTGGGATTTTGTAGTCAGTAACTTTAAATAAATCATTCTTTTTACCATGGATATCTTTCCTCATGTAGCATAGGGAAGAAAGTTATGTCTATAATGTGACCGCACCCGATCTCTCCCTGAAGGGAGAGATAATTTTTGAGTGGAGATCCTTCAGTTTTAAGGAAAACATTATGGCTTTAATTACGAGTTACAATCCTATGCCAATAACTTTCACCCATGGAGAAGGAGTTTGGTTGTATGACGAACAAGGCAAGGCCTATCTTGACGCTTTAAGTGGGATAGCGGTTTGTGGATTAGGGCATGCTCATCCTGATGTCACAAAAACCATCCAGCAACAAGCAGCCAAGCTTATCCATACATCAAACACCTTTCACATCAAACAACAAGAATTACTTGCCGAAAAACTTACAACTATGGCCGGCATGGATCAGGTTTTTTTCGCTAATTCAGGTGCTGAAGCCAATGAGGCTGCCATTAAATTAACCCGTCTTTTTGGCCATAAAAAAGGAATAGAAACACCCTCAATTATTGTTATGGAAAGAGCGTTCCATGGCCGAACAATGGCAACATTGACTGCATCAGGAAGTCGAAAAGTACAAGCAGGATTTGAACCCTTAGTACCTGGTTTTATTCGCGCCCCTTTTAATGATTTGGAGGCCGTTCATACTATTGCAGCCAACAGAGAAGATGTTGTTGCGGTTATGCTCGAACCCATTCAGGGAGAAGGTGGAATTTATGCAGCAGAAGAAAGTTATCTTCGCTCCTTGGCCAAACTTTGTGAACAGCATGATTGGTTGCTTATTTTGGATGAAATCCAAACCGGAAATGGCCGCACCGGAAAACTTTTTACCTGCATGCACTATGACATCCAACCAGATGTTCTTACTACAGCAAAAGGTTTAGGAAATGGGCTTCCTATAAGCGCTTGCCTGATGAGTAAAAAAGCAAAAGATTTATTTAAACCAGGAAATCATGGTTCAACTTTTGGAGGCAATCCTCTTGCTTGCGCTACCGCTTTAACAGTATTAGAAGTCATAGAGCGTGACAAAATTTGTGAAAAAGTCACGAAAAACAGCGCTCTGTTAATGGAAAAATTAATTAAAAATCTGGGCGAACATCCTGGGGTTAAAGCGATTCGTGGTAAAGGATATATGATAGGCATTGAACTGGACCGACCTGCCATGGACATGCGTTTGCTTGGGCTGGACAATGGCATACTTTTTAACATTACTGCAGATACGGTGGTACGACTTTTACCCCCACTCATTATAAATGAAGATGAAATCGATGAATTAGTTAAGCGTTTAACCCTAACGATCAATCAATTTATTCAAAATTAACTACCCTCCATATTTTAGCCTGTATCCAATGACGATTGCTTCGAGATACAGGCTAAATATCAACAGAATTAGATTGTGTTTGCGTACACAATGGACTTTAAACGCTACGAATAGGGATGCAAGTGGGATTATTAGGCCTCTTGCTTCATTATTTCAAAAAAATCAACAACCGTATCATAAATCTTTCTTATCACTTGATTCTTTGACTTTAAATTCAAACACGTATCTTCTTCCACATTGGCTGCTTCCAGTTTTTGACAAATAAGGTCAAACATATGGGCATCCATTTTCTCTAATTCAGGAAGCATGTGGCTAATTCGCTCTAGTAGATAGTTTTTTTTACTTTTTCTTGACCCAAATAACCGTCGCTCCAATCTATCCATTAAGTCATGGAGTTCATTTTCGCGACCGCTGCATGTGATGCGCATAAAACCATCATGTTTTGACAATCCAAAATAGGATAAAGGAGTAATCATGAGATTATCTTCAAACAATAAATAATAGGCTAGCTCTTCATCCGTCTTTACTAAACCCGACCGCTGCAAAACGCGCGCAACATCTTTGGGCAATGGCAAGCCAAACATATCACTAAAATCAGCAAGAACATAAAAAGTGGCTTCTATCTGATATGAAGGATCGGGCATTGCAGCCCCCATGGCTTTTAACCGCGCAACCACATAATCGACCTTTTTCTTATAGAACGTAGCAATATTATTTTTTTCCTCGGCCCCAAAATTCGCCATGGTCTGTGCATAAGCGGCTTGTGCTGAACGCGGCGCATGAATAAAGTAGCTTATGTTTTTATTGAGCATTTCATTCATCAAACTGGATTCAAACACCAAAAGAACTGCCATGCGTTCGCCGGCTGCAGATAAAGCCTTTGTTGCTGAACGTAGGACGATCACTCGTTCTTTAAGATCGGGAGCAATTTTTAAGAACGAAGGCATATCTGAAAAACTCATCTCGGTATAAGCTTCATCGAAAATGATGTACAAATCAGGATACTGACGTAAAACATCCGCAATTTTTCTTAACTCATCTGCATCAATAATGTTTCCCAGAGGATTGGATGGATTACAAATGAGTATGGCCTTTGGCCAACCGTGATCCATTTCAGCAAGGGAATAAGCCTCCTTAATACTTTCTTCCGTAGCCTGTGCGGTGAGTTTATATCCTGGCTCATCCATCACATGAATAGGGTGTAAACAATGCAAGGGGTTATTGGAATAAGCGCTGTAATAAGGAAAAGGGGTAATAATTCGATAACCCGGTACATCTTCATAATGAGTATTAAAAGTTTCAAATAATACTCGTAAGGCACCAATACCTCCTACAGTAAATAATATATTTTGTGCTGTAATTTCTGTTTCATACCAGCGTGACATGATGTCTGCCATTAATTCTCGTGGCGCAAAATCTCCGCGAGGATCGCCATAATCAATAGCAATATCTTCTTCGACCTGGTGAGGGTCTACTTTCCATTTATTGGTTAAATGGTCTAATTTTTGCCAATATGAAAGATAAGATGCAATCGTATGTGAATTAATAGGATAGGTTGGTTTGCCAAGGCCGGCAAAGATTAATTTTTTGGTTTCGGATAAACCTTGCGCCTGTATCTCATCTCTTAAAGCATTTGCCCATAATGCCAACAGCATTACTTTTTCAATTTTATTTGCACAATGTCCATCTGGAGTGAGCATGGTATTACCGGATATTTAATTTTGCTCATTATAACAGAATGCAAATGAAACATGACCTCAATTTTAAGAACAATCAATTCAATAAAAATCCTATATTAATAAAAAGTTAGTAACCTCTTTATCTGCTATGCTTAAAACAAGGGAATACTTCTTTAATTTTTATGGCAATGGAGACGATTGACCAAGCCCTAAAATACAGGATAATTCATGTTTTTTAGATTTGGGCACTCAAAAATACACTGAATTAAAATTTTAATTTATCACGGAACAAAATGGCAAAAAAAGAAACTTCCAGCACTGCTAACTTAATCGCTGATTTAGAAAAAACAGTTCATACGTTACAAAATAAAATCGATCATCTGGAAGCACAATATGCCCAATTAAAAAATCTGCTTGATGCCGTACCAGGAGATGTCTACTGGAAAGACTTAAAAGGTGTCTGGTCTGGTATGAATCAACGATGCGTCCAAAGTCTTCATCATATGAAATTCATTAATCAATGCGATGAAAATGAAGTTCTGGGCAAAACTGATTATGAGATATTCGGTAAACAAACCGCCGATATTTATCGAGCAAATGACCTGGAAGTGATGGAAAAAAATGTTGAGTTGTCACGGGAGGAGAAAACTCTTTTGCCATCAGGCGAAGAAGTGATTTTACTTTCGACTAAAAGGCCTTTGTTGGATAAATCCGGAAGCATTATTGGCATTCTTGGAAATACCATCGACATTACTCATTTAAAAAAAATCGAATCCGAGCTCAAAAGAGCTAAAGAAAAAGCAGAAGCTGCGAACTATGCCAAAGACGAATTCATTCGCAATATGAGTCATGATATTCGCACCCCTTTAAGTGGAATTATTGGAATATCTAGCATTCTGGAACAAGAAGCTCAAAATACCCGCGGCAAAGAACATGCACGCATGATAAACATAAGCGGAGAGCAGCTCTTGGCGCTGCTTAATGGGGTGCTCGATATAATTGCTGCAGGTAGTCAGCAAGAAAACATTATCAATGAATCTGTATGTAATGTGCATGATTTAATCGACAGCATTGCAGATTTAGAACGTCCAACCATCGCTTTGAAAAAATTGGATTTATTAATCAGTATCGACTGCAATACTCCTGAATGGATAACTACAGATGCGGTAAAACTGCATCGAATTTTATTAAATCTTTTAGGAAATGCGGTTAAATTTACGGAAAAGGGGTTTATTGAAATTGGAGTCAGGCCTAAATCACATCATGGCCAAACATTACTTGAATTTTTTGTTAAAGATACTGGTCCGGGAATTAAGCCGAAAGATAAAGACAAAATTTTCAAACGGTTTTATCGGGCAACACCCTCATCTCAAGGTCTTTACTCAGGCCATGGCTTAGGCTTACATATAGTGAAGCGTTATACCCAACTTTTAAAAGGCAAGATACGTGTTGACTCTGCCATCCATGCTGGGACCACATTCACGCTCACAGTACCTATTCAGAATGCAGAAAAACCTGTTCATGAACAAGAGTTGACACCTCTCCCCCTCTCTACGACTTCTGAAGAATTAACTAATGTTCCTATGGTACTACTTATTGAAGATAATGCTATTGCTTTAACCATGATAGAAAATCTTTTACAACAAGTTGGCATCCGCTTTTTATCGGCCTCAACAGGCGCTCAAGCGTTAGAACTATTTCAATCCCATACTTTCGATTGGATATTAAGTGATATTGGTCTACCTGACACCACCGGGATACAATTAACCAAAAAATTTCGTCAGTATGAACAAAGTCATAACCAAACACCCATCCCAATCATTGGTTTAACGGCCCATGCAGTCGCTGATGTTGAAAAGGAATGCCTACAATCTGGAATGAATCAAGTAATAACGAAGCCTCTTCGCACTAACTTGCTGCAGGAGCTATTGATTCGATACAGCAATTCCAAATTTCCCGCGGCTAATTTATCGGCTTCACAGCCTGAATCCATTCTGCAATTTAATGAATATCCCTTATTTGATAGTACTGAGGGTATAAATAATCTAGGTTCAGAAGGAGCCCTAAAAAAAATACTGCACCTTCTTATCGAAGAAAATACCAAAGATTTAATAAAAGCAGCTCAGGCTTGGGAAAAGCAAGATCTGATTGAAATTAACAAGTTAACACATAAAATGAAAAGTAGTGCACTTTATTGTGGTACCATGCGTTTGCGTCATACTTGTGAAGTCTTAGAAAAACATTTTCAAAAAAATCCAGAACTATATCCTCAAACGCTTTACCAACAACTACTCAAAGTTCATCAGGAAACTGTGACGGCACTACAGGATTGGCTTCAGCAATAACTAAATCTCAAGTGAATCCTAACAATTTCGAAACGAATCTCCGTGAAACGTTCCATTTAGAGATCCTTTACTACATTCGAGTGACATATTCTGCGAAGACACCTCCCCTGTGAGCATAAATTAAGCCAACTTAAGGATGCCTTAATATTGATCAATATATACTTTAAAGGTTCAAATCATCTCAAGAGTATCAATGACAGGCTATTTCAAACTGGGTGACATTGTCTATCCGTACTTATTTAAAGAGAATGAGACAAATTTCTCCCCATTAGAGTTGTCCCATGTGCAACGGGGAAACGTGGTTATTGTTCGTAATTCAATACCTGTTGGATCACTTAAACTACTTTTAGGTTATCTCAAGAGGAATAATTTAAACCACATGCATGTCCTTGTTGGAGTCGAAGGTCAAGGGGCTACCGAACAACATATTGTTACGATGCACCTTCCACCTAATGGAGCACAGCCAAAAATCTATGATTCCAAGTACAGCAATCCTGAACGCTTCTTTGCAAAAGATTCTTCAAAAAATACGACAAGAGGCATCTTAGCTGCTGCATTGCATTCTTTAAATCCATTTGCACGCTCAGAGCAAAGTGTCGATTTATCGCATTTAGGTTCTGAAATCCACTCTGCTACCTATTATACTTTGGGAACTCAATCGTTTTTTGATGGCATTACTTGCGGTTATCATACAGGGAGTGTCATCGAAGCTTTAGCAAGTTTACTCGGGAGCGGTGACGATCCTAATCCTACAGAACTATTAGATGCTCTGAAAAATCCAGTAACGGATTCAGCCAAAAAACTTCGCGCACAAGAAGCACCCATAACCCCAGATATGTCAATTTTTTCCTTCTGGATAAAGGCCTGGCAAGATACTTTTTTACCTCTTACTGAACAAGGGGAACGATCTAAGTATCATTTTGGCCATTACTTTCTAGGGTGGCCATCCGATAAAGGCTCAAAAATAGCCTATGCTATTACTTTAAAATTTATTACCGCCCCATTAACCAATTTACTATCGCTTCTTACGGAGTTCCCACTTAATTTTCTTAGTGAAACATGTTCCTTTTTAAAAAATAGGACACTTTCCTGGGCTCCAACTAATTGGTTCACCCAAAGCATACGAAGTGTTTTACTGCTTTCCACTATGGGACTACAGGGACTATTTAAAGGGACCTATTATCTGATTCGAACCGTTACTTCGCCCATTGCAAGCTTTAAGGACGCTCAAAAAGTTCATCCTGCTTTAGGATATCTCAGTGCACTAGCCTCTTTATGCTTTATTGGGGCCGCAATAGGTGCTCTTGCCTTCTTTGCCCCCCCTCTCGCGGCAGCACTTATGCCCTCTATGGGTCCTGGAGCACTTTCCATGTTAAGTACTCTAGCTTATCCTTTTATCGAACTGTTTTCTTTAATCAGTTTATCAATTCCCACAGCTACCGGGGCTATGCTCTCATTAATTACCCTCGCATCTTCTTTTGGTGTTATGCATCTGCTAGGCAGAAAAACTATTTACCCCGAAGAGACTCCAACTCCACCTGTACAGCACAAAGAAATCCATATTGAACCACCCGAAATAGGCAGTAATGTGAGTGCTCTTCTACCTAGTGAAAACGGCCTTTCTAAGGATGATGTTTGGGTGGATGTGGGAGATGACATACCGATAAAGAAAGAACAAAAATCTAACAATGACTTCAAACCCAATGATATTCAGGCTACTATAGTGCTCAAGCCTTAAATAACAAAATACCCAATTCCTATGAGCACGCTGGATACTCTAATCGCCGAAGTAGATAATGCGCTACGTACTATATTTCCCCCTGCACAGCGGATAAGTACTCGTCCATCCCCTGCAGAACCACTTCCTGACATAGCTCTTTCTATAAAAGAAAAGAAACATGTGGCTGGTCTCATGCGCGTCAATCATGCGGGAGAAGTCTGTGCCCAAGCACTTTATCAAGGTCAAGCGTTAACAGCTCGCTTAACCCATATTAAAAAGCAAATGAGTAATGCTGCTGCCGAAGAAATAGATCATCTAGCTTGGTGTGAAGAACGATTAGCGGAGCTCGGTTCAAAACCAAGTATATTAAATCCTTTCTGGTATGCTGGCTCAATTATATTAGGAGCTTTTGCTGGTTTTGTTGGAGATAAAGTCAGTTTAGGTTTTGTTGCAGAAACGGAGCGCCAAGTCTCTGATCATCTGGGGCGTCATTTACAAAAACTACCAACAAAAGACAAAAAGTCTCATGCGATTCTCGTTAAAATGAAAGAAGATGAAGAACAACATGCAGCAACAGCGTTGAACGCTGGAGGAATTGAACTTCCTTACCTGGTCAAACAATTAATGCGTGGTGTATCTAAATTAATGACTAAAAGTAGTTACTATGTATAGTAGTCTGATGAAATAGAGCAAATACACAATTTGAGGATGGAAATAACATAAGATTGCAATAGAAGAACCCCTGGCTCCGCTTCGCTGCACCCGGGCTTTACACTATCTTGTGTTTGCTATGTTTCGCTAAGGCTATAAAGCTATGGCACAAGGAGCTATTGCTATGGACTCAGCCATTTTATTTACACTTTTTGTTATTTTGGTTGCTTATATCTTTGACTTTATCAATGGGTTCCATGATGCAGCAAACTCTATAGCCACAATTGTTACTACTAAGGTTTTATCTCCAAAACAAGCAGTCATATGGGCTGCCTTTTTCAATTTCATTTCATTTTTAGTATTTAATCTCACGGTAGCAAAAACTATTGGTAGTGGTCTGATTGAGTCTGATTTTATTGATACTCATTTTATTTTAGCTACATTGATCGGCGCCATATTCTGGAATCTTGTTACTTGGTATTATGGACTTCCATCAAGCTCATCCCATGCGCTTATTGGTGGCCTAGCGGGTGCCGCAATTGCTAAAGGGGGATTTTCATCACTGAAAATGTCAGGTTTTGCTAAAGTCATTGGTGGGATTTTTATATCACCGGCAATTGGTTTATTAATTGCATTGGCAATTACTTATTTTTTTAATAAATTTTTGCGCAATAAAAAAGATACTCAATTCAAATTATTTAAAGGATTCCAATTGTGCTCCTCCGCATTGCTGAGCTTAACTCATGGTAGCAATGATGGGCAAAAAACGATGGGCATTATTTCCATAATACTATTTTCATCGGCGTGGATTGAAGGCCCTTTTTACGTCCCCTTTTGGGTGATCATTTCATGTCAGGCAGCAATTAGTCTTGGAACCTTAGCCGGAGGATGGCGAATTGTGCGGACTATGGGAACTAAAATCACCAAACTGGATCCCATGAAAGGTTCTGCTGCTGAAACTGGAGCGGCTGTTTCACTTTTTATTGCGACACAATGTGGAATTCCAGTATCAACTACATATACCGTAACGGGAGCAATTACTGGCGTAGGCTTAATAAACGGAGTAGGAGGAGCACATTGGCGCGTTATTAAAAGAATTTTCTTTTCCTGGCTCATTACCATACCTGCAGCAGCAATAATTTCAGCTGCATTGGTATTAAGTCATATCTAAGATTATCAAACAGCATATGATCAGCGACCATCACGCTTTAGTTCTTAGTAGGTCTATCTCTATTTGGTTAATTCAGTTTAGATTGAGTTTCTTCTTCTGCCTGAATGCGCTCCTGTTGGACTTCATATTTTTTCTTTTGCTCCTCAAAAATGTTAGGGCCTTGGCTTAATGACTTCTCCAGTTGCCGGGGTTCAAAAGTCAGACTCCACAAAGTCGGAGGAACTTCCGCTAATACTTTTTGTAACTCCGTGCTATCTTCTTCTGTAGCAAAAGCAATTTTAACCCTGCCATTAGCTAATTCAGTAATGATTGCTTTGGTGTTGTATAAAGCATCCTCAAGATTATTAGAACCTATATATTCACCACTCGCATGTTTTTCCAATATCTCTGCATCAAAGCCATAAGCCCCAGGATAACCTTCAAAATAAGCTGCATATTCAGGCTCTAGTATTATGATCGGTCGATTTGTGTTTTTTGGCTTAATTATGTCTTTTATTTCTACAGATGATTCCATTGCCGCTCCAAACTTTGTTTATTTAATAATCTGTGCGGCGATTATAAATTAAATTTGTCATATTTTTTAGGGAATTAGCTCAAGAAACTACATTTGTTTTTTATACTACATAGATGAGATAGCTTTTTCTCTTGTTAGAAATAGAGAGTAAGGAAGCAGAATGCTCCCCAGGACATAACACGCCATTAAATTATTTTTTTGCCAAAGCACTATTGGAATAACCAAAGATAAAATAAATCACTAATCCAATAACCATCCAAATAACAAAACGGATTATCGTCACCAGAGGTAAATGAATAATTAAATAAAAACAACTGAGCATCCCCAAAATAGGGACATAAGGCATTCCAGGGGTTCTGAACGGCCGATGCATATTGGGTTGTTTATAATGTAAAAAGAGGACGCCCGCACAGACAATAAAAAATGCAAATAGAGTGCCGACATTCACTAATTCGGCCAAAACGTGTATTGGGGCAAAAGCAGCAAGAGAAGCCATTAACACACCACATAGCAAAATAACGCGTATAGGGGTATGAGTATATTTATTGGTTTTGGAAAAAACGTTTGGCAATAGACCATCACGAGTCATTGCGAGCATAACCCGCGTAAGACCATAAAATAAAACTAACATTACAGTAGTCAATCCGGCTATTGCGCCCACACTAATAAAGCTAGCCACTGTTTTATAACCTAAAACCAATAAAGCATGGCTAATTGGCGAAGCAACATTGAGTGTGCTGTAGTGTGCTATACCCGTTAATAACCCTGCAACAATAATATATAAAATCGTACAAATAAATAATGAGCCTATTATTCCTATAGGTAAATCGCGTTGTGGATTGATCGCCTCTTCAGCAGCTGTAGATACTGCGTCAAATCCAATATAGGCAAAAAATATTAATGATGCCCCCTTAATTACACCTTCCCATCCAAAAGGCAAAAAGGGTGACCAATTAGGCGGATACACCTCCCTCGTAGCAATCACAATAAAAAGAAAAATTACGGCAAGCTTGATCATCACCATAATATTATTGACTCGGGAACTTGATTTGACCCCCCAAATTAATAATCCAGTTAAGAATGCAATAATCAGAAACGCCAGCAAATTAAAAACGCCGCCGTTCGTTGGCCCATGCAAGAGCATTTTAGGGAGGTGTATTTTTATAACCATTAGAAAATCATTGGCATAACTACTCCATCCTACAGACACTGCCGACACAGAAATAGCATACTCCAATAGCAAGTCCCAACCCACAATCCAGGCAATTAACTCTCCAAAACCTGCATAAGCATAACCATAAGCACTGCCGCATCCACCGATTGACGCAGCCAATTCAGCATAAGATAAGGCAGCAAAGACACAAGCAAATCCAGCCAAGATATAAGAAAAAACCACTGCAGGACCCGCATCTATTGCAGCTACAACCCCTGTCAAAATAAAAATACCTGCACCTATAATGGCTCCAATACCTAAAAAGGTCAGATCAAAGGCAGTAAGACATTTAACCAGATGGGATTCTCCCTCAAATGATGCATTAATCTCTTTTTTACGTAACAAGTCCATGGTATGCTCACGATGTTGAAACTTCATAGTTCTATTTTATTTATAAGCAAGAACGCTGCCAAAATAGGAAAAGTTAGCTCATAAAATTATATGTGTAGTTTAGATCCCGCATAGGTTTAAAATTAAAATGAACAAAACAACCTTACGAATGATCATTAGTGGTCTATTAATATTATTTTCTCTAAATACTTACAGTAACAGATCCTCTGTAATCTCTTCTACCCCCTCATCCAACGAAACTCAAACATCAATCGCCAATGCCTCAACACCGAATGATGCAAAGAAAAAAGACATCGTTGGGTTGAGTACAGAAGAACCCAAAGGCTGTAAATATTGGCTCCCGATATTTAGGCCTCTTTGTCATCGGCTGCATCAAACATGGACCGAAGGCAACAGAGAACTTTACTTCTCAGGTTATGCCTGGCATAACCGCTTTACTTATTCTGCTGAACGACTCCGAGAAAAAAAATACAATGAACTAGCTTGGGGTGGTGGATTTGGTAAAGGTTTTTTTGATGAAAAAGGAAATTGGCATGGTCTTTATGCTATCGCATTCCTTGAGTCCCACCGTAAGCTTGAACCAACTGTTGGATATGCTTATTTGAAAGTCGCACAATTGACGAAAAATTTTAAAGCAGGATTGGGCTTTTCCGTACTAGTTACTTCACGCCCTGATATCTTACACAGCATTCCTTTCCCAGGAGCAGTCCCATGGGCGGGTATATTTTATAAAAAACTCTCTTTAAAAGCCGCCTATATTCCTGGCTCATCAACCAATGGAAATGTGCTTTATCTGGTAGGGGCATACACATTTGATAAGTAAGTAAATTTAGCCTGTGCTGCGCCGCGCATCACCTAGGCTACATTACAACTGCTTTTTTTAAGAGAATGTGCTATGTTTTATAAAACTCTATTAGTAAGCTTTTAAAATGAAATCTTTTATTGAACAAGCACAGTTTTATGCCGACTATCATCAAAACATCCAAACACGTTATACACATATGGCAGGTGTGCCACTCATTATTTTATCGGTGATGATTCTGTTCGGTTTTGTAAAAATTATCGTTCCCGGTGTCTTTGCAACTAATCTTGCCTGTTTAATGACATTAATTGCCTTAATTTATTACTTCCGTTTAAATTGGCAACTCGCGTTGGCACTTACTCCAATTATGTTTATCCTGTTATTAATTGCAAATTGGTTCAGCCAAGATGGTCCAACGACATTAGGTCTTTGGTCATTTGTTATTTTTTTTATCGTAGGCTGGGGATTACAATTCTATGGTCATTATCTCGAAGGTAAAAGACCCGCATTTATGGATAATTTGAGCCAGGCACTTATCGCGCCATTATTTCTGATTGCAGAGTTATTTTTCATGGCCGGGTTCATGCAGTCTTTAAAAGAGCAAATCTATGGTATGGAAAAAAATGAGTAACCGTACTGGGAGTAGGCTTGAATCTTGGGGCTGTTTGATTTGAGCGCAGATTGCGCAAAATAATGCCGAGGAAACTCAGCATAAATTAATGGCTCTAAATTAAGAATATTATTTTATATATTTTCTCCCTTCCTATGTCCAGCGACTAAGCCTACATTCCTTGGTTTCTACGAACAAGTCGCGGAACGTAGGCTCCAGTAAAATAAGCTTAACTTGCCATTGGATAAATTCGTACGTGAAGCTTTCCTAGGTATTATTTTCGCGCAAGATATGCCAAATACAGCTCAGTGATAGGGCGTGAACGTTCAAAAAAATACTTTTTAATTTGGTTTGTTAACTTTCTTCCTGCTCATCAGAATAGATCGTTTTACTTTCCAAATGAATTTTACGAAAAAACTGATGAATCAGGGGTGAAAGAATAATCACCATAATTGCAATAAATGCCAAGCCGCTAAATAACGCATAACATCCTGCAAAGACTTTTCCAGGGATCGTTACCAAATTGGACGCAGGTCCCATCCCGGAAAGAATCATGGATGCATTCATGAATGAATCAACCCAGGACATATGCTCCAAAAGATGATATCCCAACATTCCGATAAAAAGCGCCAGTGCAGTCATTAAAAGCCCAAAAAAAGCATTACGGAGCATATGTTGGTAGACATTAGTAGGAGTTAATAATCTTTTTCTTCTTTCCTTTCGCTTTTTCATTCTTACTCCCTATACACTAATCCTAGGCTCAAGTACTCGCAAATTGCGGCATCATGATCTTGTAACAATGATGTATTTTTTGATTTCGCTTAAAATCTTGATCTATAGTCTGGGCACTAATATCGTGCACTGAATATTTTTCTTTAAGTTGAGCATCCAATTTAAATTGTCGGAAATTGGTAGAAAAATATAAAACCCCATTGGGATTGAGTAAACGCATGGCAGAATTAACTAAAGAAACATGATCCCGTTGAATATCTAAAGTGTCTGTCATACGTTTGGAGTTGGAAAAACTCGGGGGATCTAAAAAAATCACGTCAAATCGATCGCGAGCAACTCTCATCCATTCGCGACAATCATACTGCACAAACTGATGTCTCGATAAATCAAGATGATTTAATTTGAAATTTTCTTCAGCCCAATGCAAATAAGTATTAGACAAATCAACATTAGTGGTCAGAGCCCCGGCTAAGGCCGCATGAACGCTGGCACTGGCCGTATAACAAAAACAGTTGAGAAAGCGGGTTCCCGGTTTTAATTTACCGAAACTCAAGCGCATTAAACGATGATCCAAAAATAAACCAGTATCCAGATAATCATATAAATTCACTTTAAATTTAGCCGGACCTTCTGTGACTACCATGGTTTTTTTACTTTGTCCCAGTTTTTGGTATTGCTCGCTGCCTTTTTGTTGTTTCCGTTGCTTTACTACGAGTTTATCAGGCTCCAATCCTAATACTCGTGGAGTTACCTGCATCACCTCTAAACTTCGCTTTTCTGCTTTATGAGTGGGAATGCTCGCGGGAGCAGCATACTCCTGGAGAACTACATAATCGTTGTAAATATCAATGGCATATGCGTATTCAGGCAAGTCCGCATCATATACTCGATAACACGAAACTTGGTTATTCTTAGCCCATTTTTGTAAATGACGATAATTCTTTTCCAGTCGATTAAATAACATCTGAGCACTGTCAGATAGGTTATTACCCATGATCCCTTTAAGCTCATTAGTTGCATGAATATCCAAACAATACAGCTTACACTCCAGGGCACCGTTATATATGGTGTATTGTTTACTAGCACGCAATCCTAAAGCTTTAGCTAAAACAGGGTTAGAGGTCAAAACAGCTGCCTTCCAACCTTGATAATGCGCATGTAAAATCTTACCTAGCTGCTGGTAGAGAGGGACTAAATGCGTGGCATCACTAAGGCGTTCACCATACGGAGGGTTGCATATGACCAATCCCTTTGTTGTGGGAGCCTCAATCTCTTTCAATGCCAAGGGTTTAAAATTAACTAACGGTGCAACACCAGCATGTTCCGCATTTGCCCGGGCGATAGCAATTATTTTGTGATCTGCATCAGTTCCTAATAAAGTTACGGGTAGCGATTTAACCTGTTGCAAAGCTTCTACCCTCAATTTTTCCCATAATGAGGATTGATGTTGTGCCCAATATTGTAATGATTGATCCTGACGTAATAAACCAGGAGCAATATGCGCGGCCATCATCGCCGCTTCAATGACTAGGGTACCGGCCCCACAAAAAGGATCATGCAAAGCATAGCCTTTAGCCGCTAACTCTGGCCATTTGGCTCGCATAAGCAATGCCGCAGCGACATTTTCCTTTATAGGGGCAGCACCAGCCTTCTGACGATAACCCCTTTGATGCAAGCTATATCCAGTGAGATCAAAGCTCACTGTGACTACATCATTTTTCAAATAGGCATGAATAAGAATTTGTGGTTTTTCTTTGTCTACTGTAGGTCGTGAATGATCTAACCTACGGAAATGATCGACAATCCCATCTTTAACTACCTGTGCACCAAACATTGTATTGCGAATGTGTTCAGATGCCCCATGGAATTCTATCGCGATTGTTTTGTCATGTGAAAAAACTGTTTGCCAATGAAACTCTGTACACAGTTGATGCAGTGCCTGCTCATTACCCGCATACCCACTAAAAAGAATTAATTGCACGCGATTAGCTATTCTTGACCAGAGGCATAACTCATATATCGTCAATAAATTAGCCTCTCCGTAAACTCCTTGTGGGCTGACCCGCGTAACTGAGAGACCCAAGGACTTTAATTCCTCTTCTAATAAATATTCAAGTCCACGTGGACAGCTTACGAATAAAGAATATTTCATTCTATGATCGACCTCAAATAGCGGAATAGTGCTTTGGCAGCGCCTGTATTTTTTTCTTTCTGTTGATCATCAATTGCTTTTTTAATTAATTGCCTTAAATGTTGAACATCTTCTGGATGATAGCCTTCGATAAACGCAGTTAGTGCATCTTTACCTTCATTGATCAAGCGATCACGCCAATGCTCAACTTCATGGAATGAGGCAGTGACAGCACTTTCTTCTTCAAGCAAACGATCATAAGCGGCCAAAATTTCTTCATGTTCAGCGGCGCGCATTAATTTTCCAATTAATTGAGCTTGCCTTCTTTTTGCACCATGACTTTTAATTGATTTTGCGTCAATGATGGCTTTGTATAGATTGTCGGGAAGCGGAAGCAACTCAAGTTTGGATAAACTCAAGTCGATCAATTTTACACCCATTTTCTGCAAAAAATCGGCATCTCGTTTTTTCTGCGATTTACTGACTGGTTCATCCATAGCGTATACTGTTATTTTTAAAAATTAGCTAATCATACTATATACTTCACACGCTCACCAAATGAGCGTGTGAAGTATCGCTATTATTCTGCGGTTACAAGGGAAGCTGGTGTTGAGGCTTGTACATAATTTTTGCTGGGTCTGGAACGTAAATACGAACGTCCTACAGCAAAGAAATTATAGATCAGAATGATTAATAAAAGAAAATGCAACCAAGTAATGGTTAATTGCATAAAAATGGGGATCGTAATAAAGACGCCTAAACAACCTGAAAGACTTAGAATCATGGTTTTCTTTAAAGGGATTTTATCGTGCTTTAAGAATACCAGAGTAGTTAATGGTTGCTGCATGGCTCCCGCAGTTGTCATAATTGGGAATGCAACTACAGGCGAAATATTCATTAAAAATAATACGCCTTGAACCATCACAAATAAACCGATTCCCACTGAAGTTAAAGCACCGCAAACCACCATTGCCAGAAAGCCTATAATCAATTTCCATGAGTGCAATTCTGTTAATTCACCACCAACAGGCAATAAGCGGAATTGATGAGAAACTAACAGTAAGATAATTAAAGCGAAACAACAAACCATCGCCAAGCGAATCGCCTGCTTGCTTAAGTGACTTACAACAAAACCACCAAGTAGACCACCAACACAAGTACCCATAACTAAAGTTAGAAGCGTCGTTAAATCAACGTCAATCAAGCCCATAAAAAATAAAGATTCGATCGTTCCTGGAATCACTTGGGCGCCATTATTTACAGCAGGCATTTCATCATCACGGAACGTACCCGTCAATTTGGCCAAAGCCACATTCACAGCAAAACTACCCACGCCTAAAGTATCTGCAATAAAAGCGATGACGCCGCTGATGCTTAATTTCAAATATTGCATCAAAGATATAGGCTCAGCAGGTTGGCGAGAGAGTTTGAACACCATCACAGCAACACAAAGCAGGCTTAATATCAGGATGCTTAAAGTAATAAAAAAGATGACCATTTAAAATTTTAATCTTAAATTAAAAACTTGATAATTATATACTAATTATGTTGATCGGGAAATAACATGTAGAGCAAAAAAGATGCTTTATGAATTACCCCAAGACATAAATGGAACACATTTGGGCGATTTATCCAAAAAATTGATCGACGCTTAAACTGCAAGTAACAAAGTGAAGGACTTCCGCCCACCCAAAACAAGTAAATTCGTGTCCTGGGCAGGAAAAGATACTGATTTAATTGACCTTACAACTGGTGGTACTCACCCCTACTTGGCCAAACACCGATTTGACCATTTGCGAATCAATCTGCAAATCTTTAGCTGCATACAACACCCCGCAAGCGCCTTGAGTAAAATTCGTCGTGGGAGTCCAGTATTTGCTGTTGGCAACTATCATCGCCTGGTAGGCCTTTTTAATACCTATATTCTTAGCTAATAAATAAAATGCTTTATTGAACACGCCACTTGCTGTATGCACAATAAAGCTTTGTCTTTCTTGCGGATTAGATATATTTGACTTTGCATAAGCCACTAATTCAGGATAACTGATTGCGCAATAGGCGCCGTGACTTTGAGCTAAATTTTTATCCAAACAATCTGCAGAACTACCATCCGAAGAAGGAAAATCCATGAAGCGCAACGCTTTACCAAATGAATCACGAATAATCGTCTCGCCAATACCCCAAGTTACAGTATTGGGTTCCAGATACAGTTTATTATAAAGTTGAGGGAACTTTTCCAAAAGATAAGCACGCGATGCTTGTCCCGCCATATCAGACAAAGATTCATTAAGAGCTCCGGATTGATCATGATATTCAAGACCTGAATGTTGCTCCGTAAAACCATGCGTTACCTCATGACCTGCGACATCGAGAGAGACTAAGGGGTAAAAGTCTTCACCATCGCCAAAAGACATAAATTGACCATCCCAAAACGCATTGTCATAATGCTGACCAAAATGGACGCGCATAACAAGCTGCATGGGTGCTCCATTCGTTTGTTGCAGCGCATTGAGTCCATACCATTCTTTATACATATCTACTATAGTCTGGCCGAAATAATACGCATCGTTGGTTGGCGAAAATGCACCATTGATATTTTCTTCTGTATTTTTGCTACAAGGATATTGGAATGGAGTAATCAAAAGATCATTCCAATCCCAAGCAGATGCCAAATTAACTAATTTTACCTTTGCAGTATTCATCACACATTGGCTGCCATTTTGGGTTACTTCCAAGAACGGCAATCCATCTCGTCCATACCAATACTCATGAACTTTTTCATTGCCACCAGGGCCAGTGTCCATATAATTTTTTATGTTATTCCACTGTTTGGTTATCTCACCATTTTGTGCATCGATAATGAAAAAGGGCCACGCGGGTTTGTTATCCGTTTGGGTGGTTTTAAACGAAACCTGATAAACCAGTTTCAATTCATTATCTTGGCTTGCCCTAATTTGTAACTCACTCAACTCTTCATGAATGGGTGCTTGAGAATTAAAGCTGAACCAAGATTTTTTGGCCAAATCAATGGCCTGTTTCGAGGTCAGAGCAGGTTGGGTATTGAGCTGAATGTCGTTAAGTAAATGACCATTTACTTGTGCATCTTCTTTAGTAATCATAACTTGTGCACCAACAACTGGGATCCCTCGATATATTTGTTGATACCGCATGATCGTTTTTGAGTGCTCTTGTGTTTGACTTACTTGTTGCAAGGTATTTTTTTCTGCAGTTGGTGCTGCGGTGCGTGCACTTTTATTTGAGGGTTGTTTCACTGAAAATTGATTCAAACTACTTAATGGAGCCTTATATAAATCCACCTCAGTGGCAGCAAAGGCATCATAAGTGATAAAAGCAAGAGTAACGCTCAGAATTTTTTTTAACATAAAAATCACTCAAAAAAGTCACACTGACACCATCATGGCATGAAAATAGACAATATCCAAGTGAATTGTGCAAATATTATTTAACATGCAACCTACTCAGACAAAATAACTCTTTTTTCAAAGCACAAAAACCTCTCTATTACTCTTGCAAAAAATAGAGGCTCTGTATAAGGTGGGGCATTAGTATTATAGGCGGTTAAAAAGCCATAAATACGAAAAAGCTTTATATCACATTAAGGATAATGCATATGATGTTTACTAAAAAATGTACCGTACTTTTCCTTACTCTCTGCACTACTTTTTCTACAGCTCAAGCAGGAGTGGTAGAGCGCTACTTACAAAATAAACAAACAGAAAAAATTCCTTTAGTTGCTGAAAAAACCATTCACCTCAGCTATTTCAAACAGCTAATCGATCATAATGAACCTTCTATAGGAACCTTTTCTCAACGCTACTATATTGATGAAACCTACGGTCCAACTGATGATTCTCCCGTATTTTTTTATATTTGCGGTGAGGCGGCTTGTACTAAACGCGCACTAAATGGTGCAATCAGAAATTACGCACAAAAGTTTCATGCCAAACTCATTGCGCTAGAACATCGATACTATGGTGAGAGTTTGCCCTTCAATTCATTATCCACCCAAAATCTACGTTTCTTAACTACAGAAGCAGCTTTGGATGATTTGGCTTATTTTCAACGCCATATAAGTAACGAAAAAAACTGGACTGGGAAATGGGTCGCTTTTGGTGGTTCTTATCCGGGCTCATTATCCGCTTATTATCGGTTAAAATTCCCATATTTAGTTGTCGGCGCCTTAGCTTCATCCGCACCAGTCATGGCTAAAGAAGACTTTATTGAATACGATGCCCATGTAACTCAAGTGGCGGGACCACAATGCGCCAATCAAATGAGAGAGGCAGTCAGTACCGTGGAGGCCAGTTTAAGTGATGCAACGAAGTGGAGCCAAATGAAAGCTTTGTTTGATGCATCTGCGGTTGATGATCCTGTTGATTTTTTGTACTTGATTGCTGATACCGGTGCTGCAGCTGTACAATACGGAATGCGCGATGCGTTTTGTACCAGCTTATCTGCAAGTCCAACCCCACTTCAAGGCTATGCAGAGTTCGCTAAAAAATTATACCAAGACATGCATGTCAGCGCGGTAGAGATGACTGCGCAGGGCGCCATGAGCGAAAATCCAAGTGATTATAAAGATGGCTTGGGCATGCGTCAGTGGTACTATCAATCATGCAAAGAATACGGTTATTGGCAAAATGCCCATCCTGACGCGACTCTTTCTACGCGATCGTCATTAATTAATATGGATTACCATCATCATGTATGCCAACGCTTGTTTGGTTTATCTCAACCCGCCAACACCATAGAACTCAATAACACTTTATACGTTCCTTTAATGGATATCCTAAGCTCGAATATTTATTTTACGAATGGAGAAAACGATCCCTGGTCTACTCTTTCTTTGGCTGAAAAAAATGGAAATGCAATTAATCCTAGATTGACGTACCAATTGATCCCAGGAGCCGCCCATTGCGATGACTTGCATAGCCCATCTGCGCTTGACTCCGATGCATTAAGAGCGGCTAGAAGAACAATGGAATCGTTGTTGGTTGCGTGGCTTAAATAACCCTTATTCCCTAACCCTTCTCCCGCAAGCGGGAGAGGGGCTGGGGGTGAGGGCTTGCTTAGAATCGACCACTGCGAAAATCGTCCAAAGCTTGTATTATTTCTTCCTGAGTATTCATTACAAATGGCCCATGTCGCGTAATAGGTTCATGGAGTCTCGCCGCTGCAATCAGAATACATTGACTTGCGGTCTCACTTTTCAAAAGTAAATTATCTCCGGCGCCAAGTTTTGCCAAAGTATCGTGCTGTACTAATTGCTCACCGATGCGAACCGTACCCGAAATTACCAGCAGGATGGCCTGGTAATCGTTGGGGATATGTTGCTGCATACTCGCCCCCGGAGGCAAAATAATATCAAATAATAAAGGTTGGGTCGCAATACCTGTAATTGGCGAATTGGTTCCATTATCAGTCTTACCTGCAATAACTTTAAGTCGTGCACCAGAGTCATTTGTTTCGACTGGTAGCTGAGCGCTTTGCATTTCTTGATAGAAAGGAGCCCGCATTTTCTCTGCCGCAGGCAAATTTAACCATAACTGCAAGCCATGTAATTGGCCATTTGCTGAAGGCATTTCTGAGTGAATTATTCCTTTCCCGGCAGTCATCCATTGCACATCACCCGCCGCGATAACTCCTTTATGCCCTTTATTATCTTCATGAGTAATACTGCCATCGAGTAAATAAGTGATGGTCTCAAAACCCCGATGTGGGTGAGAGGGGAAACCCGCCATATAATCCAAGGGATCAGCGCTTTTGAAATAATCAAGTAAAAGAAGAGGCTCAAAATCATTGCTTCTCTCGATACCAATATAGCGATGTAATTTCACACCAGCCCCTTCTCGTACCAGGATACCTTTGATTAATCGCTCTACTTTAATTTCGCTCATGAATACACTCCATGTTTGCTAACAAACAACTTTAATTTCCTTCCGCTAATATAGCATAGTTCAAAATCCATGATTCGATCTTAATGATTAGTTTTCTGCTCCCAAAAGAGCCCTCTAGGACTCCTCTTCGGCACCATGAGACAACAGGATTAAGCCATTTTGTACAAAAAACCCTCTGTGCTATGCTTAACAAATAGGCAAACCAGACAAAGTTGTTTCACCAACTTGAAAATCAGGAGACCTAATCATGTGGAATAAAGCAAAGGAGCTTACAACATTCACTCCTTTAAGTTTTACAGTTTTAAGCCAGATAAACCCTGGTAAATTGGGTTTAATTTTTAGTAGCATGCCTCCCGGTCGAGAGTTAGAGAAACATCAACAGATACCTACCAAAAAGGCAAAGGAAGATCTTCATCAAATGCTTGACCGGTTGCCAAAAGAAAAGGATTTTGTTCATCGCGGGATGGCTGGTTACGATGAAGTAAAAAGTATTGTGACCCATGATAAATTTGGGGCTGGGAAATATACTAAAAGACCAGATTCTTTAGATATTGCAGAATTTGTACATAAACCCGAGAGTTGCTTATTACTTTCTACCTCACCAGACCCTTACACCGTTAGTAAATATATGGTGGGGTTTCAGCTCCTCACTGCAACAGGAGCCATTACATCAATGTGTTTACCCGGAGTATATATTCGTCCACAAACAGCACGACACATCGATGTTGAAACTTTTCGAATTTATCAAAACAAACTCGATGATGATTTGGAAGCAGGACTCCGTGCAAGCGCTGAAAATATTTTTGATCTTGCTGAGGGAAATAATGAAACAACCGTGGTCTTGGGTGCATCAAAAGAAGATGATTGGCGTCCACAATTTAATAGAGATCTCCACAGTATAATCCTTGTGAAAGGTGCTGGACGTATTTTGAGTGGCTTTACAAATGCTAATACATTAGAAACTACAACCATCATAAATCCAAATTTTTGTAAAAGGGTGATGGCAATTGAAATTTTCTCAACTTATTCTGGTAAAGGTGCACTATTTAACGATTCCCTTAAAACAATGACTAGGAGGGCCCAAGAATTAGGATTAATTGCACGCGACCAAAGAGTTTTAACAATAGATGACGCTCAAGTCCTAATGAACTCCAAGGAATATCAAGAGCTTATTGAAAAATATAAGGCCATTGGAGAAACACTAATATTGAATGGTGTTCCAAAGAATATTCCTGTTGGCTCAGAGGAAGTCGTTCAGTATGCAATTTCCTTAATTAATGAATATTCTTTAAAAGAAGAATATAGAGCAGCCAATCCATCAATGCATTTATAAATTTAAGTCTTCAGATAACAATTCTTTTCTTAGCCTCCAGTAAATTAGGTGGCTAAGAAAGGCTTTATTTTTTTACCCCAAGTATGCTGCGCCCCCATTTATTGCTTGCTTTTTGAACATCCCCCCCTCTGTGCTATGCTTAATAAAAGGACATTAAAATTAAAAATAATGATTCTTGACCAATTAACATGCGGAGGTCGAAATTATGTGGAGCAAAGCACGTCAGTTAAGCGTAAATCCATTAAGTTTTGTGCTTTTAAACCAGATAAAACCCTCTTATTTCACTCATAAGTTAGGAACTATTTTTAGCCATACTCTTCGCTATCAAGAACTTGAACATCTTGAAAAGCACGGTCATGAAAGGCATCACATATCTACTACAAAAGCCAAAGTAGATTATCAGAAGATGCTTGATAATTTACCCAAAGAAGCGGATTTCGTTCATCGTGGCATGGCAGGTCATGAAGAAGTACAAAGTATTGCATTAGAAGGGAAATTTGGCGCAGGGAAATATACTAAAAGACCCGTTTCCTTAGATATTGCTCAATTTATACATGATCCCAAGAGCTGTTTGTTGCTTTCGACCTCACCGGATCCACTCACCGTCAAAGAATACATGATAGGATTTCAGCTCATTACTGCAAAGGGAGCTATTGCATCAATGTGTTTACCTGCAGTCTATGTTCGTCCGCAAACAGTAAGACATATTGATGTTGAGTCATTTGAATATTATCAAAAGATTCTTGATGGGGCAGTAGAGTTTGGTAATCGTATACGGTCCGAAAATATTCTTGATCTTGCTCAAGGGAATAATGAAACAACCGTAGTTTTGGGTGCAACCAAAAAAGATGACTGGCGCCCTAAACTTATTACCGATCTCCATAGTTTAGTACTTGTAGAGGGCGCAGGACGCATCTGGGGTGGTTTTACAAAAGCAGACTTTGTAGAGACAACAACAATTAAAAACCCCTACTTTCGTAAAAGAATAATGTCCATAGAAATTGCATCAACTACCACCGCCGAAGGAGACGCGTTTCCAAAACAATTTGATAGAATGAATAAACGAGCACAAGAACTAGGGATAACCAAAACTGGTTTTAGAGTTTTAACTCTTGCGGACGCATCGTGTATGATGAGTTCACCTCAATATCAAGAAATTCTGGGAAAATATACAACCTCAGGCAAGACCATGGTAATGCAGGAGGTTCCCCAAGAAATTCCTGTTGGTTCGGAAGAACTCGTCGAATATGCGCGGCTAATGATCGAGGAAAATCCCGAAAAAGAAGAGTCAGAGATCCTAACCGCCGAAAAAATGGATCATAAATTTTAAGCCATGACAAAAGCCTTACTTAGCATCCAATAGATTAGGAGCTAAGCGAGTTTTACTTCATTTAATATAGATAGTCATTTAATCACTATGCTTTTTTCACGCAAGTCTGCCACCTATATTTCTAATATCCCTATTTCAATAAAGCGTCTTTCGAACAAGATCACTAACTTTCCATAGCGGCATCCCACCCCATTATCGCCTCATTTTTGAACAAAACCCACCCTATGCTATGCTTATAAAATAGACAGCTAAATTTATATTTAGCCAAAATACCCCGGAGGGCCACGTTATGTTAGGCAGAGTCGCTCGAGTTGCACCTGTTAGTCCATGCCGTCGTGTTGTTTTAAACCATTTGACAAAATCTGGCAGCATAGGAAGGATTTTTAGTCGAGATATACCCAAGGAAAGTGCGCATCATCATGTACCTATTAAACAAGCAAAAGTAGATTACCATCAAATGCTAAGCAGTTTGCCTAGAGGATTAGATATAGTTCACCGGGGCATGGCAGGCTTTGGTGAGGTAGAAAATATTGCGACCGATGGAAGATTTGGGGCTGGAAAATACACTAACAGACCTTTTTCTTTAAACATTGCTGAATTTATCCACAACCCTAAGAGTTGTGTGTTGCTTTCAACCTCACCGGATCCATACACTGTTAAAGAATACATGATAGGGTTTCAGCTCATTTCTGCGAAAGGAGCCATTGCATCGATGTGCTTACCTGCAGTGTATATTCGTCCACAAACAGCCCGACATATCGATGTAGAACAGTTCCAATATTATCAAAGTATTCTCAACGCCCAACAGACTCCTGGAGAATACACCAGAGGTGAGAATATCTTTGATCTTGCTCAGGGAAATAATGAAACCACCGCCGTTTTGGGCGCCACAAAAGAGGATGATTGGCGCCCGAAATTTGATCTGGATCTACATAGTTTAGTACTTGTACAAGGCGCTGGGCGTATTTTAAGCGGTTTTACAAAAGCAGAAACCGTAGATACTACAACCATCATGAACCCATTCTTCCGTAAAAGAATAATGTCTATAGAGATTGCCTCAACTACCTCTGCAGAAGGTTCTCTGTTTCATAAGTACTTTGACAAAATGAATAGAAGAGCACAAGAACTAGGCATGACTAAAGAAGGCTTTAGAATTTTAACCATGGCTGACGCAGTGCGCATGATGGGCTCACCTAAGTATCAAGAAGTTCTAGAAAAATATACAACCTCTGGGATGACTATGATTTTGCAGGATGTTCCCAAAGAAATTCCTATTGCCTCTGAAGAGCTCGTTGAATATGCACGACAGTTGATCGAAGACAATCCTGCTAAAGAACTAGTCTCCACCATTGCCGAGGATGCACAACATAAACTTTAAGTCATAGGAAATTCGTTCTTAGCCTCCAAAGGGGCTAAGAACATTTCATCAATATTCTGTCACTTCTTCTGTCATCACTCGAATGATTCCTGGTTCTCGTTGTTTAAAATGCTTTCGACAAGTAGAGGAATACATATCATTACCACCAATAACAACTTGCTCACCTTCAGTAATTACCTCACCTTGAGCATTTAATCGTAAAATCATGGTCGCTTTACGTCCGCAGTGACAAATGGTTTTAAGTTCAACCAACTCATCCGCCCACGCTAAAAGATATTGGCTCCCTTCAAATAATTCGCCACGAAAATCCGTACGCAATCCATAGGCAAGCACAGGAATATTTAATTGATCTGTGATTTCCGTTAATTGATGCACTTGTGCTCGTGTTAAAAATTGAGCTTCGTCAACCAAAATACACGCGTATTTTTTTTCTTGCGCTATGACCTGCTGATACAGATCATCTTCTGGATGGAAAATCAAAGCCTGTTCGGATAAGCCAATGCGAGAATAGACCATACCATGTTGATAACGATTATCTATGGCTGGCGTAAATAATAAGGTATTCATACCGCGTTCACGATAGTTATAACTTGATTGCAAGAGCACTGTACTTTTTCCAGCATTCATTGCTGCAAAATAAAAATAGAGTTTAGCCATTGGAGATCTCGGTTATTTTCAAAATCCAATCATCATACCTAAATCATTGATCACGGGTCTACTATGCAAACAAAACTCATAGAAGGATGCGATTTTAGGAGCATTTTTTGGTATAGTACAAAAAAATATTTTTTCCGGCTCACACTTACAATAAAATAAAGCAGCTTCTGAACAGTGCATGAGATAAACTATGAACTCAAAAATAAAAACCTTATTTGCAGCATTAATGTTGTTGAGCACAGCAGCCATGAGTCAGGCGGATGTTCTACTAAAAGATACTCAAGGTAATACAATTTCTTTTGCATCTCTGAAAGGAAAATGGGTGCTTATTAATTACTGGGCGGGCTGGTGTAAAACCTGTATTGATGAAATTCCTGAACTGAATCAATTTTATCGAAAACACGAAAATGACCCGATCGTATTGTTCGCCGTAAATTATGACGGGTTGCCAATACACAAGCAAAAGAGACTGATTCGCAAATTCAATATCTTATATCCGTCATTAGCTACGGATCCAGCTCTTGCATTAGGATTAGGTGATATTATTGGCGTACCTGTGACCTTCATTATCAATCCACAAGGAGAGCTCGTTAATACACTTTATGGTGGCCAAGACATTAAAACTCTAGATACTGCCCTACAAAAAGCATAATCCTCGTAACTGTAATGTTGGGGCATTTTGACCCAACAATTTAATCGATAGTAAAATAGTTACATCGTAGTCCGGATGCAGCAAAGCAAATCTAAGCTAAAAGCGGTTACAATGAGGGTGGACTGTCCACTGCAAACAACCGTTGTTTTTGCGCTTGGGTAAGGCGGATTTTCAATAACCAATCACCATCTTCATTATGGGACTCACTTAATACAGCACCCAATTCATACAGTTGCGACCGTAATCTTGCCTGGGTTGCTTTGAGTACTACATTTTCAATAAGTACCGCCCCATGCAATTGAGTACTTATGGCCTCTTTGAGCAAATCCAATCCCAAATTTGCGGCGGCAGAAATCCATACTTTACATTTCCCTTCCTGGTAATCAATTTTAGGCGTCCATCCTTCTTGTAAATCAATTTTATTGAATACGAGAATGATAGGGATATCATGTACTCCCAACTCATCTAAAACTTGTTGGACTGAAAACACATTGTCTCGCCAATGGGGATCAGAAATATCGATTACGTGTAGCAATAAATCCGCCTGTTGTGTCTCTTCTAAAGTCGCGCGAAAAGCCTCTACTAGTTGATGCGGTAAATCCCGAATGAATCCCACGGTATCGGTTAAAATCACCGAGGAAGAACCCGGCAAATTCAGCTGGCGCATGGTGGGATCTAATGTGGCGAACAATTGATCGGCCACGTAGATGCTTTCTCCGGTCAATGTATTGAATAAAGTAGATTTCCCAGCATTGGTATAACCTACTAAGGACACGGTCTGTAAAGAAGCCTTACGTCTGGCTTGGCGGTTTTGATCGCGACTACTCCGTACCTTTTCCAAACGTTTGTTAATGTATTTAATGCGTTCTCGCAATAAACGACGGTCGGTTTCTAATTGGGTTTCACCAGGGCCTCTTAATCCAATACCCCCTTTTTGCCGCTCCAAGTGAGTCCAACCCCGAATAAGGCGCGTTGATAAATGTTGTAATTGCGCCAACTCAACTTGCAGTTTCCCTTCAAACGTGCGTGCACGCTGGGCAAAAATATCAAGAATCAAACCACTTCTATCGACCACTCGACATTCAAATAAACGCTCCAGGTTTCGTTCTTGTGATGGGGATAATTCATGGTTGACTAGAACCAATTCGGCATCGAGCGCTTTAACCAGCTGTGCAATCTCTTCTGCTTTACCTTTACCAATATAATACTTGGCATCAGGGGTTGCACGCGTACCTAAAACACAATCCAATAGTTCAGCTTTGGCCGAAAGAGCTAATTCTTCAAATTCCTGCAATGCCTTATCTGCATCAACTCCCGGCAGTGCTAGTTGCACCAATACCGCTCGCTCACCACCTTGAGGACGTTCAAACACTAAGCTGTTCTCCGAAAAATATATTTTTTATTACTATGACTAGAAGATATGAACGATGTAATTATTTCTAATCTCTATAAGGAAAATAAGTTTACTATAATCTTCGTTTATAAACGACCGGCTAGCACTGATATAACTGCGAGAAAAAAATAAAATAGCTCTTTGTTATTTCTCTATACAGCAAATAAAAATATCAAGAACTGTACAAAAAAGAAATAATAAAGAACGTTATGTGGGTAAAAAATTTTTTATCAAATTTTTCAAAGATTAGTCAGATAACTGCATTTAGAATGATATCTACTTTATCATCGATGAGTAGATATCATAACGAAGTGGTGTCTTAAAGGTTTACTTAATAGGGATTATAGGCTGCTGAACTGTCTCAGGCTCTTTAGCCTCTCCTACCTCTCTCTTATACTTAGCCATCATTTCCTTCGGATCCGTATGAGACTCTACAAGCGATTCGTTTAAATTACGCACTTCTTGACCTGAGTTAGTCCGAGAGAAAAAGGTTTTTCCTTTACTAAGGCGACTTAACCCTGTAATAGTAGCAATATTTAAAGCCTCGGCCAAAGTTTCTATAATTGCGATTATCCAAGATCTTTGTTTTACATCAACCACAGACAACATCTTTTGAGAAGCATTATCTATTCTCGCCTCGAAATCTTTTTTGGACATCGGTTTGTCCTGACTATCAAAGACTGCCGCATATAAACCTTTTCGATATTCTTTCTCGGCCCCTTTAAATGACTTAGCTTTACCATCTGGTGCCTCGGTGCTCAATCGACTTCCTATTTGCTTGCAAGTTTCTTCAATTTTAAAAATGGCATTCCTAAATTTCTCGCCTTTTGTGGTGCAACTTCCTTTTGATGTTATTAATGTATCGCCCACTGCAGGGGTATGACCTCCCTTGTTTGTAATGCATGCCATAATTTGAACACCAGTAAGATGCAATGGGTTACCTTTTTGTTTGCTACGGCGATCTAATAAGGTGAAATCATTCATTTTTACTTCTTCAACTATCCCGAGGTTATGCCCTCCGTTTGCTGTGATGCACGAATTAACTTGTTCCGAAGTAAGGTGCAATGTGTTAACGCCCTGTTTTTTAATACTTTTAAGATTTTCATCAAATAATTTAAAATTAGTAATATTTACCTTTTCAGAAGCCCCATCTGGCTTAATATAATGTAAATTTTTATCTTCTCCATCACCACAATAAACATAGCTCCCTTTATACTTTGTCAGATCAGCTGGTAATTCAGGCAGAAAATGAAGGTCACATCTCGTTTTAATATAATACAATTTTCTATTTTCAACATCGTCTTTATTACAATAAATATAGCTCCCTTTATATTTTGTAAGATCAGCTGGCAATTGAGGCAGCAAATGAAGATCGCGCTCGTCGAGTCCATTTAAAAACATACTAAAGACATCTCTGCCTTTAAGAAGAGATTTGCCAGTCACTTGGTGGGTTGGGCCTAACTGAAGCGAACAAAGGGCTTCAATCATTTTGGATTTAGTTTCCAATTCTAGTTCTTTATTTCCATCAATCTCAAACAAAACTTTTCTGAAATTTTTTGCGGTAGGAGTATCCACAAGCGCCCATTGATAGGCCAACCTTTGCTCATCGTTTAATGTCAACGACATTAATATTTCCATAGCTCTGGACTTCTCACTAGTTGGGTCTAATAATCGGCTGAGTTGAGATTTAGAGAGGTCTATATTTGCATCGCGTAAAGTGATTAAACGCTTGTTCCCCAATATCTTTCTTACCCTATCGATTGAAAAATCTTCAGAGCTGAGTTCATCTCGCAGCAACTCATTAATCGAGGGACGCTCAATAAATTTAACGAATGAGGACGCTAATTGAGCATCAAAACCAAAGTGCCGGTATTTATCTAATAGCCTATACTTGCTTAGTTTTTCTGCTAACTCAATCAGGTTTTTACGTTGTTTTTTAGATGTAATTTCATTAATATGTTTAAGATTTTTATCTGTTAGTGTATCAATCGAGCTAGGGAATTGTTCATTTAAATTCTTTAGTTGTGATTCTTCAAGTTGTATATTCAGAAGTTGGTCTTCAGTTTTGTTATAGTATAAAAACTGATTATCCTTAGTGATTATATAACTAGAACTCTTATATGCTCGAAGCTCATCAGGCGCAGGAGTTTTATCTACTCTTTTTAGACCACATACTTGATCTTTATTTACCCTCATTAGAGGGAGGTCATTGACAATAGATAGAAAACTTTTCTCTTCAATAGCTAGTCTATATGCATCTGCTCCTGCATCAAGTGCATCAAGTGTTTTATAAGCTGCTTTAACTTTAGAAAGTAATTCCTTATTTTGATAATTTTTAGATAAAAAATCTACCATATTGTCTCTACTGGAATTAGATTTAGGAGTATCCTGCAGAAACTTAATTATTAAACTGAATTCTTGAAGTTCAATTTTAGGTTGTTTAAATAAAACTTCAATGGCCATAGAGGTGATTGCTGGAGAGGGACTTTTTCTATCCAGCCAATTTAACAGCTTCATCACATTCGGGCTTGAATCCTTTACAAGGTTCTGAAAATATTCAGCAGGCTTACCGCTATAAGCAATGAGTCTTAATATGCCCAGTCCTGGAGCTAATTCAGGTACAGCTAACATCTCTTTTAATAATTTTTCGTTCTCAGCACCAAATGTATGAATCAAATTCAGAAAGCTATTACTATCACTATCTTTAAATTCATCAAAAGATCCCAGAACCCCTAATTTATCTAGATCTATAGCCAATTGATATAAAGCTTTTTCTCTCTTGGCCAGTTCCCCTTCAATTTCTTTAGTAACCGGCTGCGGTTTCTTGGCCAGTTCATCTTTAGTTTTTTTAGTAATCGTATGCAGTTTCTTGGCCAGTTCATTTTTTGGAATTAGGATTTTAGTTACCTGCTCCTCAGTAACTCCGATATTTGCAGCGACTAATGTCTTCAATAAGGAGTTATCTAATATCGGTTTACAGGCTTCGGCAACATTATCAGCGTCTAGTTTTTGAGCCAAAATACCTTTTAATACATTATTTTTTACAAGTTTATTAAATGAACGTACCCATTCTAAATTGGTAGATATTTGGGAAAATGCTGACAAATGCCCTAATTCAAACAAATTTTTTGCCAATTCACATTTGTCTCTGGCATCCTTTTTAACTTCTTTTACATCTTTTACATCTTTTACATCTAAAGCAGCAACTATCTTTCTAAACTCTTCGGATTTTAGAACTAACTCCTCATATGATTTAGAATCCGATATCTCTAGCTCAACTAGTTTTGCTAAAGTTTTTTGAACAGCAGAAACGTCTACGGAAGTAATTATCTCTCTAAACTTTTGAGAGCTTAGAGCCAATTCATATAATTCGGAATTTGATATCTTTAGCTCGACTAATCTCGCCAGAGCTTCTTGAGCTGACTTTAATACTTTCTCATTGTCTATATTTTCAGATAAAAAGCCAAGCAATAATTCTGGTTTAATCTTTTCAATTCCGGGGGTTTTATTTAAAAAACCAATTAGCTTTTTGAGCTTGCATAATTGAAACACGCGGCTTGGATCCAAACCTAGATCTTCGATGTTTGGAATAACATCCTTTAAAAATGAAAATGGACGACCTATTACCTCTCTATTTATTTCTCTATCTGGATACGTTAATAAAAATTGAGTAGTTAATGTCAAAACCATCTCATTTTTAGGTTTATTGGCTGCTTGTACTTTAGAAATAAATTGACTCAGCCCCATCAATTGGTCGATGAGCTGTGCTAGATGCTCCGAATTTTCGAGCAACCTCATCAGCCCAGCAGAGTTCTTACTTTTTTGAATTAAATCATGGATTGAGCGTAAACGATCTAACTTTCCATCTTGTAAAATTTGCTTCAATATTTTATGGTTTTGCTCATTACCTGCCAGTTTATTAAAAAATCTAAAGTAGTCTTCATTTTTTTCAGGAGCACCTACAAACTTCTCGAATTTATCTAGGCAACCTAATTGATATAAATTATGCGTTAATATAAGTAGCTCTTTTTTAATTTTCGGGCGTGTCTTCAATGATTCATTACCTAAGATGATTGCTAGTTTTTTTGATAATTCGCTATTTTCATCCAAGCAAGCTTTAATTACATCTTTACTCAATTTTTTGTGCTCTATTGAGTAAAACAATTCGATTATAAAAGGATTTTTAATTATATCTTCAGCTCTATCTTGCAGAAGCTTCATCCATTCTGCATCGTCATCGAATGGTTCATCTCGAACTATGCGTCCAGTAAATAATTCATGAAGTAACTCAGCATTTTTCTTAATTGTGCCATCAGCATTCAAAATGCTACTAATTATTTCTCCTACGGGTGAATCAGCGAGAACTTTCATTGTATTCACTGCATTTGGGAATGATTGGTAGTCAACTGTTTCAACTTTTTCCAAACCATCTACCATAAAAGCCCTCGGGTCCACTGAAGACAAGATGTGAACCTGGTGTTGATCTTTTGGTAGATGAACATTTCTGGTTACGATAATTAGCCATTGCTCAGGTTTATCTTTTCGATAATAAAAGGAAATACCTGCTGGTACTCCTTGAGAGTCAAGATAAGCACCTCGTGCATCATCTGCATTTCTAAAAGCTGTCTCGACATAATCCTCTGGATCATTCTCATCATAGAAAGGAATTGGCCCCAATATAAACTTTAAACCGGAGCCTTCCATATCCCCCTGCATATAATAGTCGCTAATTTGCTTCGCATCTGCAGACTCAGGTTGAGTTAAATGAGAAAAACCTCCGTTTAATGTTATCAATCTCTTAAGTTGGTCATTAGTAAGCAATAATAGGGTTTTAGTCTCTTCTTTGGTTTTATTGTATTCCCCGATCGCCTTATCAAATTGATTGAAATCAATAATAACTACATTTTCAGCAATCCCATCTGAATTTATATAATAAAGATTTTTACTGTCCTCAGTATTGCAATATATATAGCTCTCTTTATATTCTGTCACATCGGAAGGCAACCCAGACATCAAATGAAGGGGGGGATCAGGTAAAAAATATTGCTCAAGTTTTTTCTTTAACCCGGGTGTATGAAACGTTGGGACTCGTCCATATATATCTTTTTGAATTTCACCAGTACCTATATCCTTTCTTATGTTTACCATTGACTTTAAGCCACAATCACTAAAAAGTTTAGCAAATGAACCTTCAAGATAATAAAACTTAGGTTCAGACTTAGACATAGACATATACGGATTCCTGGTTAATAGTAGTCAAATGTGATCGTTTTATAGCTAATTATAGAATATATTTCATTAACAATTCATTAAGTGTGCATCAAAATAGAAATGTACAACGACTGTCATTGAATTAAAAACCGTCACTCCCGCCTTCGCGGGAATGACAATGCAGGTATCAATAGGGATAATGAAGTTTGGCACTCAATTTCCTAGCCTTCTTCCGGCCCTTCGTTTCCAGAGTTTTCATCTTCCGCTGGCATTTTTATTGCGCGGGAAGGAACGACTGTAGAAATTGCATGCTTATAAACCATTTGAGTGATCGAATTTTTCAGCATGACTACATATTGATCAAAAGAGTCCACGATACCGTGTAGTTTAATTCCGTTGACCAAAAAAATAGATACAGGCACCTTTTCTTTGCGTAATTCATTTAAAAAGGGGTCTTGTAGTAAATGAGTTTTAGACATTGCCCACTCCTTGTTGTTATTGTATTTTTAAAAGGCAAAACATGCATCTGATCACTTATTCGACATTTTTTGCTAAAACTTTAGATTAATTTCATGACAGTTCGATTTTAATCCGTTACTATAGTTTGCAAATTTAACTCTAAATTCTACTAAAAACGGAATTTCGGTAACTTACGCCGGAAGAGAACAAAGGAGATAACTTATCATTTTGCTGGAGTAAACTCCTTTGTATATAGTTCATTACACTTTCTCATCTTCATTAAGGAGGATTAAATGGCATTTACCCGTATCGATTTAACTACGCTAAAAAATCCCTATGAGCACCTCAGCAATGGCGACGCATTGGCAAAGAATGCTAAGGAACTCAACGCCTTAAGTACTAAAGAACAAATTTCTCTTGCTACTAAACTCATTGCGGAATGTCCTGAGTCAGAATTCAAGCAATATGGTCTTCATATTAGATCATTAAGTGGCTTCGTTAAAAGCGAAGGCTCATTTCACTCGATCCTTTCCGAAGCATATCAAGTACGGCGGCGAATCTCCTCGTTACTTGATCCTCTCAATAAGACACCTCAGACCTTATTTTCAATAAGAGAATTTGATTCCGCACCTTTCCATCGTTTCAGCTCCCTCGCCGAGCAGGTATTAGAGGGTAATGAGTCAGCGATTGCAGAACGACTAGCCTTATGCACACCTGAAAACGAACGCAGCTCTATCGCTCATAACATAAGCACCGCGTTCCCCGAGCATAGTCTTGCAGAAAAAACCCAAACTGCATTCATGCTGCGTCGAAATATTGAGCGCTTGTTATTAAAAGAAAATCCAGAGAAATTTTTTACAAGTCGCGATTTCAATAAAGAGACCTGCAAAATGTTCGTAAATATGTGTAGCACTTTATTGAAGGGTCATGAAGCAACGATTGGAGAAAAATTAGGTGCTCTAGAAGATCAGGCGCAAGCATCAATTAAACGTCACTTAGAATTGTTGCACACTGAAGTATTTGACGAGACCAATCCGTTTAAACTCATTGCGGATTCCATGAAAACAAAAGAAAGCATTGAGCAAAAGAAAAATGAATCTCAAGCTATTAATCCAAATGGTTTCTTATTTAAGAGCACGCTAATTCCGCCACTGAGCAGAAAAAAACAAACTAAGGAAGAACTTGAATCAAGTAGTAATACTGATGAAAAGGAGCGCTCTTTTGACAAAGATGAAGAATATGAAGACTCACAGGATAGTTCTCCTACGAACGCTTGGTTTTAAATACATCCGCCCTTACAAAGTAAGGGCACTTTTTTTTGATCCTTAATTTCAAGAGAGGTAAGTTAATGACGCAAGAAAAACTGACTGTCGCATTAGTACAAGAAAAATGGTACGAAAACCCTAAAGAACATCAAGATAAACTGGCTTCCGGAGTCCATGCTGCAGCCCAACAGGGAGCTGCTGTCGTTTGTTTGCAAGAACTAACCCTAAGTCCTTATTTCTGTACGCGCTCAGATGTAGATCCTACTCCTTTTATGGAAGATATTCATACCGGCCCTACCGCCCAATTCGTCAGTAAAATGGCAAAGACTTATAATCTATGTATCACCGCTTCTCTATTTGAAAAAGCAGGTTATAACACCGCTGTGGCCTACAATAATAAGGGAGAACTTGTTGCAGTCACCCGAAAGCAACATATCCCCAGCGGGGAAAAATATCATGAAAACTTTTACTTTAAACCAGGGGACTCCAATTACCCTGTTCATCAAATCGCAGGGCATACCTGGGGATTACCAACCTGTTATGATCAATGGTTTCCAGAGTTGTCACGAATTTATGGCTTAAAAGGTACCGAAATCTTGGTCTATCCCACCGCCATAGGTGGCGAGCCTACGGCTCCTGAAGTTGATACGCAACCTATGTGGCAAAAGGTAATGGTGGCACAAGGAATCATGAGCAATACGTTTATCATTGCGGCCAATAGAATTGGTTGTGAAGATGGATTGGAATTTTATGGCAGCAGCTTCATTAGTACTCCCATGGGTGAAATATTGGCGCAAGCCTCTCGCGACAAACCAGCCGTACTCGTTGCAGAATTAGATTTTAGTCAACGTACATTGTGGGGAAGACTATTTCCTTTTGCACAACAGCGAGAACCTACCACCTACCATGATCTGGTAAAATCACGTTAATCCCTTTGGAATATCGACATTATGAACATCAGTGCACCATCTGAAGAAAATTTATATAATATCAATAACTGGGGTGAGGGATACTTCAGTATTAATGCCAAAGGGAATATTGAAATGAGTAAGGCGCCAGGAAAGCCTGGTGTCGAGTTGCAAGCTATTGTTAATGCGGCGAGCAGGACAGGATTGCATCTACCGCTTCTAATTCGCTGTTCTGATATCTTACATGACCGGGTGCATCGCATTTATGAAGCATTTTCTCAGGCCATAGAAGAAAATGAATATTCTGGTCATTACAAGCTCGTTTATCCCATTAAAGTAAACCAAGAGCAAAGTGTTGTTCGCGAATTGTTGAAATCACCAAATCACTCTATAGGACTGGAAGCAGGCTCAAAACCCGAACTTATGGCGGTCATTGGCATGCTGGGCAATCAACAAAACAGCACCATAGTTTGTAACGGTTATAAGGACAGTTATTATATTCGTACGGCATTAATAGCCCAACAAATGGGGCATAAGGTTTTTATTGTTGTTGAAAAGATATCTGAGTTGGATATTATTTTAAAAGAATCTGCTCGCTTGAAAATAAAGCCCTCGCTCGGCGTTCGTATCCGTTTAATTACTAAAAGTGCAGGGAAGTGGGAACATACCGGGGGTGTCAAATCCAAATTTGGTCTTACTGCAAAACAAGTACTCGAATTAGTGAACTGCTTAAAAGCTCACGACATGCTCGATTGCCTGCAATTGATGCATTGTCACTTAGGCTCACAAATAGCCAATATTCACGACATTCGTCACTGCATGCAGGAAGTGTCTCGTTACTATGTTGAGTTACGCCAGCTTAATGCACCAATAGATACTATAGATGTGGGGGGTGGGCTTAGTGTGGATTATGAGGGCACACATTCAAATCAAGGTTGCTCCATGAACTACAGCTTGCGTGAATATGCCACTCATATTCTCCTCGCCATTCAATATTTATGTCAGGAAGCAAATGTTCCTGAACCTAACATTATTTCCGAATCAGGCAGAGCACTAACAGCTCATCATGCTGTTTTAATTTCTGATATTAGTGATATAGAAATAATTAATAAGTCCCCCTCGCTTCCGGAAATTACCAATGAGGATTCGCATGTAATTCGCGATATTTATGATACCTATCATTCTATTACCGCAAGCTCACCCATTGAAATCTATAACTACGCAGAGCATTCATTAAATGAAGCCCATTCTTTGTTTAAGCATGGGGTTATTAGCTTACAAGAAAAGGCTAAAGTTGAGGCATTTTATACCAATATATGCTTGGAACTTAAAACGCGTCTCAATGTAGAGAATCCTACTGAAGAAGCTTTATTGGCAAAAATCAATGAAGACATGGCAGTTAAGGTTTTTTGTAATATCTCGTTTTTCCAATCAATTCCTGATGCCTGGGCTATAGGACAAATTTTTCCAATTGCCCCCATTTCCCAACTTACTAAAACACCCGCCATGCACAGTGTGTTACAAGATTTAACCTGTGACTCAGATGGCACCATTAAAGAGTATCTTGGCAGTTCTTGTGTGAACTCAACATTAATGTTGCCTCCCTATGATAGTAACAATCCTTACTCTCTAGGCTTTTTCTTAGTAGGGGCGTACCAGGAAATATTAGGTAATTTACATAATTTATTTGGGGATACGAACTCTCTGGATGTCAAACTCTTTGATGATGGACAGTTTGAGCTAAATGATTTGGTTAGTGGCGATACCGTAACCAATGTTTTGAATCTTGCTCATTTTGATACGAAGAAACTTGTTCAATCTTACGAAAAGCAATTAATTCAAGCCGAATTACCTAAAGAAACAACGCTTCTATATTTAAATGAATTAAGAAGTATTTTTTCTCAATTAACCTATTTAGACGAAAACATTCGGAGAAAATAAGATGACACCAAAACAAAGTGGATTTTTAATGCCCGCTGAGTGGCATCCACATGAGCGCTGCTGGATGGCATGGCCCTGTCACCTTGAAACCTGGTCTAAAATAGGCCTACAAAAGGCTCGTGCCGCTTATGCTCGAGTTGCCCAAGCCATCGCTCAATATGAACCAGTGACAATGTTAGTTAATCCTGGAGATGAGGAATCGGCCAAAAGCTTATGTGGTGATGGAATTAGCTTATTTACTCTCCCCATCAATGACTCATGGACAAGGGATACCGGACCTACTTTTTTGTTAAACCAAAAACATCAATTAGCAGGTGTCGATTGGATTCACAATGCGTGGGGTGGTAACTATCAAGATTGCGCCCTGGATAACCAAATTGCGGCCGCAATCATTAAACGAACACATGCTTTATCCTTTTCAGCACCTCTGGTGATGGAGGGAGGATCATTCCATGTAGATGGCGAAGGAACGATTTTAACTACTCGTGAATGCCTACTCAATGAGAATCGAAATCCTCAACTCAGCCAAACAGAGATTGAAAACTACCTGTATGATTTTCTTGGTTATCAAAAAATTATCTGGCTAAACAAAGGATTATTAGGTGATGAAACGGATGGTCATGTCGATGAAATTGCCTGTTTTATTGCCCCAGGAAAAGTTTTATGCCTTATTACCCACGATAAAGAAGATCCAAACTATGCTGCATTACACGAAAATATGGAAATTCTTAAATCAACAACTGATGCGAAGGGTCGAGCGCTAGAAGTTTTTACTGTAGAACAACCGCCAGCGACTTACCTTAATGGCGAACGATTAACTTTATCCTATATCAATTTTTATTTGGCGAATAAAGGGATTGTCATGCCTGCTTTTGGTCATGAAGCACAAGATAAGGCAGCTTATCAATTATTTACCCAATTATATCCCGGTTATCATATTACCCAAATTGATGCCCTGGATGTATTTGCCGGTGGTGGTGGGATTCATTGTATTACTCAACAAGAACCCAAGACAACACGTACTTCTCTTTGAGATATTTCTTACGTTCTGTTGCTCTATCCACGCAATGACAACAACCACCAAAAGACTATACTCTAACTATAAAGGACGACACGGAATTGTCTGACAGGAAGTCGAACTACAGGGACCAGTACATGGGATGTACTCCGCTGCAAGGATGCAGCACACTAAAATGCTTAAAATCTTATTTCTCCGTAAGAAAAAAGTCTCTCTTTCATCAATGACTGAGAAGAAGAGAGACTGTTTTTTATTTCGAAAATTAAAGGATCAGCTCAAACTCCATTTATCTTCATAACTTATACTGAGCAATGATTTCTTCTTCCTCTTTCTCGGTAAATTCTTTAACGAACTTTCCTTTAAAATCTCCGAAAACACCACTAAAATGCCCTTCAAATTTACGAGTTTGAAATAGAGTTCCCGCTAACAAGTGACTTTTAGCAACCAGATCCTGGACATTTGGTGAAGAACTTTTAGGTTCGTTATTATTGTTATCAATATCCTTTTTTCCATCCTGTTTTTGTTCTTTCAGTTTTTTTTCTACTGCAATAATAATTTCATCTGCGGCAGCATCTAGAACTACGTTTTGACCATCTAACCCATCACGATGTTCGTTGATAACATAGATATCGGCCCCCATTGCACTGCTTGCTGTGTATTTGAGAAAGCCTGGACCTACATATTTTCGTTCTTGTTTCTCGCTGTCCTCACGAACACGTCCACGATGTGCTATATCACGACTAATACGACGCTCAAGAATGTCTGAATAACTATCCGTAGCAATATTCGCAGTAACAACGGTCAAATTGGAAGGCCAATATTTTTTATAAAAATACTGAGCAAATATACCTTCCAAAATAATGACATCGGATGGATGAACCTCTTCTTTGTCGATACGACTATTGGTTTTAAAATCAAAAATTGGTTTCGTCACTGACTTGCCATGATGAAGCAACTGAATATGTTCTTGTAATAAATCTAAATAGAGCATATCTGGGGTATCGAAATTAGTGTCTCTGCGATATGCTTGGATATCCACTTCTTTGGGACACTCACGATAATAATCATCCATATTTAGTAGTTGTGCGCTTACTCCATTTTGTTTTAGCTTTTTTAGTACATGCTCAGATAAGCCTGTCTTTCCGGAGCCTGAGGCTCCTCCAATAATTATAAAAATCATATTTCGCCTCAAAGATATGTCAAATTTGGATTCATAAAGCGTGAGGATTATACATATATGCTTTTGATTACACAAACAAAACATTGATGTATTTTCTTGATTTTTATATATATTTGCACAAGTGCCTCAACGTTATTTAAGTTAACGTATTGTGTCCGTCATTCGCTACTCCTGACTCTTAATCCTAAGAAAAGAGCAAGAGTCAGATGTTTACTCGGCAAAAAACACCTATCCGATTATTTATAATTTACCAAATCATGAATTAAGTTACCTAGCTCTGGGGTTCCTAATCCGGTCACGTAGTCATAACCTTTTTGGGCGGTACAGTAGTATCCACATTTTCCATTAGTTCCAATGGTAATATCATTAAAATTGTAGTGATATTTTCCCGGATTTGCTGCAGCGTAGAGCACGCTAATAAAACGGGTACCGTATACTTTAGAATACAGTGAGTTTGTAATCGCCACGATTCCTGCCCATTGTGGTGCACCCGCACTGGTACCACCGACTACGGCCCAACCTACACCATCGCTACTAGGAACTGAGTTATACACTGAAAACCCTGTTTCTGGATCCGCATTATAAGCTACATCGGGAACTCCTCGCTTATTAGTAGATTTTGGAATAGGTAATTTTTTTTGATGCGCAGGCCAAGGTTCTACAATGCTCACTCCACCACCACTTCCGGACCATGCCTCCTCACCTTGATAGTTTCCGTAGTTATCTACAAGTAATGTAGTTCCGCCAACTGCCAAAACATAAGGTGATGATGCGGGATAGAGGGTTCCTTTCCCGCTATCTCCTGAAGAAGCTACAAAAGTGACCTTTGGATTATTAAATATCACATCATAATAAGTTTCTTCGCGAAACTCATCTGCACCCCAACTCATGGATACCACGGTGGCTCCATTTTTAACTGCGACCTGTACGGCTTTAAATAAACTACCTCCGGTATCATCTGCTGCCTCTACTAAAATTATTTTAGCTGCAGGCGCTACAGCATGTGCCCACTCGACATCCAGAGCAATTTCTCCAGCCCATCCAGCATCTGTTTTTGGCTTTTTGCCACTTGCATAGATTTTCTTAAAACACCCATTTGCAGTTGTGCATACAGGTAAGGCAAAACGTTTTGAGAAAACCCCTAGATCTGCTTCAATTTTGGGGTCGTCATAAGCATCGACTATGGCAATAATTTGTCCCTTTCCTTGTGAGCTCACTGAATTATATCCATAAGCAACACGTACCTGACTTGGAGTTAATCCTGTGGGAGTAAAATGGGGGGTATTTGGTTTATAATGGATAGGATGATGTACTATCCCAGACGCTTTGGGTAAAGCATAGGTCTGAACACTCAATAATCCGAGTACAACGGGTGTCACTAATAATTTAAATGGGAAACCATTTAACTTCAATTTCATAGTATCTCCTTATATCGATGTAATTAAATCCTTCATCGCTTGCACACGTAGCAACGTTATTAGTTTCAATTAGGAATAGCTGGAATAATTGACTTAATTGCATTGAACACTTCATATCCGCTTGAAATGTATTATCTGACACGTAGGGTGATTAATGTGCAGTAATCCTGTCATAGGAGTTATCATTTGTCCAGAATTGTTTTCATAAGGGTCCTCCAGGAGTTACTAAAAATCTCCGGCTGTTGAATGCCATCTACTTGAGATCCCTCAATGCGTTCTAAGTGCTTATCCTAAGGAACATTCAATGGAGTCAACTTACACTTGTTGCCTGGTAGCGAAATCCGGGGACCTCGCTAAGATCTCCCGGATTAGAATGATTGTTCAGCGGAATACTTTATACGTCTATATTTTCAGCTTCTAAAGCATTATTTTCAATAAACTCACGTCTTGGCTCAACATTGTCTCCCATTAATGTCGTGAAAATAGCATCTGCAGCCACTGCGTCTTCGATACTGACCTGCAGCATACGACGCACAGAAGGATCCATAGTTGTTTCCCATAGTTGGCCTGGATTCATTTCCCCAAGACCTTTATAACGCTGAATCGCTTGACCTTTTTTGGCTTCTTCCATCAGCCAGTTTAAGGCGTGTTCAAAGTTTTCTACCGGCAGCTCTTTGTCACCTCGTTTAACATACGCGCCTTCCTCAACTAAACTTGCTAGCTTAGAACCTAGATTAACTAGTTCTTTATAGTCTTTAGAGTAGAAGAATTCGGCATTCATGGGGATGTAATTATCCATTCCATGTTGGGTAACAATGATTCGCGGTATAAATTGGTTAGTATCCGCTATAGAGTGTACCTCAACTTGGTACTGCTCTGTCTTACTTCCAAGTTGTTGCAAACTTAAATGCAACTGTTTGCACCAATTGGCTATTTTTTCTTGTTGATTGAAATCTTCACTATGCAACGCGGGCAAATACGCAACTCGCTTCAGTATATCGGTTGGATATCTTCTTTTATACCTCTTGATAATTTTTTCAGCACGTCGATATTGTTGCACCAAGTCTTCTAATGCCATAGCAGCAATTGCAGGAGCATCTTTCGCTGGGTAGAAGGCGGCCCCGTCTAATGCGCTCTGTGTTAAATATTCATACAATGCCTCATCATCTTTTACATATTGCTCTTGTTTTCCACGCTTAACTTTATATAGCGGTGGTTGAGCGATGTAAATATATCCACGCTCAAGCAATTCCGGGGTTTGTCTATAGAAAAAGGTAAGTAATAAGGTTCTGATATGCGAGCCGTCAACATCGGCGTCGGTCATGATAATAATACGATGATAACGTACTTTATCCGGATCATATTCATCAGGTCCTATGCCACAACCTAAAGCAGTGATGAGCGTCGCAACCTCTTGTGATGAAAGCATTTTATCAAATCGTGCTTTTTCCACATTCAATATTTTTCCTTTGAGCGGTAAAATTGCTTGGAACTTTCTATCCCGCCCCTGTTTTGCGGAACCACCCGCTGAGTCTCCCTCTACTAGATATAGCTCGGATAATGCCGGGTCTTTTTCTTGGCAATCAGCCAGTTTTCCGGGTAAGCCGGCGATATCCAATGCACCTTTTCGGCGAGTCATTTCCCGAGCGCGTCGAGCGGCTTCTCTTGCTCGCGCAGCATCTATTATTTTAGCAACAATTGCTTTGGCACATGCTGGATTTTCCAAGAGGAAATCATTGAATTTCTCAGCCACACTGGACTCAACAACTGATTTTACTTCAGAAGAAACTAGCTTATCCTTTGTTTGAGAAGAAAATTTTGGATCGGGTACTTTAACAGAAAGTACCGCTGTTAATCCTTCACGAGCATCATCTCCCGTTGGGGATACTTTGGCCTTTTTGGCATACCCCTCCGTTTCGATATAATTATTTAGTGTTCTGGTTAGTGCAGCCCTGAAGCCAGCCATATGAGTTCCACCATCACGCTGGGGAATGTTGTTAGTAAAGCAATAAAGAGTTTCTTGATATGAATCATTCCACTGCATAGAAAGTTCAACAACAATATTATCTTTTTCAGCGCTCATAGAAAACACTGTAGGTATAATGACGTTTTTATTTTTATTAAGATGCTCAACAAACGCCTTTATTCCCCCTTCATAATGAAAGGTATCTTGTCGTTGAGTTCGCTCATCAAACAAATGAATACACACACCAGAGTTTAAATAGGATAACTCTCTTAGCCGTTTTGCTAAAATATCGTAATGAAATTCAATATTGGAGAATGTTGCAGCACTTGGTTTGAACCAAATTTGCGTGCCCGTCGTTGTTGCATCGCCTGTTTCTGCCATTGGGGCTTCAGGAACCCCATTGCGATAATGTTGTTCATGAATTCTACCATGACGACGCACGGTCAAATGCAATTCTTCTGATAAGGCATTAACTACTGAAACACCAACGCCGTGCAAACCACCTGATACTTTATAGGAGTTATCATCAAACTTACCTCCTGCGTGAAGTACAGTCATGATTACTTCCGCAGCAGAACGCCCTTCTTCTTTATGAATATCAACTGGGATTCCTCGTCCATCATCTTTAACACTAATTGACTCATCAGAATGAATAGTAACAAAAATCTCTTTGCAGTGTCCTGCCAGTGCTTCATCTATAGAGTTATCAACTACTTCAAAAACCATGTGGTGCAGACCGGTACCATCATCCGTATCACCGATATACATCCCGGGTCTTTTTCGTACGGCATCTAACCCCTTTAGGACTTTAATATTATTTGAATCGTAACTGGCATCAACGCTCATTAGTTGGTCCTCTTACCCTATTTAGGTAGTGTTCTGAATACCATATCATAGCATATTTTACGAGCCGTTTATATGTCATCGAGGAACTTTACATTAATCTATATCGACAGGATAAGAAGAAAATAGTTGATACAATTTGAACTATTGCTTCTTGTTTATTTTATCAACTACGTTTGATGTTTTGTTTCACGTGAAACATTATTTTGGATTTAAAACGCCTTCATTTATTTGGTAAATAGAATGTTCTTCCGTTGAGATTACCGAAATAAGCTCTGATGGGAACATGGTAGAAGTAATAATGTACTGGCCGTTTCGTTTTGCAAGATACTCCATAAGTTTCTTTTGATGAGTTTCATCAAGTTCAGCAGGTAAATCATCTATTAAGTATAAGCATTCCTGTTGCAACAGATTAGCTTGCGCTAGTCGTAATGCAATTAAGATAATTTTTTGTTGCCCGCGAGATAAAACTTGTTTCGCTTTATTGTGATTAACTTCAATTAATATATCAGCTTGATGTGCACCAAATTGGGTGTATGTCTTTAGATTATCAGCAGCAAAACTCTCAACTAATATTTGTTCTAATTCTCTTCCTGTGTTTTTTTTGTCCCAACCCTTATAGTAGCTAATCATACAATCAAGTTGACACAGCTCACTTAAAACGGTGACAAATTCATGCGCCCATTGGATAAAATATTCTTGACGAAGATCGTGTAATTGCTTCGCCAAATGACTAAGCTGTTTATCCCATGGAACAAAATGCGTAAAAGGGGCATGTTGCTTCAAAAGTGCATTACGTTGTTTTAGTACTCTCTTATATTCCTTCCATAAAGGAAGATAATTATGTTTCACGTGAAACAACCCCCAATCCAACAAACTACGACGGACAGAAGGTCCGGCATCAATAATTTGAAAAAGATCAGAATAAAAAATCTGACAGGGTAAAGCGTAAGCCAATTGACTCGTAGTAGAACAAAACTGGTTATTCAACTTTATTTGAGTGGGTTCAGAATAAGATTTTTGAATACTGATGGTTTCTTGCTGTTGTGCACGAGCAAATACGGTTAAAGATGGATGCTCATAAGAAATAATTGGTGAAATTTCTCGTGAACGGAATGAGTGGCCACAACTTAAAAGATAGAGTCCTTCAAGGACAGAAGTTTTACCACTTCCATTTGGACCATATAAAAAATTAAATCTGGGACTTAAGCCCAGATTCATCGATGAAATATTTCGTAAGTGATGAATTTTTAATTCAGAAAGGATCATATTTTCATGGGCATAATAATATATTGGTAATTATCATCATCTAAAGACTCAATTAAAATGCTGCTGTCAGTATTCGATAAAGATAGACGTATTTGTCCATCACCAAAATGTGAGAGCACATCGAGCAAATAAGTAGCATTCAAACCAATTTTTAATTCATCGCCTTGCGTTTCAGCAATTAAAGATTCAACAGCTTCTTCTTGTTCATTGTTATTGGCGATTAAAGTTAACATGCCAGGTTGTAAATGCAGCATAACTGCTCTTGATTTTTCATGAGCCAAAATAACAATACGTGACAAAGAACGTTTAAAAACAGAACAATCAATAATGATCTGCTTATCCTGATTTTTAGGAATCGCTTTAGTATAAGGAGGAAAACGTGCTTCAATTAGTTTTGACAAAAACATGAATTGGCGTGATACAAGTTTAAAATGTGATTTACCTGCAGCCAATAATACTTCCTCATCTTCAATACTATTTAGAAGACGCAACAGCTCTTGAATTCCTTTTTTAGGTAATAAGAGTTTCTTATCATTAGTATTGGAACATTGATGGCGACAAATCGCCATTCGATGCCCATCAGTAGCAACAGCAGAGATGAGATTCGGTTCAAAGTCGAGAAATAAGCCATTAAGAAAGACTCGCACATCTTGTTGTGCCATCGCAAAATGAGTGGATTGCAATAACTTTAATAAAACCAAACGCGGAATAGTTAGTTCAACCTCGTTGCACTCATCTTCACTCAAAGGATAACTATCAGCAGGTAACGTCGTTAATTTGAAGGAACTCCGTCCTTGTTTAATGGTTAAAAGAGCATTATCTACAATTACCCTAGGGCTAGGTTCATCATCCAAAGAGCGAATAATATCGATAAACTTCTTGGCAGGGACAGTAATGCTACCAACCTGTTGACCTGAGTCACAAGGTACCTGTGCAGCAATTTCAATTTCAAGATCCGTTGCTGTAATATTCAACGAATCCTCGGATAATTTAAGATAAAAATTCGATAAAATAGCTAAAGATTGCTTTTTATCAACAGCGCCTGCAACTGTAAGTAACGGAGAAAGTAAATCCTCTTTTTTAATAGCGAATTCAAACAAGATAGAACTCCATATTAACTCTTAAGAATAACAATAAAAAAATGGCTTCATCGATCTCATTCACAATCTGAATACGGATATTCCTGAGCGAGAAGCGGAACCAGGTTTAAAAAAAACCTGGACGAATTTATTAATCAGGGGCTCTACTTCATTTTCCAGAACCACATGATATTCCGGTTAGATACCTGTCAAATGAATTAAGAAGACAAAATACGCATTAAATTTTTATAATCTTCAGCAAAATCACTGTCATCCTGAACTAATTCTTTAACTTTCCTGCATGCATGAATCACTGTTGTATGATCACGACCACCAAAATGATCGCCAATTTCTGGCAAACTATGATTCGTTAACTCTTTACTCAAAGCCATGGCCATTTGTCTAGGTCGAGCAATAGAACGACTACGGCGCTTTGACAAAATATCAGCCACCTTGACCTTATAATACTCAGCGACCGTTTTTTGAATGTTTTCAATAGTAACTAGCTTATCCTGTAGGGCCAAAAGATCACGTAACGCTTCATGAACAAATTCAATAGTAATTGGTTTCCCGGTAAAATGAGCATTAGCAATAACTCGACGTAATGCCCCCTCAAGCTCCCTAACATTAGAACGAATACGCTTTGCAATAAAAAATGCAACTTCATAAGGTAATTCAATGTTCGATTGCTCCGCCTTACTAATTAAAATAGCAACCCGCGTTTCAAGCTCAGGCGGTTCAACAGCAACAGTTAATCCCCAACCAAATCGCGACTTCAGACGCTCTTCCATACCTTCAATTTCTTTTGGATATCGATCACTGGTTAAAATGATTTGTTGTTGCCCTTCCAATAAGGCGTTAAAGGTATGGAAAAACTCTTCTTGGGATCGATCTTTACCTGCAAAAAACTGTATGTCATCAATAAGTAACGCATTAAGTGAGCGATAAAAACGTTTAAATTCATTGATTGAGTTCGTCTGGATAGCCTTAACCATATCCGCAACAAAACGCTCAGAATGTAAATAAAGAATCTTTGCATCCGGATTATTTTTTAATATGGCATTACCAATAGCATGCATCAGATGCGTTTTACCTAAACCCACACCTCCATAAATAAATAATGGATTGTACGCATCACCTGGTCGTTCAGCAACCTGCATTGAAGCTGCACGTGCAAGCTGGTTGGAGTTACCTTCGACAAAGCTTTCAAAGACAAATTTTTTATTTAAGTGACTGCTTTTATAATCTACAGCTTTCTTTGGTGTAGTCTTGATTGCAACGGAACTGACCCGAGCAGATGCATTTACTTCGGATGAAAAGGAAGCAGTTGAACTGGAAGAGCCCGAATCAGACTCAGTACTAGCGGCTTTGCTGCCAATTTCAATGGAAATCGATTTAATCTCATCACCACAAAACTGTTTGATCAACTCTTCAATTCGGGCAAAAAAATGCTTCTTTACCCAATCAACAACAAATCGATTGGGTGCAAATAAAATGAAACGTTGCTCATCTGTATGAGCCTGTAAAGGACGCAACCAGGTATTAAATTGTTGAGCAGAATACTCATCTTGCAATAGACCTAAACATTTTTGCCAAACAGATGCTGACACAACATAACTCCTCATTAAATAAGGGTGGTAAAAAGAATATAAAACTAATTATCCACAGCATTTAAATATGCCACTGAAAGTACCTGGACAGCAAGATAATTAAGCATGAAATTACTATGTATGAAATCGTGAAATAGAATTTCTTCGGTTCACTAAGGTGCTGCTTCAAGTAAATTATACTCAGCCTTGGGAATAAAGAAAAGTTATCCACAAAAAAAGTGTGGATATTTTCAAAAGTAAGAATTTAAAAGTCATGTTATCAATATAAATTCGAATATTAAAGAGAACTACTATGAGAAGATGAATAATGTGGAATATCTAGTGGATCTAACTGACTCCTATTGAAAAAAGATAAAAAAGGCAATTTAGATTGCTCTTTATATAATTGTTTTAAGTAAAGACGAGTAAAGTGAGGTTGATCAACAAAAGCTGTTTTATCCTTTTGTTCACTTTGAGTACCTAACGTTCTAAAAACATCAGAGAATGAGACACTTAGATTACGTGCCATAGTGACCTTACTTAACTGTTGATGCATGCTTTTAAAGGTTAGAATTAACAGTTTGTTGTTAAAGTCATCACGAGCCCTAATAAAAGCTTCATAAGCCAAAGTAATCCCACTACATAATGCAAATGCTAAAACACCCCAACCCAGCAGAGGAAATGAGGCAAAGCTTGAAAAAATCCCCATACCGGTTAAAACCCCAGAAACTCCGGCGCTACATCCAGCGATTGAACCAAAAGTACCGACAAAAGTAAAAAACGCAGGAATAGTCCTTTTTGATACTGGGACAGGTTGCAGAGATACCGCGTACGCGAGATGCTTTAATATAATAGTATTATTAGGAATATTTTGTTTTGCTGCATATTCATTTTTGAGAAGCGATAAAATTTGATATAAAGGAGAATAAGCATCCACGTGTCTTATTTTATCAAGATCCATATTAAGAATCCGTATAAATGCATCATTAAAACATTCAGAGTTTTGTGTATAGGAACAATAACGACGAATAATCTCTATATATTCATGGATGTCAGTTAATAGTTTTTGTTGATTTTTCTGTAATTGTTCTTGAAAAAGTTGCTCATTCGCTTGCATTTCTTGATATGAAAAATAAAAAATAGAACCGCCAATACCAAAAAATAAAGAGATAGAAATAACACCTAGTGCTAGAGAAAAAAAATTAGCAATTGATCCACCAAGGATAGCAAACACAATACCAAATAATGGCCATGCGACCCCAGCGCCAGATCCAACACCATTCAAAACCGATTTGAAAAGTAACATTATTCTTCCTAAATAGCGGACATCATTATCTAATTAAAAGCACTTGTGATGTTCAGTTTCTTTGAAAAAAACTCTCTTTACACAAAACAATAAGTTAAATATCAAAACATATAAAACAAAAAACACTATAAAACATCTAAAGCAAAAGGAAAAAAAAGCTAAAAAATAAATCATATTGGATCAAGTTAACTATGAATAAATGGGATCGAATAACGGGTATAAGATGATAATAAAGCATTGAATAAATCAAAACATAAAAATACATACAAATAGATCACAGGCTTAAAAAGAGCTTACAAACAAGGTTGCATAGTAGTTAACATACTGATTTATATTGTTTTTTATAAGTTATCAACAAGAGATTAAAACATAATAACAATAAAATATTTTAAAAAATAAAATAATGTAGTTATTAACAACGCAAAATGAGAAAAAGAAGAGATACAAAAAATAATCAATTATCAAAATTGACAGTAGAAAAAAAGTTCTCTATTATTGCCAGCCTCATAATTTTATTAACAGGTTCATCATGAAACGTACCTTTCAACCTAGTAATTTAAAACGTAAACGTGACCATGGTTTTCGTGAACGTATGGCTACTCGCGCAGGTAGATTAGTAATTAAGCGTCGTCGTGCTAAAGGCCGTAAACGTTTGACTGCCTAAGTGTTTGCTTTTAAAAAAACACAACGATTATTAACAAAATATGATTATAATCATGTGTTTGAACAAGCAGAAAAAATAGCAACATCCGAATTTATCGTTCTCTTTAGAGAGAATAATATAGGTTATGCTCGACTTGGGCTGGCGTTATCGAAGAAAGTGATAGCAAAAGCTCATGATCGAAATCGTATTAAACGGCTGTTAAGAGAAAGCTTTCGACAAAAAGAATTACCTCCAGTCGATGTGGTTTTTTTAGCAAGACAAGGCGTAGCAAAACAAACGAATGCAATTATAAATGCTAGAATGAGTAAAACATGGAAAAAATTAATCTCATGTTACGAAAAATAGTTTGTTTCCCTATCAAATTATATAAATATTTGATTAGCCCCTTGTTAAAGCCTAGTTGCCGATACTACCCAAGTTGTTCACAATATGCTGAAAGCGCTATCCAACACTGTGGCATAACCAAAGGTTTATGGATGGCTTTAAAAAGAGTATTGCGTTGCCACCCTTGGTCACGTGGTGGCTATGATCCTGTACTCCCCAACAACGAGAATCATTGATGGATATACGACGTATTGTTTTATATATGGCGCTTGCGCTAGTTAGTTTATCACTTTGGAATGCCTGGCAAATAGATTACCCTCCTCAGCCTCTACCTACAGAAAATGTGAGCGCCCAAGAGAAGAGTGGACAACCTTTACTACCACAGGTAAGCCCATCTAATACGCCTACATCTACTCCCATCAATCCCATAGCGGAGGAACCTAAAAGTAGTAATACACCGTTAATTCAGGTTAAAACCGATGTTTTAGATGTAGCCATTGATCCACAACACGGTGATGTTGTCTCCGGGCAGCTCCTTGATTATCCGCAAAGTGTAGAAGATAAGAATAAACCATTTCTTCTTTTACAAAATCAACCCAATGAGCGTTATGTTGCAAACAGCAATCTGTTTGTAGCTTCAGAACAAAACGTCCAAGCGCAAGATTTTAACTTTACAACAACTCAACAGCATTACGAAATGTCGCCTGATCAGCAGCAATTAACCGTGACGCTTAGTGGAAAAAATAGTGAAGGCCTCGAGGTTAAAAAAGAATTTACTTTTACCAAGGGAAGCTATCTTATTGATGTAAATTATAAAATTGTTAATCGGGGCAGTAATGTATGGACTGGCTATTTAAATACCCAGTTGTTACGCAGCTCACCTAAAGAAGATAAGTCAAGTGTATTTCATGTTGGTTCATATACGGGGGCTTCTTATTCAGAACCCGGAAAACACCGCTATCAAAAAGTAAGCTTTAGCGATATGAATAAAGCAAATCTGGATGTGGATAGTAAAGGCGGTTGGGTTGCTATGCAACAACATTACTTTTTAAGTGCATGGGTTCCCGCATCTAATGCGAACAATAAGTTTTACACCCGGGCTGTGAATAATGATTACACTATAGGAGCTGTAAGCAAGCCGATTACGCTTAAGCCCGAAGAGCAAGCAACAATTGGCTCCAGATTGTATATAGGCCCAGAAATCACAAGCGTGTTGAAAGAGATTGCTCCATCTCTGGATCTAACCGTTGATTATGGAATTTTATGGTTTTTATCTTCGTTATTATTTTCGGTGATGAAAGCAATTTATAATTTCATTGGCAACTGGGGTTGGTCGATCGTTTTAGTGACTGTGTTGATTAAACTTGCATTTTACCGTTTATCTGCTGCCAGCTATAAATCAATGGCAGGTATGCGTAAATTACAACCCAAATTGCAAGCCTTGCGCGAACGTTATGGTGATGATAAAGCGAAAATCAGCCAAGCGACCATGGAATTGTATCGGCAAGAAAAGGTTAATCCTTTGGGTGGTTGTTTGCCTATAGTAATCCAAATTCCAGTATTTATTGCGCTGTATTGGGTTCTTTTGGAAAGTGTTGAGTTGAGACAAGCTCCATTTATCTTGTGGATTAAAGATTTGGCGTCACCTGATCCTTATCATGTATTGCCATTAATCATGGGTGCTACTATGCTGATTCAACAAAAACTGAATCCAGCACCACCAGATCCTATGCAAGCAAAAATTATGATGTTTTTGCCCGTATTATTTACTGGTTTATTTTGGAATTTCCCCGCTGGTTTGGTTCTGTATTGGATTGTGAATAACACCTTGTCCATATTGCAACAATGGTATATTACACGTAAATATTCCGATGAAAAGCCAGCGAAAAAACTTGTTCCAGCTAAATAAATGTCTACAGAAACTATAGTAGCCATAGCTACCCCACCTGGTAGAGGTGGGGTAGGAATCCTCCGATTATCCGGTCCAGAAGCATACTCCATTGCCACTACTCTCAATGACAACAAGTCATTACAACCACGTATAGCGACTTTTTGTTCTTTCTATTCATTTTCTGAGGATGAGCAAGCGCCGCAATTAAATTCTTTAATTGATCAAGGGATAATGATCTATTTTAAAGCACCTCATTCGTTTACTGGCGAAGATGTGGTTGAGATTCACGCGCACGGATCTCCTGTGGTACTTGATATGCTGACCCAAACATGTATTCATCTAGGAGCTCGATTGGCTCGGCCGGGGGAGTTTTCTGAACGTGCATTTTTAAATGACAAAATTGATTTAACTCAGGCTGAAGCAATTGCTGATTTAATTCAAGCCAGCTCACAAACTGCAGCACGAATGGCATTAAAGTCATTGCAGGGAGAGTTTTCGCATAAAATCAATAAATTAAATGAAAAAATCATTTACTTACGTTTATATGTTGAAGCAGCAATAGATTTTCCCGAAGAAGAAATTGATTTTCTTAATGATGGTAAGGTCGCCCATTTGCTGCACGAGATTTTAACTGAATTAGATACAATACGCGCCCAAGCCAATCAGGGAGTGATCTTGCGGGAAGGATTATCGGTCGTGATAGCTGGAAAACCCAATGCAGGTAAATCCACATTGATTAATTGCTTAGCGGGACGCGATGTAGCCATAGTTACCGAAATTGCGGGCACTACGCGTGATGTTATGCGCGAGCACATTTTATTGGATGACATTCCCTTACACATCATCGATACCGCCGGTTTACGAGAGTCTGATGATCTTGTCGAAAAGGAAGGGATTAAACGTGCCTGGCAAGAATTAAAAAAAGCTGATTGTGTGTTACATGTGGTGGATGTGAATGACCTGGAACACCACCATTATTTAACAAACGAAATAAGGGCCGCACTACCTGCTGAAGTTCCGATTATTACGGTGTTTAATAAAATTGACACCTTAGGTCGTAGTGCGCAAATAAGCAATCAGGACATCTATCTTTCTGCAAAATCAGGTGAGGGCATTGATGGCTTAAAAAAAGTAATAAAACAGGTTGTAGGCTATCAACCCAATGAAGGACATTTTCTTGCTAGAAGACGGCATTTGCAGGCATTAGATGAAGCAAAGAGTTTACTGTCTATAGGCCAGCAACAATTGGCAGACCACCGTGCTGGAGAGTTATTGGCAGAGGATTTGCGTCTAGCACACCTAAGTTTATGCGAAATAACAGGTGAGTTCAGTTCCGATGATTTATTGGGGCGTATCTTTTCGAGTTTTTGTATTGGTAAATAAATTTCGTTGCATTATTCAAGATATTTCACCTAAGTCCCACGTTTCTAAAATCAATTTTTAATACAAAAGGGAATTTACAGGTCTAAATTCTTTCTTTACTGTTTTGAAACATTATGTTAAAAAAACAACCAGAAATGTCTTGTCAAAACCATTGTCAAATGATACCGTATCTACCTTACTGTCTATTTTTTGTGAGGTTGTCATGGCTCATTCAAAACATAATGCGGATCTTAGCAACGATAAGAACACGTTTTTTATGCAATATAATCAGAATGAGCTATCTTTTAGTGATATTGATCTTCGTGCAGGTAAGATAGGTTATCGCTTTATATTAGAAAATCAAAAAGCCCTTGAAGCTGAATTCACGCAATTGTTCGCTGTGTTGAAAAAACGAAAAGAGGATGATGATAAAGCGTTTTGGATGTACTGTTACTATTGCGCTACCTTGTTAGAGACCTTTCATAAAGCTTATTCTCAGCACAGCAAAGAAGAAGATTATAAAAAAATAAAGCAACAAATTAAGAAATATTTGTCAAAAAAAGTTCAAGAGGATGCTAAAGCTGAAGAAGAGTTCATCGAATCATTAAAAAACAGTTTTCTTAACAGTTTTCGTAATTTGATGACTGCCCCATTACATTTGTCCCAAATTCGTGATTACGTAGCTTATTCCAATTTATGCCGTGTATATTGGGTATTTTGCCGTTTAACCTTGGTATCGGGTTTAACTTTTGCAAAAGAGACGCAAATTCTAGAGCAGCTAGATGCAATTTTAGGGACACACACGGATGCCGATAAAATAATTGATTTTATTAAAGCGCCTAATGGAGTACTTAATTATTTTAGTGTGGGTTTATTTTTAATGCGTTTTGCGATCGATTTTGGCTACCTGGTTCGACATACTTGGTTCCCTACTGTTGAGGAAAAAAAGGATGGAACTACAGCTTTTGATCGATTTAAATTTGAACTTTATAAGCGTCATTGTAATTTTGCCAATGACTTGGTATGGGCTACAGTGAATTTCTTAACAAATTTCAATCATATTACCCATATTCCTGATCCAACAGCCGGAGCAATAACCTTTGTCTTTTTAGGTTTTGACGTTTGTATGACACTTTATAAACGAAATTTGGCGAAGCAGGAATATCTAACTAAAAAGGCACAATATAATAAAGAAATGGAAGATTACCTAAATCATCCAGAGAAATTTCCGGGTATGACTGAAGCGCAACTGCGGGCCCATGCTGCTATGCTTCAAAGACAACTTCAAGAGTTGGAAATTGATTGGCGCACCAAAGATAGAACTTTTTGTTTTGTTGCTGCGGCTGCTGCCTTGCTGATGATGGGATTTGGCGCTTCATTAATATTTACTGGCCCAGGAATAGCTGTTGCCTGTTTCATTGTTTGTACGCTTGCCGTAGCTATGTATCTTTCTTCTGATGCCTATTCGAAATACCAAGAGAAAGGTTTGCGCTTAGAGTACGCTTCAGAAAAGGAATATGCAGCAGCACTGAAAGAATATGAAGCAGCGCGTAATGATTTTATCTTCACCATGATAAAAAATACGGTTATGCCAACACTTTTAATTGCTACTTATGCAATCTGTTGGCCTGCAGCCATCGCTTTAACCGTATTGTATATTGGTTATGAAATTTACCATGCTTATGATCAGCATCAGAGTAAAAAAGAGGCTGCTCAGTTGGCTTTGGAAGGACCTACCAAGGAAGAGGACGAACTAAATGTTAAGCATGATGAAAAGGCTAAACTAATTAGCGAAGACGATTTGGATAAATCTGGTTGCTTTTGTTATTAATTGTAGCCCGGGTGCAGCGAAGCGAAACCCGGGATCTCCCATCATAACTCTGTGCTACCGCAGTGAGATCCCTCGCTGCACTCGGGATGACATATCGTTTGGGGATGCATATTGTCGTTCGTGATGACGAATGCTCTTTCCCTCCCTCTTCTACATTGATTTATTTTTTATTGCCAATGCTTTATCGTACAATTCATTTTTACTCCCATTACTCAATTTACATGCGATTGCTACCGCCTGTTTAAGTGGGAGCTCATCCAATAATACAGTTAGAAGTTTTTCATGCGCTTCAGGTTCATGAGAAATGGGTCGTGGGGGAATTAATAGAACAAACTCCCCTTTTATATGCCCAGCATCGGCCAAAAGCCAATTTTTAACTTCAAGTACAGTGCCAGTAATAAAGCGCTCAAAGGTTTTAGTTAGTTCCTTTGCCAGGACCATCTCACATGTTTGCCCATAAATCTCACCAATGTCATCAAGGCATTCTAGAATGCGATGAGTTGATTCATAAAAAACCAAAGTGTGTGGCTCTGTTTGTAAGGATTCAAGTTTGCTTTTTCTCGCATGCTGTTTCGCTGGAAGAAATCCTAAAAACAAAAAGGAATCACAAGGAATGCCTGCTGCACAAAGAGCGGTAATTAACGCGCACGCTCCGGGAACAGGAATAACTGGAACTTGATGTTGGCGTGCTAATTTTACTAATAAAAAACCTGGGTCACTAATTAATGGAGTACCGGCATCACTAATTAATGCTATGGATTTTCCTGCTAAAAGAGCTTCAATAAAGTGTTTGCTTTTATCATTTTCGTTATGTGCATGGAGTGATTCCAAATTATTTTTTATTCCTAAAGAGCTCAGCAACTGTACCGAATGACGGGTATCTTCAGCTAAAATAAAATCAACAGACTTAAGCACCTCTAAGGCTCTAAACGTAATGTCCTCACGGTTTCCTATAGGAGTGGCAACTATATAAAGCGTTCCTATGCCTGTTGCTAGTGAGTTAGTCATGGTTTATCCTCTTGCGTTATTGCTCATTCAATTCTTGAAAAACATGTTAATAAAAATTCGCGTATTTTTTTTACTGACATCTACTTTTTTTCTTTGCCAGTGTACTACCGCTGTGAATCCTCCAGAAATGGCAGCGCCAGTGCCTGCAGCTAAGGTAGAGAAGAAAAAAATAGCGAGTCCTTATTCCAAACCTACTGCAAATTACCTGACGCAGGCTAAAAATCAAGAAGGCATTGAAAAGCAACAATCATTACTCTTGGCAGCTGGTCGTTTGATATCAGATGGTCAATGGCGACAAGGTGCGGCTATTTTAGCACAGACTTCTGACTTAACACCGGTACTTAAGGATGAAAAAAATCTTTTATTGGCGAAAATTGATCTAATCCGTGACCGACCTAAAATGGCATTAAGCAAATTAGTCAATATTAGCGACAGTGAAGCATTTTCTGCATATCAAAAAATTCAATTTCATGAGCTTTTAGCACAAGCCTATCGTGGGGAAGGAAAGCAATTTGAGTCAATTAATGAGCGAATAAACCTTGAGACTTTGTTAGCAGATCAAGAGAGTCAGGATGATAATCGTCGCATTCTTTGGTTAACTCTGACACGGATGCCACAAACTGAATTAAATTCTTTGTCGGCTCAAGCATCAAGCCAGCCTGTTTTACAAGGTTGGATTCAGCTTGCATTAATATCTCGCAAGTATCGTGATAATCCAAAGGGCCTGCTCGCTGCTATAGAACAGTGGCAATCGCAGTACAGTAACCACCCGGCAGGTCATATTTTACCTAATCCACTAGACACGATTGCAGATAAGATGCGTGCCCAACCGAAACAGGTCGCTCTTTTGCTCCCTGTAAGTGGTGCATTGCAAGGACCAGGAACCGCTGTACGTGATGGTTTTATGGCAGCCTATAAGAACAATAACAGCGAACCATCCATGCAGGTGAAAACCTATGATACCAATAAAGGAGACATTACCTCTTTGTATCAAAAAGCAATTGATAATGGTGCTGATTATATTGTAGGTCCTTTAACCAAATCACAAGTTGCTACAGTTGCAGCATTACCACATCCCGTTCCTACTCTATTATTAAATGATGCAGATACCAATATTCAGGAAAATTCCTATTTATTTGGACTTTCACCAGCAAATGAAGCAACCCAGGTGGCGATCAGAGCAAAAAACAAGGGATATAATCGAGCATTGATTATTGCACCTGCAAATGATTGGGGAAAAGAAATAATTAAAGCGTTTACGCAACAATGGCAAAAAGGTGGTGGACGAGTTGTTGATACTTTTTTATATAGTGCAAATGATGATTTGAATAAAAAAATGAAGGATTTTCTGCAAATCAGCAATAGCCAGCAACGTGAAAAAAAATTAAGGGAATTATTAGGGTACAAAATTCAGCCTGTTATTAGTCGCAGACAAGATTTTGATATGATATTTCTGCTCGCTTACCCGTCTAAAGCCCGTCAAATTATGCCTTTACTAAATTATTATTATGCAGGAGATGTTCCTGTATATGCGACTGCAAGTGTCTATGGGGGAAGTGCTAACCCACTGAAAGATAAAGATCTTGATGGAGTTATTTTCTGTGATATCCCCTGGGTTTTCTCACATCAGGCAGGCACGCGCAATTGGCCAGAACAATTTAACAGTTACAACCGATTGTATGCTTTAGGAATAGACAGTTATACTTTGGCCACGCAATTAAATCAATTAATGCTATTCCCTGCGGATCAGTCGCATAATGGCGAAGGAATTTTATACCTACAGCCGTCTCAACACGTTGCTCGTGTTTTAGAGTGGGGGCAGTTCAAACAAGGCCTTGTGCACTCCTTGGGTGAGACCGTGTAATTGATGACTTATGAGAAAGGTCGTATTGCTGAAGAAAAAGCTTTAGCTTATTTAAAAAAACAAGGTCTTGAATTAATTACGCAAAATTATAATTGCCGCTTGGGCGAAATTGATTTAATTATGCGTGACAAAGAACAGTTAGTTTTTATAGAAGTACGCTCGCGAGTTTCTACCCAGTTTGGTGGTGGTATCGCAAGTGTTACTTATACAAAAAAACAAAAAATACTCAAAGCAGCGACCTATTATCTACTGCAACATCAAAAGTATGACCAATTAGCTCCTCGCTTTGATGTTGTTAGTATTGATGGAAAAACAGCATCCATTAATTGGGTAAAGGATGCGTTTGGTGCAGATTATTGATCGATTATTAATTAAACGTAGCTTGGATGAAGCGAAGCGGAACCCAGGCTACAAAGAAAATACGAAGTAGAGGTTTAATATGATGGGACAAATGGAAGAACGAGTAAGACATCTGTTTGGGGTGAATATAGAAACCAAAATAGCACTTGCTGATTCTTTATCTGATTCAATCGCCAAAGCCGGGCAACGTTTAGTGAATTGTTTGCTTGCTGATGGAAAAATATTATTGTGTGGTAATGGGGGTTCTAGTGCCAATTGCATGCATTTTGCAAGCGCTATGTTGAATCAATTTGAAGTTGAAAGACCCTCTCTTCCTGTAATCAATTTAAGTACGGATGCGAGCAGTTTAAGCTATTCTGCCAATGATAATCATTATAGCCAGGTTTTTGCGCGCCAAATTCAGGCATTAGGGCAAGAAAATGATGTGTTACTTTTGTTAACTACCTCGGGTAATTCGGACAGTGTGTTGCATGCACTCCATGCTGCAAATGAACGGGGAATGGACACCGTAGCTTTAAGTGGACGAGATGGAGGTGTACTTGCAAATCATTTAGGACCAGAAGATATTGAGCTTCGCGTTGCTTCAGATAATTCAGCACGAATTAGAGAAATGCACTTGTTCATCTTGCATTGCTTTTGTGATTTAATTGACCAGTCCTTATTTGGTCAGGTGTTGGGGTAAAAAAATGAGTTTCAAATTAAAATCAATCGCTTTTCTTTTAGTAACTACCTTACTTACAGGTTGTGTTGCAGCTGTAGTAACGGGAGCAGTTGCAGGAATGGTTTATGATCGACGCGGTGTTATCACTATGGAGGCTGATGCGCGATTATTTCATGTAATTCATAAGGCAATAGTAACAAATCGACAGTTTAGTGATTCACGAGTTATTGTGACCAGTTTCAATCGTGCGGTTTTACTTGTAGGGCAAACACCCACTCCATCTTTACGGGATTTAGCAGAAAAAATTGCCCGAGGCGCTCCAGGTGCCCATAGAGTTTATAATGAAATATCGGTTGGTTATCCCCTACCGCTTACAGATCGCTCCAAAGACAGTTTGATCACCAGTCAAGTCCGTAGCAGAATGTTGGCTAAAAAAGGACTTGAGTCTGGATCGATTCGTATTGTGACAGAAAATAAAGTAGTTTATCTCATGGGTATCGTTGATGAGCAGCAAGCAGCTCTTGCAGTTGATGTCGCGCGGCGAGTTAATGGTGTTGATAAAGTCGTTAAAATTTTCCAGTATATTCACTAAATAAAATGTTAAAACAAGGATGTTTTGCGGTATTACTTGCAGGTCTTCTGTTCGGTTTATCTGGCTGTGTAGGCGGTATATGGACTGGCGCTACTATGGTTTATGATAGACATAATGTGTATAAAAAACTGGATGATTACAGTTTAAATATTAAGGTGAACAATGCGATAACTGTCGATGACGCATTTAAAAATAATGAATGTGTTATTGATATCGCCGTATTCAATGGTGATGTGTTAGTTTCAGGCCATGTTCCTACAGCTGAGATGAAAGAGAAATTGAGTCGCCGATTAGCTAGGGTAAAAGGCTATAGACGTTTATTTAATCAAGTACAGATACGTACTGAAGAATCTAATTTGATGTTAGACAGTTGGATAACAGCGAAAATTCGCGGTCAAATGTTTGCTGATGATTCGATTGATCCTAATGCATTCAAAATTGTTACTTCAGATCAAGTGGTCTATTTGATGGGAGATGTCCATAAAGAGCAAGCTGACAAAGTAATTAATATGGCAAGAGAGACGAGTGATGTTGTACGCGTGGTAAAAATGCTAAAATATTTTACTTATCAGGATAATTTGGTAGGTTAATCCTAAAAAAAGCGCTTGATTTAAGCATCGTATACATCCAACCGCTTTTTTTAGGATGGATGTATATTAATGGAAATTTCCCTTATCGGGTCGTTTGCGCATTTTCCTTAAGTTAGATTGACGTACTAATCCCGTAGAGCCGGTTAACTCTTCTTCTTCCTCATTAAAACCATTACTTTGAGTGCAAGGGTGGGATCTACAGTGTTGTCGATATTCTAGATGATGTTTGTTATGTTTATGATGTAACCCATCGCTATAACGAGCGAGCATTTTTTGCTGCAGACTGGCTGCAGTACGTTGGATCTTATCAGGCATGTTCTTTCCTTTTGCGAGGTTAATAAACACTACTTATTACCCGAGTTGCGATAATAAGTTCCACACTTTAATTATAGACACTAAAATCCAGTGTAGACGGGCTTAGACAGGCAAAAATTCAATAAATAAGTGGTGAAAAGCTCATAAGATTGATTTATTTACAATAAATAAACTGTCTGTAGGATGGTGGGAGCAATTATCCTTGCCAAGAATGTTACATTTGGAGCAATCTATTAGCTTATAAGCAATTCAAAAAAGTTCATTTAGGAGAAAAAGGATGCAATATTTACATACAATGGTTCGAGTTTCTAATTTAGAAGAGTCACTCGATTTTTATTGCAATAAACTGGGGCTCGTCGAAGTCTACCGTTCAGAACACGAACAAAATAGATATACTTTAATATTTCTCGCTGCGCCTGAAGACGTAGTCAATGCAAAAAAAGTCAAAGCACCCCTACTTGAGCTTACATATAACTGGGACCCAGAGGAATATAATGGCGGTCGCAATTTTGGCCATTTAGCTTATCGGGTCGAGAATATTTATGAGACATGTCAACGATTAAAGAATGCAGGGGTTGTTATTAATAGACCTCCTCGAGATGGGCATATGGCATTTATTCGCTCACCAGATAATATTTCCATCGAATTATTGCAAAAAGGAGAGCCTTTACCGATACAAGAACCATGGGTATCAGCACCTAATGTAGGTCAATGGTAAACAAAGAATTGACACATGTATAAAATATGGCATTGATTATTCATGTGGGTTGCTTTATAATTCGCGCGGTGAAACTTAGGTGAATATGTGAACAAACAACTAAGTAAGCGCGGAATTGTACGATTATGGCTTATACAATTAAGCGTTACATTGGTCTTTGCAGCTTTATGTGCACTAGTATATGGTACTAATGCAGCGAGTTCGGCATTGCTTGGTGGGATGGTTTGTATTGTTCCTAATGCATATTTTGCAAGTAAGCTATTTAGGTATCAAGGGGCTCGTTCAGCCAGACAGATCGTAAATAGTTTCTATAAAGGCGAAGCATTAAAGATAGTTATATCCATATTCCTATTCACTGCGGTGTTTTTACTATTTAAAATCACACCGCTAGCGTTTTTTGCGTCATATATTATGATACTGATGACGCATTGGTTTGCCCCGTTGATTATTGTAAATAAACAGAATAGGCCTGAAAGTGACTGAAATGGTATCTAGCACAAACTACATTAAGCATCATTTAACGTATCTTACTTATAACGTTAGTGATATGAAATTGGGTTCGGGTGGTTTCTGGACATTGAACCTTGACACCTTGTTTTTCTCAATTGTTTTAGGAATTGTCGTTTGTGGACTAATGTATTTTGGTGCACGTAAAGTGACTACGGGCATACCCGGTAAATTACAAAACTTTGCTGAAATCATGCTGCAATTTGCAGATAATCAGGTTAAGGATTGTTTTCATGGCAAGAATAACTTAATAGGCCCCTTGGCATTAACCATATTCCTCTGGGTTTTCCTGATGAATTTCATGGATATTTTGCCTGTAGATATATTACCTGCACTTGCTCAAACTGGTGGGATCCATTATCTGAAAGTAGTACCCACAAACGATTTAAACTTAACCTTTGGTATGTCAATTTCTGTATTTATTTTGATTATTTTTTACAGTATTAAAATAAAAGGTCCGAAAAAGTTCATCAAAGAATTAACATTACAGCCTTTTAATCACCCTGGATTTATACCATTTAACCTGCTACTCGAGGTGGTTGGTCTGGTTGCCAAACCAATTTCACTAGCACTTCGTTTATTTGGTAACTTATATGCAGGCGAATTGATATTTATATTGATCGCACTGTTAACCTTAAATGCTGCAACTTCATCAACACTAGGTACTGCGACTTTAGGCACAGCACAATTTATTTTGGCGCTGGCATGGTCAATATTCCATATATTGGTGATAACATTGCAAGCATTTATTTTCATGGTGCTAACGATTGTTTACCTTAGTTTGGCACACGAAGATCATTAACCGATTTAATTTTCATCCATTGTAAAGGGGATAAATATGCAAGCCGCTAGTTTAATAGCACAAATTCAAAGTATGACCGTTGTTGCGGTTGCCTTGTTAATTGGTTTAGGTGCATTGGGCACAGCGATAGGATTTGGTTTGCTTGGTGGCAAATTCCTTGAAGGCTCAGCTCGTCAACCAGAAATGGTTCCAATGTTACAAGTAAAAATGTTCATCGTTGCAGGTCTGTTAGACGCAGTAACCATGATTGGAGTGGGTATCGCATTGTTCTTTACTTTCGCAAACCCTTTCCTTAGCAACCTGGGTTCTTGATAACACATGATCAGGGCGCCAAGCGCCCTAATTGTTACAGGAGATTAAACGGTGGAAATTAATTTAACATTAATTGTACAAATGCTCGTTTTTGCAGCATTTGTTTTGTTTACCATGAAGTTGGTATGGCCTCCATTAGCAAAAGCAATGGAAGAACGCCAAGACAAAATTGCTGATGGTTTAGCTGCTGCTGAGCGTGGTCGAAAAGAGTTAGAGTTGGCACAACATCGCGTAAAAGATGAATTAAAACAAGCTAAAGTTCAATCAGCAGATATCATTGAAAAAGCAAATAAGCGTGCTGCGCAAATCATCGAAGAAGCAAAAGAAGCTGCAAAACATGAAGCGCAAATGCAAGTGAAATTGGCACAAGAGCAACTGCTGCAACAAGTCAATCATGCAAAAGATGAATTGCGTAAACAGGTTGCAAACTTAGCAATAACTGGCGCTGAGAAAATTCTGAAGCGTGAAATTGATGCTAAAGCAAATACTGCCTTGTTAGATAACTTGATAGAAGAGATTTAAAATGTCTGATAGTACCACCATAGCCAGACCCTATGCTAAGGCAATATTTGAATATGCTTTAGGGGAAAAGAAATTAGCTGAGTGGTCAGCACATTTGCGAAATCTTGCACAAGCTGTGCTGATGCCTGAAGCTGAGAAGTTCATTGCTAATCCAGCAACAACGGTAGCGCAGCATATCGAGTTGTTGAATTCAGCAATCGATGCAAAATCAAATGAAAACAAGCCATTAAATAATTTAATTACCTTACTGGCTACAAATAAAAGATTGATATTGCTGCCAGATATCTGCGCACTCTATGAAGCACATCGTGCAGAACAAGAGAAAACTCTGAGTGTTGATGTAAGCAGTTATTCTGATTTATCAAATGCGCAACAACAGCGATTAATCGAATCATTAAGTCAGCGCTTACAGCGCAAGGTCTCGTTAAAAATCAGTATTGATCCTTCCTTGCTTGGTGGAGCAATAATTCGAGCGGGCGATTTAGTTATAGATGGTTCAGTTCGTGGCAAGCTTAACAAGCTCAGTACAGAATTGGCCGCATAATTTAGAGGATAGTTTCCATGTCAGAACAAGTAGCGTTAAATCCTTCTGAAATCAGTGAATTAATCAGAAAGAAAATAGAACACTTTAGTGTAGTATCTGAATCACGTAATGAAGGTACAATTGTCAGTTTGAAAGACGGTGTTGTGAGCTTGCATGGCCTTGAAGATGCAATGGCTGGGGAAATGATTGAATTTCCAGGCGGAACTTTTGGTCTGGCTCTTAACCTAGAAAGAGACTCGGTAGGCGCGGTTGTTCTTGGTGATTATTCTTCTTTAGCTGAAGGTCAAAAAGGTAAATGTACTGGTCGTATTCTTGAAGTCCCAGTTGGTAAAGGACTTTTAGGTCGTGTTGTTGATGCCTTAGGAAATCCAATTGATGGTAAAGGCCCTATTGATGCATCAGGCATGGCCCCCATTGAGAAAGTGGCTCCAGGCGTAATTGCACGTAAATCAGTAGACCAACCCGTACAAACTGGATTAAAAGCGATTGACGCTATGATTCCAGTAGGACGCGGCCAACGTGAGCTCATCATTGGTGACCGTCAAACAGGTAAAACTGCAATCGCAATTGATGCGATCATTAATCAGAAAGGCACAGGCGTTAAGTGTGTGTATGTGGCAGTAGGTCAAAAAGCTTCATCTGTGGCAGCCATAGTTCGTAAGCTTGAAGAGCACGGTGCTTTAGAACACACCATCGTTGTCGTTGCTGGTGCCTCTGACTCAGCTGCATTACAATTCATCGCACCTTATGCTGGATGCACCATGGGTGAATACTTCATGGAACGTGGTGAAGATGCATTAATTGTATATGATGATTTAACCAAACAGGCTTGGGCTTATCGACAAATTTCATTATTGTTAAGAAGACCACCAGGTCGTGAAGCATATCCTGGAGACATTTTCTATTTGCATTCACGCTTGTTAGAAAGAGCAGCGCGAATCAATGCTGATGAAGTAGAAAAATTAACAAATGGTGAAGTTAAAGGCAAAACAGGATCATTGACTGCATTGCCTATAATTGAAACACAAGCAGGTGACGTTTCTGCATTCGTTCCAACTAACGTAATTTCGATTACCGACGGTCAGATTTTCCTTGATGTTGATTTATTTAACTCAGGTGTAAGACCAGCAATTAACTCCGGTCTTTCTGTATCACGGGTTGGTGGAGCGGCACAAACTAAGATCATGAAAAAACTGGGTGGTGGTACACGTCTAGCACTTGCTCAATTCCGCGAATTGGAAGCATTCTCTCAATTTGCTTCGGATCTAGATGATGCAACTCGTAAACAGTTAGAGCGCGGTCAACGAATTACAGAGTTGATGAAACAAAAACAATATTCGCCATTATCTGTTGCAGAAATGGGAACTGCATTGTTTGTTGTTGAAAAAGGTTATTTGGATGATGTGCCTGTAAGTGAAGTTGCTGCGTTTGAAGCGTCATTACATGATTATATGCGTACCTCACATCCTGATCTACTGCAACTGATCAATGAAGCGGGCGCTTACGATAATGACATTGAAGCAAAATTGAAAAAAGCTGTAGAGGACTTTAAACGTACAGCAAGTTGGTAAGTCAATTTAAGGCGAAGTGATATTATGGCTGGAGCAAAAGAAATCCGTTCGAAAATTTCGAGTATTAATAAGACTCGAAAAATTACTCGTGCGATGGAAATGGTGGCAGCAAGTAAGATGCGTAAAACTCAGGAAAGAATGCGCGCATCTAAACCTTATGCCAGTAAGATCTACAGTGTAGTAAAACATATTGCTCGTGCTCATTCAGAGTACAGACATCCTTTTATGACCCATCGCGAAATAAATCGTGTGGGTCTAATCGTTGTTACTACTGACCGTGGTCTGTGCGGTGGTTTAAACGTAAATCTACTGCGTGAGACGGTTCGTACGATTCGAAACTGGAAAGAGCAAGGCAAAGAAGTTGATATTGCTGTCATTGGCCGTAAGGGACAAGCATTCTTTAAACGCGTGGGTAGTAATGTTCTAGGCTCAAAAGACCATCTAGGTGATACGCCAAGCATTAAAGACCTCATCGGGATCGTTAAAGTGATGCTTGATGCTTTTAGCAATGGCACCATTGATGCATTGCATATTGTCTATAACGAGTTTGTTAACACCATGACGCAAAAGCCTGTGGTGAAGCAATTACTACCATTGCCGAAATCAGAAGATGACAGTAAGACAATGGGGCATCATTGGGATTATATCTATGAGCCCGATGCTAAGGAATTGCTGGATAATCTTTTAGAACGTTATATCGAATTGCAGATTTACCAAGCAGTAGTTGAAAATATTGCTTGTGAACAAGCGGCTAAAATGATTGCAATGAAAAATGCAACGGATAATGCCGGTGATTTGATTAAAGAATTTCAATTGGCTTATAACAAAGCTCGACAAGCTGCAATTACTCAAGAGTTAGCAGAAATTGTCGGTGGCGCAGCCGCTTTATAAGAGGGTATAAAATGAGCTTAGGAACTGTAGTAGAAATTATTGGCGCGGTTGTGGATGTGGAATTCCCCCGTGAGAATGTCCCTAAAATCAATGATGCATTGAAACTTGTTGATGGTGATTTGGTTTTTGAAGTACAGCAACAGTTGGGTGATGGTGTAGTTCGTACTATTGCAATGGGAACAACCGAAGGGCTTAAGCGCGGTTTAAAAGCTGAAAATACAGCTAATCCTATTCAAGTACCTGTTGGAAAGAAAACTCTAGGTCGAATTATGGATGTTTTAGGTCGTCCAGTTGATGACGCAGGTCCAATCGGTGCTGAAGAGCACTGGTCAATTCACCGCAAGCCACCAAGTTACGAAGAGCAAGCAGGAAGTCAAGAATTGCTTGAAACAGGTATTAAAGTTATTGACTTACTTTGTCCTTTTGCGAAAGGTGGTAAAGTGGGTCTGTTCGGTGGTGCCGGTGTGGGTAAAACCGTTAACATGATGGAGTTAATCCGCAACATTGCCATTGAGCATAGCGGATACTCAGTATTTGCGGGTGTTGGTGAGCGTACTCGTGAAGGAAATGACTTCTATCATGAAATGAAAGACTCTAATGTATTGGATAAAGTATCCTTGGTTTATGGTCAAATGAATGAGCCACCAGGTAACCGTTTACGCGTTGCGTTAACTGGCTTGACTATGGCGGAAAAATTCCGTGACGAGGGTCGTGACGTTTTATTGTTCATTGACAACATTTACCGTTATACCTTAGCAGGGGTTGAAGTATCAGCGCTTTTAGGTCGTATGCCTTCTGCGGTAGGGTACCAGCCAACACTTGCTGAAGAAATGGGTATGCTGCAAGAGCGTATTACTTCTACTAAGACTGGTTCTATTACTTCAATTCAAGCAGTATACGTACCCGCTGACGATTTGACTGACCCATCCCCAGCAACTACGTTTGCTCACTTGGATGCTACAGTTGTATTGTCACGTCAAATTGCTGAGCTTGGTATTTATCCTGCGGTAGATCCTTTGGATTCTACTTCTCGACAATTAGATCCACTAATTGTAGGACAAGAGCATTACGATACAGCGCGTCGTGTACAACAAACATTACAACGCTATAAAGAATTAAAAGATATTATCGCGATTCTTGGTATGGACGAATTATCTGAAGAAGATAAACGTGTTGTTACCCGTGCGCGTAAAATCCAAAGATTCTTATCACAACCATTCTTCGTTGCTGAAGTATTTACTGGTTCTCCAGGAAAATACGTCTCATTGAAAGATACGATTAAAGGCTTCCAAGGTATTCTCGCTGGTGAGTACGATGATTTACCTGAACAAGCATTTTATATGGTTGGTAGCATTGAGGAAGCGGTTGCTAAAGCTAAGACCTTGTGAGGTAGGCAAATATGACTAGAACAACGCACTTAGATATCGTCAGTGCTGAACATGAAATATTCTCTGGTTTAGTAGAAATGGTAGTCGCTACAGGAGAATTAGGCGAAATAGGTATTACAGCCGGTCATGCACCTTTGCTTACAGTTCTAAAACCTGGCGAGGTAAGACTTACTTTGCCTGGTGGCCACCAAGAAATTTACTATGTTCAAGGTGGAATGCTGGAAATACAACCTAACTGTGTGACTATTCTTGCTGATGTGGTTGAGCGTGCTGAGCATCTTGATGAAGCAGCCGTTCTTGCAGCTAAAGCGCAAGCTGAAGCAGCAATGTCGAGCAAAGGTGGTGAAATGGATTATTCTGTAGCCGCTGCTGAATTAGCTCGAGCTGTTGCTCAAATTCGTGCTATTCAAAAAGTTAGAAAAATAGTTAAATAATATTGCAGTTCCCCCTTTTAGGGTCTCTTTTAAATATTAGCTTATTATGAAAGAGGCTCTAATCTAAATTCAGCCAGTATATCTTTTTCAGCCTCAATTAAAGTCAAAAGTACTGTAACTATATTCATGAATAAACTTCAGAAAAACCGATATATATGCAAATTCTAAATCAATTCGCTAAACGTCTACATTAATCTTCTATCATCAGGTTTACTATCCCCATTTTTTTTTCGATTAGCAGGGTATTGTTTACCGCTGATTTCTGAATAAAGGATAACCTGATTTCTCCCATTTGCTTTGGCAAAATATAAAGCTTTGTCCGCTGACTCAATTAATTCTTCAGGAGTACGTCCATGAGTGGGAAATATGGATATACCAATAGAAATAGTGATGGGGCCAACGTGTTGTGCTCCGTATTTTATTTGTATACGAGATACGGAATTTCTGATGTTCTCAGCCCGGTTTTTTATCATATTTGCATCCGTATCATAAAAAACAACAATAAACTCCTCACCACCATAGCGCGCAGCAAGGTCTCCCATACGAATATCGTCTTGTAATACTTTTCCTAGCTCTTTGAGGGCTGCATCTCCGGCATCATGACCGTAGGTATCGTTTATTTTTTTGAAGTGATCTAAATCTAACATTAAAACGGCCAGTGGTGCTTTTGTGCGGTCTGATTGATGGATTTGCTTTAAAAGAAAATCTTCCAGATAGCGGCGATTATACAAACCCGTTAACGGATCACGCATAGATTGATAGCGGAGATTTTCTCTTAAGCGCACATTTGCAAATGCTAAAGCAGTTAACTCCGCGAATGCCGTAATGAAAAGACGTTGATTGTCAGAAAATGCAGCTGGAGTTTCTTCTACAATCTCCAAGTATAGTAAACCATATATATCATTTTGCGCCATTAATGGCACGCAGAGATAGGTTGAATTTAGGTCATTGCTTAGGTTCACATGATTACACATCAGTTCATTATGAGATGAGCGTACATGATGAATTCGTCCCAAACGGATTGCCCAACATTGTTCAGGAGTAAAAGTGCTTTCCTGTGCATTTGGAGTTCCCCAAGTTGTGGCAATTTCCAGGTAGTTTTTCGACGGATGCATGACATATAAGTAACCACTCGAAAAATTGAGCATTCGTTGGCAATATTTGGTCATTACGTTACTTAATTCATTTTGAGAGTTACAGGCCAGCATAATATCGCTCATTTCAACCAGTAGTGTAATTTGCTCATTTTTATCTTGCAATGCTTGCATCCCCGCATTGAGTTTTTCATAAGAATCTTTAAGTTCAAGCTGTTCTTCAAGCTGCTTGGTTATATTACGAATAATGTGCATCGTGCCATTGATTTCATTTTTTTCGTCTTTAATTAAACTGGAGGTGATTTCAAAGACAATCCGCTGCTTATGGAGTTCATATTCAATATTTTTAACAAATTCCTCACCTCTAAGAGATTCCTTCCATGCTTCTACTAATTTATTTTTGGAACTCGGGAGATCCGAAAAAGCTTCCTCCAAGCTCATGCCTACTACAATAGACTTACCAAATAAACGCTTGAATTCACGTTGATATGCCTCATTAAAGATAATAAAGAGACAGTTATTATCTACAGCAGCTATCATGTCTGAGGCGCTTTCTAAAATACTTCTTAATTGTGCTTCAATATTTCTTCTGTCCTGCTCAGCTTTTAAACTTCGGGAGAGTTCTTTGTTCGCGAGAATGAATACTAAAATTAAACCACTTATGCTGATCATACCCCCGACAATATTAATGAAGTTTGCCAGCTGAGTATCACTCAGGACGATATCATTTCTTCCATTTAATAATACTAATTCGACCGATTTAATTTCTTGACCTAAGTCTTTGATTTGATTTGAAAGATCTACTTCTTGTCTAAAAAAATCTAATCGTTCTTGATTATTGAGCTGATTATTCATTTTTAATTGAATTGTTTCATTCAATTGACTAAGTCTTTGATTCGTTAAATCTCTAAAACGAGTTACACGCTCCGCTTGAGAGGGATTATCTTTTGTCAACTCAAGGAGATTATCGAAATTGGTTTTAAAGGTTAGCTTTATTTTATCAATATTCATTATGAATTGATTGTCACCAGAGATCAGATAACCTCTTTGTTGTGAATTAATGTTGACAATTGCGTAGAGGATTTGATCGGTAGTATGAATGACCTGATAGGTATGACTAACCCAATGATTTGCATCGACGAGCTTGTTCGATTGACGATAGGCAAAAATCCCATCAATTATCACGAGAATAAGGGCAGGTATAAAAATAAAATAAAGCAACATCTTGCTAAATTGAGAGTCCTTTTTAGCAAAGAGCGAGTTCTGTTTTGGCTTTTTGCTGTCATTCATAAGAGTCAATCATTCCATTTTCCTATTATTCAATTATATAACATTATTTCTACAAAATAATTTCGTTAGAAAATTGGGTGAAGACTACACGAACAATTTATTCGTATTTACAATAAGTTATGTTGTTATTGCATCATAATGCACAAAGTTATCCACAGGATAGAAATGACTTAAAAAACAACATATTTTAAAAATAGTTTATTTTCAATAAGTTAAGATTGAGTTTAGAGTTATTAAAGAAGTGCCAACAAAGTTATTCACAATTTATAAGTTGTTTCTATATATGCACCACGCAGACTTTGATAAAATTACTTTGCAATAGGGCATCACGATGGTTAAATAGTAATTATTAATCCTATGAATAAAAAGACAATGAACGAAGTAACAGAACGAAAAGCATTAACAGAATTTACAGAAAAGGCATACCTGGATTATTCAATGTATGTCATTTTAGACAGGGCCTTACCCCATATTGCAGATGGATTAAAGCCTGTTCAGCGACGTATTATTTATGCGATGTCTGAACTGGGTTTGAAGGCAACTGCCAAATATAAAAAATCAGCGCGAACCGTGGGGGATGTGCTGGGTAAGTTCCACCCTCATGGTGATAGTGCCTGTTATGAAGCCATGGTATTAATGGCGCAGCCGTTTTCTTACCGTTATCCTTTTGTGGATGGCCAAGGAAACTGGGGGTCTCCTGATGATCCTAAATCTTTTGCGGCAATGCGTTATACGGAAGCTCGGTTATCTCCTTATGCGGAAGTTTTACTATCAGAGTTATTACAAGGTACTGTAGATTGGGTCGATAATTTTGATGGGACCCTACAAGAACCATCATTACTCCCAGCACGCTTACCTAATATATTATTAAATGGTGCAACAGGTATTGCTGTAGGTATGGCTTCAGATATTCTGCCCCATAACTTGACCGAGGTGGCTAATGCCTGTATCCACTTATTGGATAACCCCGATGCAGATTTAACCGCAATCACCCAATATATTAAGGGACCAGATTTTCCGACCGAAGCTGAAATAATTACCCCGCCTGATGCCATAGCGAATATGTACGAGACTGGTAATGGTTCAATTAAAATGCGGGCCGTTTATTGTCAGGAAAAACAAAATATTGTCATCACTGCGTTACCCTACCAGGTTTCAGGTGCCAAAGTAATCGAGCAAATTGCGTTACAGATGCAACAGAAAAAACTCCCTATGGTGGAGGATTTACGTGATGAATCGGATCATGAACATCCTACACGACTGGTTATTATTCCGCGTTCAAATCGAGTCGATGCCGAAGGATTGATGTCTCATTTATTTGCAACCACAGATTTGGAACGCAGTTATCGAGTTAATTTTAATATGATAGGACTCGATGGCAGACCAAGAGTAAAAAATTTACTCGATATCATAACCGAATGGTTGTCTTATCGATTAACTGTAGTGAGGCGACGCTTAGAGTATCGTTTGGCCAAAGTGCTCGATCGCATCCATGTGCTTGAAGGTTTGCTGATTGCTTATCTAAACATCGATGAAGTCATTGCCATCATTCGTGAACATGAGCAGCCTAAGCAAGGATTAATGTCGCGTTTTAATCTCAGTGATCGTCAGGCTGAAGCGATTTTAGAAATGAAGTTGCGTCATCTAGCAAAACTGGAAGAGATAAAAATCCGCGGTGAGCAGGATGAGCTTTGTGCTGAACGAGATAGTCTGCAAAACATTCTAGCGTCAGAGCAACGCTTAAAAACTCTGATTAAAGAAGAGATTATTAGAGACAGAGACGAGTTTGGTGATGCACGACGTTCACCAATTATTGTACGCCAAGAATCACAAGCATTAAAAGAAGAAGATATTTTACCTAATGAACCCATTACGGTAGTGCTCTCTAAAAAAGGCTGGGTAAGAGCTGCTAAAGGTTATGATGTAATTGGAAGTGAGCTGAGTTATAAAGCTGGCGATGAATTTAAGGCACAAGCCATGGCGCGTTCAAATCAGCAAATCCTCTTTTTCGATAGCGAGGGCAAAGTGTATTCTTTGCCAGGTCATGTTTTGCCATCGGCTCGAGGGCAGGGTGAACCCTTAACCGGGAAGCTTAATCCCGCTGAAGGTGCACTGTTTGAAGCGGTAGTCGGAGGCGAAGCAGAACAGTTGGTGTTATTAGCTGGTGATGCGGGATATGGTTTTATAGCTAAGGTAGGCGATCTTTATGTGAAAAACCGCAACGGTAAAGCATGTATTAAATTGCCTGAATCCAGCCATATTTTGTCACCGCGTATTCTACCCAAACATGAAGAATTGTTCGTTGCCTGTGCGACAAGTGTTGGCCGTTTACTGATTTTTTCAGTGAAAGAGGTACCTGAATTATCTCGAGGAAAGGGAAATAAATTAATCAGTATTCCTGCTGCGAAAGCTGCATCACGTGAAGAGTATGTTATCGACTTGCAAGTGCTCACCGCCGATGACTCACTCACTGTGCATGCAGGTAAACGTCATTTTACGTTGAAAGGTGCGGATCTAGAACATTATAAGGGAGAGCGCGGGCGACGAGGTAATCGTTTGCCACGTGGTTTGCAAAATGTGACCCAATTACAAGTCAATACCTCAGAATAATCTTTAATTAGGATTGTAACCTGGGTGAAGGCATAGCCGAACCCGGGTTATAAGAGATGGTTCAATGTACCCATGCCATGAGTTTTTTTATGATACTGATTCCATCGTTTAATCCCTGGGATTTACTGTAATGATCTATTAAATAATTCATAGTAGTGATAAAGTGCTTGAAGTAATAAGCTAATGTCATTTCCAATAATGGAAAATAGTTTAGATAGGGAAATCTTAGTACCCATGTTAAAAATTTTTACCTTTGTTGCGTGCCTGTTACTAAGCTCCTGTATGGTTGGCCCTAATTATAAGGAGCCGATAAAACCAGTTGTTGCCCATTGGCCAAAAAAGGATGCAACGGTAAAAGAGGCTCCCTTTACAACGACGAAGTGGTGGCGAGTTTTTAATGATCCGGTGCTGACCTCCTTAATATGTCAAGGATATCATAACAACTTGACCCTCCAGAGTGCCGGGGTAAGGGTTTTACAAACCCGAGCGTTATTGGCTCAATCGGTAGGTCAGCTGTATCCGCAACAGCAGGCAGCTATTGGTAATTTCACCTATTATGAGATTGGTGGCAGTGAGCTACAAACGATTCTACCTTCATCCTTTGAAACGTTATCATTAGGTTTTTCTGCGAATTGGGAAATTGATTTTTGGGGTAAATATCGAAGAGCGATTCAAGCCAATGATGCTACATTTTTATCTTCTATCGCTGCATATGATAACGCCTTAGTCACTCTTACCGCAGATATTGCCAGTACGTACATCCAAATTCGTACTTATGAGAGACAAATCAAGGTAACGAAAGCCAACATCGTCGTACAAAGGGAAGGCTTAAAGATAGCCCGGGCTCGATATAATGCGGGTCAAACGAACCTCATCGATGTGGAACAAGCCCAGACTGAGCTTTCGCAAACTGAAGCCTCTTTACCTCCTCTTGTAAATAATTTAGAACAGCAAAAAAATGCCTTAGCTCTTTTATTAGGTACGGTCCCTAATGGGCTTGATGGAGAACTTAGAAAAAGCAAAGGGATTCCCCTCGCCCCTTCTACTGTCGCTGTGGGTATCCCTATCGAAACATTAGCACGTCGTCCGGATATCTATCAGGCGCGCATGGAGGCTATTGCGCAATCCGCTAAAATAGGCGCAACAAAAGCCAACCTGTTCCCATCATTTGCTCTAAATGGAACTTTCGTTTTCTCTTCAAATAGTATTGGTCAAAACTCGATTTCCGATATATTCCAATGGTCAAATCGCTCCATCACAGCTGGCCCAGCAATGACATGGCCCATACTTAACTACGGCCAAATCACTAATGCTGTACGAGCACAAGATGCTGTATTCCAGCAATCTATATTAAGCTACATTAATTTAGTACTCAAAGCGCAGCAAGAAGTTCAAAATAGTATTAGCGCTTATATCGAGGCCAAAAAAGCAGAACGTGCTTTAACCAAAGCAAATACCGCTGCAATTAAAACGTTAAAACTAGCAATAATACGATATGTGGATGGAGAGGTTGACTTCACTCCGGTATTGAATGCTGAGCAACAACAATTAAGCGTGCAGACGTCACTTGTGAATGCACAAGCCAATATTCCGCTGGCATTAGTCTCTCTTTATCGTGCACTGGGTGGTGGCTGGCAAATTCGTGGTGCGAACGATGTGGTACCACAACAAATAAAAGCTGAAATGGCTGCAAGAACGAACTGGGGTACTTTGCTGAAACAGCAAAATCATGAAATTCCGCGCACTAAGAAAGAAAAATTCAAAGAACTTTATTTACCTAAGTGGTAGAGGAAATGCATTAAATTCCCCTCTCTTATTGGGAGAGGGATTAGGGGTGAGGGTATAAGGCTTAGGCTCCTATAAAGAAAAAGGGAAACTTTGGAAAAATAATAAAATGGTATTGGGTATGAACTTTAATAGAGATTCAAAATCAGTCAAAATTGCAGGGATAGCTGTTGCTATTTTACTTCTCATCTATTTGATTTCACATTTTTTTGGCAAAAGTAATGCTCCAACTATTCCCGTTCCCGCAGTGGTGGTGCAAAATCCAATACTTGCGGAGATGGCTGAATATGTGACACAAACAGGGAACACCGTCGCTTATAACTCAGTTAACTTGGTTGCACGCGTAGAGGGTTATCTTGATTCAATTGAGTTTGTTGATGGTACTTTTGTTAAAAAGGGAAAAGAACTCTTTGTAATTCAGCCCGAACCATATTTTGAAAAACTTCGAGCGGCAAAGGCGACTGTGGCCGCAGCAAAAGCATCACTTGTGTATAACAAGTCAGAATATGCCCGCCAGCAGCGTATGTATAAGGAGCATGCCACCTCCCTAAACGAAGTCGAAAAATGGTATGCCAAAACGCTAGAAATTGCGGCCGAATTGGATAAGTCAGAAGCTGAAGAGGTAAATGCAGCGATCAATTACGGTTACACCCATATTTCAGCCCCATTTGATGGCCGCATTGGTCGGCATTTGGTGGACATAGGCAATCTTGTGGGACATGGAGAAGCCACCAATTTAGCCACAATAGAACAGATAAACCCCATCTATGTTTACTTTAATCTGAATGAAATTGATTTAATCAAATTACGCGCGGCGGCTCGTGCACGTGGGTTTAAACCCGAAGATATTAATAAAATTCCTGTTGAAGTAAGCTTACAAAATGATCCTGAGACTAAGTATAAGGCAACGTTAGACTTTGTTAATACAGGTCTTAATGCGTCCACAGGGACTATGGAGCTTCGCGCTATTTTACAAAATAAAGACTACATTTTTGTGCCGGGTCTTTTTGTGCAAGTTCGGGTTGCAATTTCCAGACCTAAAAAACAATTAACAGTGCCAGATACCGCAATCCTTTATGACCAAATCGGCTCTTATGTTTTGACTGTGGATGAGAACAATATAGTGGTGACGAAAAGGGTAACATTAGGCAGTGTAGAAAATGGAATGCGAGCAGTGACCACAGGGCTTACTGCCAAAGACCGAGTAATTATCGAAGGCCTGCAGAATGCGACTCCTGGTAATAAAGTTGAGCCACGTGAGAAGGCGACACAAACAAAAAGTACAGGGGAAGCCAAGCATTAATTGTGTCAGGCGTGCGTTGTTTGGGGGAATTGTTACAACAAGTGAGAACACGGCAGAATGATTTCTAAATTTTTTATTGAGCGGCCTATATTGGCAAACGTTATCGCACTACTCATAGTGCTGTTGGGCGCGGTGGCTGTATTTGTACTACCGGTATCTCAATATCCTGCCATTGTCCCTCCAACCATTCAGGTGACAACTACATATCCAGGTGCGGATGCGAAAACACTCATCAAAACTGTAGCCTTGCCTATTGAGCAGCAAGTGAATGGGGTGGAAAACATGTTGTATATGCAATCCACCAGCACTAATAATGGTACTTATACATTGATTGTTACTTTTTCAATTGGGACGGATCTTAATTTTGCTCAAGTATTGGTGCAAAACCGAGTGCAATCCGCAATGGCCCAGTTACCCGAATCAGTGCAAAAACAAGGGGTTATGGTCCAACAAAAATCCACAGCGATTTTGCAATTTATTACCCTAACATCCAAAAATAATGAATATGATGGGCTGTTCCTTGATAATTATGCTGCCATTAACATGCAAGATGAGTTGTCACGCTTACCCGGTGTAGGAAACGTGCTTATTTTTGGAACCGGGACTTATGCAATGCGTGTTTGGCTGGATCCTAAAAAAATGCTGGCTTATTCTCTTAATCCAAGTGATGTCCTGGAAGCCATTAGCCGTCAAAACCAGGAAGTTTCTTCCGGACAAATTGGCGCCCCTCCAACTGACGGTAAGCCTCCGTACCAATTTACGGTGAATGTCCCAGGACAACTTGCTGATGTCGATCAATTTTCCAATATCATCGTAAAAACAATAGCCCAACAACCCAATCAAACTGCGAATCAAAGTAGTAGTGCCCAAATTGTCCGTATTCGTGATGTTGGACGGGTGGAACTAGGCTCTAACAGCTACAATCAGATCGCGAAACTTAATAACAAACCGGCAGCTGCTATTGGTATTTATCAACTTCCTGGAGCCAACGCACTGCAAGTGGCAACCGAAGTGCGTAAAGCAGTTGAGAAAATGGCAAAGAAATTTCCTCCCGGGATGGAATATTCAATTCCTTTTGATACAACCGTTTTTGTAAAAGCCTCTGTAGACGAAGTATATAAAACCTTGTTCGAAGCGGGCATTTTGGTTTTGATTGTTATTCTGCTTTTTTTACAAAACGCTCGCGCTACTTTGGTACCTACAACCACGGTACCTGTAACCATCATCGGTGCATTCTTTGCCATGCTGGCATTAGGTTATTCCGTTAACCTATTAACATTATTTGCCCTGGTTTTAGCGATTGGGATCGTGGTTGACGATGCGATTGTAATAGTTGAGGGTGTAACCCAACATATTGAAAAAGGCACTCCACCCAAACAATCAGCAATTAACGCCATGACGGAATTAATGGGGCCGATTATTGGTATTACGCTGGTATTAATGGCAGTGTTTGTTCCCGCGGGTTTTATGCCGGGATTAACCGGAGCGATGTATGCTCAGTTTGCATTGGTTATTGCCGCAACCGCATTTATTAGTGCGATTAATGCCATGACCTTAAAGCCTACTCAATGTGCTTTGTGGCTCAGACCAATTGATCCTCAAAAAAAGAAAAACGTTGTTTTTCGTGTATTTGATAAGTATTACTATCCTATTGAAAATACCTATCTCAGATTCATTGACAGACTGGTTCATAACAATAAATCGGTTTGTCTTATTGGTCTTACATTAGTGCTTTTGGCGATTTTAGGCCTCAGTCGCATCCCAACAGGATTTATTCCAATTGAAGACCAGGGCTATGCGATGATGAACGTGCAATTACCAGATGGTTCCAGTTTAGGTCGCACCGAAGCTTTATTGCGCGATTTAAGCGACCAAGTATCTAAAATTGATGGCATAGCCAACGTAATCACTATTGATGGGATTTCGCTTTTAGATAACAGCGCAAGTCTTGCCAACGGTGGGGTTCTTTATGTGATGTTTAAAGATTGGAGCGTACGGGGTAAAAAAGAGGATTTGCTGGCGATGTATAAAGCGCTTAATGCAATCGCGGAAAAAACCTTAGGCGCTAAAATATTGGTGATGATTCCTCCACCAATTCAAGGGTTAGGTACTTCAGGTGGCTTTCAAATGCAAGTTGAATTGCAAGATGGATCATTTGATTATCAAAAATTACAAACCGCCACAGATCAGCTGATACGCTATGCCAGTCAGCAACCTGAATTACAACGGATGATGACTTCTTTTCGTGCTTCAGTGCCTCAGCTTGCTGCGCCAATCAATCGAATCAAAGCAGAAGCTTTGGGAGTTTCTGTAGGCGATGCATCCGATGCATTACAAACCTATCTTGGTTCATCTTATGTGAATTTATTTTCAAAATTCGGGCAGGTATTCCAGGTTTATGTGCAGGCCGATGCAAATTCACGGATGACGATTGGCGACGTTCGTAACTACTATGTAAGAAATAAATCGGGTGAAATGGTGCCATTGGGCACCCTTACGAATATGTCACCTACTGTTGGGCCGTCCATTATTTCTCTTTATAATTTATACCCTTCCAGTAATATTTATGGTGCTGCAGCTCCAGGGTACAGTTCAGGTCAAGCCATGCAAGTTATGGAGCGCTTAGCCAAAGAAGTGTTACCTGCCGGTATTTCTTATGAATGGACGAGTACTGCCTACCAAGAAAAAATTGCCGGAAATATGAGTTATTATATTTTTCTGTTGTCCCTGGTATTGGTGTATTTGATTTTGGCAGGACAATACGAAGATTGGATCGCGCCTGCAGCTATTTTATTAAGTGTACCCCTTGCCTTGATTGGAACGGTACTGGCTTTATCTGCATTAGGTCTTTCCAATAATATGTACACCCAAATTGGAATCTTGCTGCTTATTGCATTGGCGGCAAAAAACGCTATTTTAATTGTTGAAGTGGCACGAGAACAGCACGAGCTTCATGGTAAATCGATTATGGAATCCGCCGTAATTGGTGCAAGAACGCGTTTTCGTCCTATTTTAATGACCTCTTTTGCGTTTATTCTTGGGGTAATGCCTTTAGTATTTGCAACGGGTGCTGGAGCTAATGCACGGAAGTCCATCGGTATTGCTGTATGCAGTGGAATGTTGGCATCGACTTGCTTGGCAGTAGTTTTTGTACCTGCTTTTTTTGTGATGTTGCAAACATGGCATGAGAAAAGAAAAGCTAGGAAAAATGCACATTCGCAAAACTTAGGTAAAGAGGTTGAACTTTAGGCATACAAAAAAAATTAATAGAGAGATTGATGGTTTATCTCTTTCCTTATCCGCGAAACCCGGTAACACACTAGATTCTAAGGATAGTCGCGGGATAGGGAATTAAAAACTAGCTGAGCTCGTCGATTGAATTAATCTTTCGCTAAGGACATAAGGTTGGCATAATATTGGCATGATAAAATATACTCAGAATGTATATATTTGGAGCTTTTATTGTCATTTTCGAATTAACTCTAGGTTTCGCTGCACCACATTGATTAGTTGGATCCCGTGGAGTTCCGCGCTCTATTTACGTCTTTTACCAAAAACATAAGGTTTAGATAATGTTTCGTATGCTAAAATATGATCATAAAGACTATTTTAGGAGTCGGGATGTCATTTTTAAAACATTTCAATGATGTTCTTCAAGCAGGTGAAGGAAATTATCTAAAAAAATTCCAAGAAATAAAACGCGTAGACGTCCAAATCGCCATTTATCAGAAGTTACTTTATAAAGCCGGCGAAGAAGGCAAAGACAGCGCTGCTCAAAAAGCCTTAAATAGTATAAATGACGCCCTCCAAAATTGGTTTCCAGAAGATAATCTAGAAGAAAATCTCGGTCAGGTTATTAACGCAAAAGATGGGAATTATCTAGATGAGTTCAAAAAATTTGAACCAAAAGTCCAAGTTTTAATTTATCGAAAATTACGTGATAAAGCTGTTGAAGAAGGAAATGAAAGTGCTGCTCAAAAGGCTTTAGATAGCATTAATGTTATTCTCCAAAAGAGTCCTTCAAAACTTGATGTACGTAAGGCACTTGGTCATATTATTAAAGCAGGCAAAGAAAACTATTTAACAGCGTTCAAAGAATACGCTGGAAAAGTGGATGTCCAAATCGCAATTTATCAGCAATTACTTCATTTGGCTGCGATAAAGGGCAAGAATAGTGCTGCTCAAAAAGCGTTAGAGGCGATAGATAAGGATTTTGAAAATTGGTCCCCAGAATTTAAAGCACTTAAAGAGTTTAATGATGCATTTAAAGAATATAATGATGCGCTTAAAGATTTTACTGAGCTCCAATCAGGGATAGAGATTGAAAACAAACGCTATGCGGTAGCGAAAGCTAATGCCATATATCAAGATTATTTATATCGAAAAACGTTCGAACGGGTAAAAAATAAAGATAAGTTATTATTTGATCCCCAGGCGCGTTTAGTTTACGAGTTAACACTTACAAAAGAAGAGCGAAAAGAAGTTCTTGATGAAATAAAAGAAGCATTACAATTGCAAGATGATCAAGAATTAAGCGGCTCCAAAGATGTTGAAGATATAGGGGTTTCCAAAAAGATAATAGACTCCATAATGGTTGACGCGAAGCTCAAAGAATTACTTGGCGGTCGCACCCCAACGAAAACAACCTTATGCTCCATTGATTTAGGCTGTATCGATAAAGCTCCTAAAGATAAAGATAGTAAAGAGATTTTTAAAGAGCTACGTACAAAATTTGTGGCAAAGTATGGTAGGCAAAACCTAGTGGCACATCAAAGAGCGAGTATGGTTGCTTCTTTTGAAGAAAGCTATGCCCATATGTGCTTGATGGCGAAGACCTATAGGGGTGTTTCCAAACATTTTGATAAAGAGAAACCTCGAAAGATTACTAAAGCGGATTGGGAAGTCATCCGTCATGAAGCCGCTTTAAAGCTTCAGGATAAAGTGGCTGAAACGTATAAGAAGGCGGTTGCCGAAGCCACGACTCAAGGCGTTGTGGATCTTTATAAACTTAATAAAAATTTGGCAAAAGAACGTGTTAAGCTAGCTGACTTTTCAAAAAAGATACTTATAGAAGGTGTAGTTGAGCATTTAAAAGCAAAAAAGATGGAGCGGACTGAAATTCTCAGGTACATGCAAAATCTAAGCAGTCGTGTAGAGAAACATTCATTTACCGATCGAACTGCTACTGGATACGATTATTTTTATACCTCCAACTATTTGCAACAAGGAATGTTGATAACTGGCACTGAAAGTACGGCACATAATAAACCTCACTATAAAGCAAACTCAGAAGATCAAGCAGCCTTTAGGCGGGTTACTTATACTTACCGAGATGAAGATGGGGTTTTGCAACCGACTTCTGCAGTGAGTTCGCGTATTCCATCTCCAGCGCTGGTTTTTCATGGCATGTCCGATGAGTTAATTAAAAAAGACCTAGTGCAAAAATTTGGTTTTTTGCATGAGCAAATGCGCGCCATGCGTGGTGGAAAAGATGGGCCTGCTGTGGAAAGTTTATTTACCTCCTTTCATTCAGCAGCATACGAGCGATTGGGCGATAATAATAATCGACAACGAGCAAGTGCCTTATACATTATTCAAGCCATGCATGATTTTAACACTCCATGGCACATACGCGTGGAAAAACTCAAGGAGGAAATCGACAAGTTTCAGAAGAAAAATCCTTCTTTGGCGAACGACGTTAAAGTAGCGCAAGATAGTATAAAAAATGTAAAAAATGAGTCACAACTTGAAGATCTAATTAATCAACATAAGGAAACATTTGCAAAGCAACGCTACCTTGAAGGACTTCTATCCGAACTAGAGAGTGCAGAGGCTCAGGCGGCAATACAACAACAAGAACAACCCCCAAAAAATAATTTCTTATACATCCAAAATATAGGTACAAATCGTCAAACTCGAGATTTAGGCTATCGACAGGATCGGGGCATTTTCGATGTTACTGGCTCTTTGGAGTTGGATGATATTACTTTAAGTGCCGAAATGGCGATGCTGCATACCCTACAAGAAAATAGCGCTTTTCTTAGTGATGAAGTAAAAGAACAATTGTCTGGAATTAATGCGAAAGTACTTACGGAGTATCGGAAGTTCCTAGAAGATAAGTCCAGACCAATATATTTTGCTGAATCCAAACAGGGTGAAAACTTAATTAAGGAAATTAGAACTTTTAAAGAAGTATTAAAAAATCAATTGGACAATGAAGCTAAAATAAAAGTTGAAGAAGATAAGATAGAACCTAACCACTTACCTTCACTAGCTTCCAATACCTTAGCTCGCATGATTGCAACCAACCAGCATTGGGACAGTCGCTATGGCCAACTTAGCCAAGCTCTGAGCATGTATATCGAATGGGCATCTACTGGTGGGTGTAAAAGTGGTAATGAACGAAATCAGGATGTCATGTTACGCTTTGGATTATTAAAAAGTATTCATGAACGTGTAGAGCATGCGGGAAATGAGAATGGGTTAAAAGCTCATGAACGCGCTATTTATGAACAAATGACAGCTTATACCAAGGGAGAGACCGCCGATCCTGAGGCATTACGAGCCGCTATTGCTACATCAGTAAGCAAATGTAATATGCACGGTGGGGCTGCGGCGATTTCCCGTGAGGACCAAGGTGGTGCTGCGAAAGTAAGCAGTTTCTCAGCGGTGCAAGATATTAGAAGTCCTTTTTTACAATGGACTGCACGTATTGCCTTATTATCACCCATGCTCCTTATCGTTCCATTGGTTGCATTAGCATTTCCTAAGGTGAGAAAATTCTATTCTGATCTATTTGATACCAACAATGCTGCCGATAAAGAAATGAAACTTGATGCCACCGGGGCAAGTAAGACTCAAGCCCATAAAGGACAAGATAAACGAACCCGCGATGTAGTGCTGCAAGTGCTAAATGACGATCCTTCATTTCAGGGTAAAAACAAATTAACGAGTGCAGAAAAGGATTTATTTAAGGAAGGGCGTATGGAGGAGCTAGAAAAAAAAGAACAGCAAAAGACACCCGAGGCACAAAAGAAACGCGAAGAGCCCAAAGTGGACCCAGTTGTTCTTTCTGATAATTTTGACGGCAGTATAGAGCATTTTAGGAGTTTAGGGGGACGAATACCAGATGCTGAATCACCGCAAGTAGTGTCTAAAAATGTGGTTAACACTTTTGACGGTCCCCCACTACCTGTCCTAACAAAGGATGAAACTCCCTCTGACGGTAGGCAAAACTCAGGCACCACTACACCATCGGTACTAGTCACTAATAAGATGTAACCCGGAGAGCCCGGGTTTCCCTTTGCTGCCCCCGGGCTACAATCGGGCTATTTCAAACTACAAAGGTCGCTAATTTGCTGTTTTATCTCCAAAGACAATTGCGTCATAGGCAAAGTAGCCAATGCCGCGCGTTGGTATAAACGTCTTATTTCGGGATTATCGATAGAGTCTAAATGCAAGGCGATGGTTTGGACATCGCCTCTGGCTAATGGTCCAGTTAGTGATTCTGCAATCTGTTCGGTTTGGAGTAAGTTGTTTAGATTTCCTTGCATTAAATTAACCATCATTTGTCGACTTTGTTGGCTATTAATTCCTGCGTTTAGCAATAATTCTTCACTGCAGGCTGCTAAGGTAATTAAATAATTTGATGCCATGCATGCTGCAGCATGATAGGTTGCTTTTGCTTGGGGATTAATGGTGATGAGATGTGCCTCTAACTTCGTAAACGAACTTCTCAACCATTCACATACTTCCTGATCACCTTCTAAAACACAATCAACTTGTTTAAATGCAGTGGGCTCAAGATAGTTTGTCTTAAACGCTTTTAAAGGATGAAAACTTGCAACCAAACAGCCCTCTCTTTTTAATGGGGCAAGTAAGGCCGAGCTGAGTACACCGCTGCAATGAATGACAAAGCTTCCTGGTTTTAAAATGGCACTATGAGCTAAAGTTCTAACAACATCCTCAATGGCATCATCATTACAACAGATAAAGGTGACCTCTGCTGCGGTTAAGTGCTCTATTTGGTCGATTGGTTGCCCCAAACCTATCTCATCACATGCTTTTTGGGCGCTGTGAAAACTTCGGTTACAAATAGAAATTGATGAGATGAACTGCGCTTTAAACAAGGATAGAGCTATATTTTTACCTAGCCGACCTGCTCCTATGAGATTGCATTTCATGTTTTTTTCTTGCCTAAAAATAGAGTAGGTTAACTGCTTAATAACTTTTTTATAGAGCGAAAAGAGTGCTCTTTTACGTCAGTTTTTGCCTGCCTTATTGAGAATCTATCATAGCAATGTTCAATAAGGTATTAAAAATGCAATTTTAGCAAAAAATCATCACCACTTGGGGCAATTATTGGTTATAATACTCTCAATTTGTCATATTGAGAAATGAATTATGCCTTTCATCGTACAGGGAAATGCACAACAAATGTTCCAAGCTTTTGGACAGGACTGGGCAATTGCAGAGCAAAAAAATGACATAAAAATAATTTGTAGGGAAGTCATTAATTTTCTTGGCACTATGCCGCAAGCGATAAAACATTTAAATATTTGGCAAAAACAAGCATCAGCAACGCATTTTCTGCAGGGTAATATGACTGCAGGTAATTTGGGTTATTTATTTGGTCCCGAGCCTCTAAAGAAGAAAGGTGAAGCCTCAGAAGTTTATCGTGCTCATTTGATTCGCCAAGATTTCGCTTATATTGATGACGCAGGACAAGACTGTGGTCTCATGGTGATGTATCGAAAGGATGACCCAAAACAATGGGTAATAGGCTTAATGAGAAAAGGCCATGCAGTGCCAAAGGACCGGGAAATTATTTGCGCAGCGAGTTTTGATTTACAACCGTTTATTAAAGCACCTGACTCGGGGATGACTATTTCTGCTGTGTCCTCTCTAGAACAAGTATTTAATCAGCTTGGTTCTGCGCTGCCGAAATATTTAATCCAAAATGCATTCAATGTTGATAATGGAATCAATTTACGCTTTCAACGTGTTGCGCTATTGATGCAAAAGTTACATGTAGGTCAGGATGCAGCAACAATTCGTGCCTCTATTCCTTTTCGCGAACTAAATTTTCATGCCTTATTTACAGACAATCCAGCTTTAGATTTGCTTGTTCATTACAAAATACTGAATGAGTTTTCTTTACCTGCCTCCTTAATCAAGGAACTTTTGTTGCCTTCCAGCCAATTATGTAAGGAAATTTTGGGAATTCAATTCACCGATGATGAGCGGATTAATAAGAGTCTATTAAAAATCATCATCACATTTTATGAAAAAGGGCTTCTCGAACAAAACCGGGATCTACTGAAGAATTTGAATTTTATTAAAAAATTCAGTGGTTTTATGTGGAATGAGACGCAAATTAAATTAATTCCCTTTTTAATTCAACAAAACTACCCTGAAGATTTAATCCGTCTTATTTTATCTGATGAAGCGTATTATCAGGCTATAGATAGCTTAGTTACATTAGAGCCGGCACTTACGGAAGATGTCCCCCAATTTTTTAAAGACTCTAAAAAACTCGAGGAGTTAAGGTTAATTCATTCTCTACCCGATGAAGACTGTAAGCGACTTTGTTTGATTTTTTGGGTTAAAGGATCTTTATCTTTCGATGGTTATCAATCAATAATTGAAGCAACAAGAGAATATCCCTTATTGGCTTCGACCTTGGTTGCTTTGGATCAAAGGAAAACCCACAGTATTCAAGAACTGTACAGAATTGCATTAAGTCCTCGCAACCATTTGTATGAATCAATCCTGCATCATTTTAGGGAAGAACTTGCAGACCTAGACAATCCTTCTTCTTATTTACGGCGTTTAATGCCGCCAGAAATTGAAGCTGCGAGTAAGGCTCTACTTTTATTAAGGGAGTCAGGAGTATGGGAGTCTAAGGCAATAAACCCAGAGGCTTATCAATGGGTGTTGGATAAAAATCATAAGGCGCAAGCCCTACGTCTGTTTTTACCGCAGTTGAAACATATTGAAAAGAATACTCGAAAGGTATTAATAAAGGTTCTCTATGCTGGTGTACAAAATGGGATTCAGACTCAAGGCAATGCGGTCCTTGCAATAAAAGATCCAGAGCAATTGGCTTTAGCTACAAGTTTACGAGAGCGGTTTATTTGCGTCAGCCAAATGCAAGATTTAAAGCTCAAAAATGAGATAGTTGAATTCGCGGCAAAGGAAGAAGATGAAAGTGAAAAAGCCAAGCGCTTTCGCCAGGTTATTTTACGAGTTGAAGCACAATTTAAAATAATTCATGAGCGGTTGTATGGGGCGGCTTCAGCGGCTTCAGATAGACCAACGCTTGAGGAATGGAATCAAGCAGAAGAGGCCTATAGAAAAACATTATACACTAACGCTTATAAAATGCTTTCGAATCCTGAATTAGCAGAAGAACTGAAGGGCGAATTAAAGAAAGCTGAACAGAAAATTCTTGATATTGTTGATCCCAAAATCGAGTCATATCTTTACAAGGCGATAATTGTCCTTGCTAATATAGTGATTACCGCTTGTTCAGTTTTCGGAGCTAATGGATATAAATACCACAAGACTGGAAATTGTTGGTTTTTTAATCAAACCAGATCAGGAGAAGAGATCCGTGCTCTTGATAAAGAAGTCCTGAAGCTTATAGAACCCAAAAACGAGGATGAAAATGAGGTTTGGTCATTCACTCCATGTTGTAAAATGAGTTAAACAAGTGTAGCCCGTAATAGGCTACAGCCTTAGCCCGAGAACTTATCTCCCTCCGGGCTAGGGCATTCTTACTCACAGGCACTAACTTGCTGAGTTATAATAAAAAAAGTAAAAAAACATCGTATGTAAGACCATTTTTTAGTGATGTGGTTGGCACTTGAACCGTACTGTTTAGTTTCCTTGTTATCTGTTTTAAAATTATTCTTGAACTTATTGAATATTTCTGCTTAATATGAACTATTCTAAAGGACGACTGTGATTTAATGGATTAAACATATGGGAATTCCAAAAAAGGCGCTAACACATAGCCAACTCACTTATTCTGAAAAAACTCCTATCTCGGATAGCTCTCATCAAACATTTCAGGTTACCTTTGAAGAAGATGGTGTTATCAAGAAGGCTTTCTTTAAAAAATTAGAACCTAAAAATCACTACCCCGAATTATTAGCCAAAATAAGTGTAGCTACTTCATCATTCAAAAGGTTGTTCCAAGGAAAAAGATCGGCCGAAGAGCGCTTGGTATTTGAGCAGTATAATATTGAATTAATGTCGGATAATAATCCACAGAAAGAGAACACACTCTTTATTAAATTAGATAAACACGATTCGCTGAAATACGTTGTTAAGACTCCCGAAGGATTGGTTAAAGAAGATACAATTTTAATAAAAGATATACCAGGTTTTAATCCTGAACAGCCTTTGACGATAGAGCAGCTTCAAACGGTAAAAGGTCATATTCTAGAAATCACAGCAAAAAGGGGGCACACCCAAGATAAATTAATCGGAACACTATCCATTGGCGTGGAAGATTTTAAACCTTTTCATTTCTCTAAAGAAGGTATACCTGTTAACAGTACATTAAAGGAACAAGTTGCGCCCAGCGTAAAAACACTTATTGAGAAAAACATCATGGAGATTTTGCTTGGCAGATGGTTTCTTGATGATGATGATGCGCATCCACATAACCTTAGTTTAGCCGGTGACATCGATTTCGATATGTTTTTCTATTGGTTCACTATCTACATGAAAGAGCCAAGATCAGTAATCGGCGTCCCTAAAAAACACATTACCCTGACTGTTCGTGATTATGAGGCTTTTCCTAATGTTCAGGACTCGGTGCCTTATCACTGGCCACATTACACACATCCTGGACAAGAGACTATTCCGGTAATCGTACCTGGGGTACAAGAACTGGCGCTTAAACAATTGCCTAAAGCTTATGCCGACCCAGTTGAGTTCGCACGATTAGCGCAAAATTCTGTTGCCCAAGAACAAAAGTTCGCTGCGGCGTTAAAAGCTTTATTAACGTTCCAGCCTGAAGTTCAACGCAAACGCTTAACAGAGCTCTTCGGTGATCTGCCTTTAAATTACACCTCCTTAGATGAAACCGATCCCCTTTTAACGAAAAAATACGAAGAGATGTATCCTCGTTTTTGTAATGAAAAAACGAACAAAGAATCATTCGTTGATTTTATGATGAACTTATATCAGGAACATTATGATAATTTGTACCGGGTTGTAGTCTTTTATATGGGATGTATGGATAACGGATATGGGTTACCGTTACCCCCCACGTATTTGGCGCTTTACCAAAAGCCATCTTTTTATCGCAAGGTAGAGGAATGGGCCAAAGAGGAAAATAAAACAAACTATACTAAAGAGGAGCCGCTTAAGTATGATCTTGGTGAATTGCAAAAACGTTATCACCAAGTTTGGCGAGATGCGTTTGCTCCTATAATGAAAGAGTTAATTTATAGCTCCTATAGACTAACAAACGATTTATTGAAAGAGGCTACGAATCCGCCATATGTTCAAATCTCTGAACTGGTGAGTAAAAATGCCACCGATGAAACCTTAACCAGTGCATGGGAATTATTTGGAAATCTCCCCTTACTTTCTGCCGACACTCTTGAGTCAAAAATTAGTGTAGATAAGGACAGTAAATTGCGAGATGCATTATTATCGATGGTCGCTTTTGTTAATGAATTTCGGGCGGTCACAAAAGCTTATTATGAAAAGGAACGCAAGGATCTTACAGAAGAAGATAATCTCGATTTTTCAAATAAACTAAGTTTACTTTATCAAACGAATAACTTAAAAATTCGCCAAGCTTTAGCAAACACGACAACGCATGCCGCTGAATTTAATGGAATTGCTTCAAGTCTTAAGTTGATAGCCGACCAGGTCAGTTTCCAATTGCATTTGACCACTACCGATGAGCTCATGGAAAAAGCAGTGCTTTCAGTAAAAAGGGATGTCTTGCCTTTTACCCATGAAGATATAAAAAAACAATATCAGGACTCATTATTTGTTTGGGCAAAAAGCCTTAAGCCTGAGGATTTAGAACGTTATATTAATGAAATTATTGATAAAAAATATGCTCCTTTATTGCCTGCAATATCATTTCGTCAACGAGAGGAACCCGTGAAACAATATTTAAAGACGAGTGGAAGCGAAAGTGGTGATAATCGCTTGGCTTATGTTTTAAGTTCTGGAACTCATGATAACGGCGCATTGAATACTCAGCTAATCCTTGGGCTTACCCCGCTTATGTTACAAAAACATCCTATACCCAGTATTGATTTGGCAATCAGGGATAAGGATAAGAGTTTTGAAAAAGGCATCGCTGATTTTACAAGCGATGTAGTATCTTTTGCGAAGGAAAACAAGCGATTTACTCACCCTTATAGTGATGGAGGCATCAACATGATGTATAAGGCGATTTATGATTGGGTAGATACATTAACTCCTAAATCATTTAAGAGCTTAATCAACTCTACATTAAAAAAATATGAATCACAAACATGGGGAAGCATAATAGGTGTGACCAGGAGATCAGAAGTAGAAGGGTATATAGATGGAAATTGTAATTCGAAAGCTCTTGCCATGATCTTTATGAATGGAGGTGAGTCGTCAACATTAAATGAGTGTTTGTTTGTCAAAATAGTAGAAACAATTAAAAAGGAAGTCTCTAAATATCCATTGATGCTGCAAGAGCAAAAATATCAAGTAGTGGACCAATTTCAAATGACTGAAACGCACAAAGCGTTTTATCTTGCCAATCTGAAATATCATCGTGAAACGATTTGTGCTTCGCATCGTCAGTTACAAATTACCTCTGGAGAAAGTAGTAATAGTAAGGACGTTACCCCCGTATATTTGTGAGCATGTGAAGTATAGGTTATGATCCCTTTTTTAAAAACGCGGTGCGAGTTTCACATGTCTTTTGATTTAATAAAAACATTACCTCAATATCTGATTCCTCAGCATGGCCTTACGACCCTTGCGGGTTGTTTGGCAGATGTAAAAAATGTAAAAGTAAAAAACTATATTATTCAACGATTTATAAGGAAATATCAGGTTAATATGAGTGAGGCTTTAATCGAAGATCCCACCGCATACGCTTGTTTTAATGATTTTTTTATCCGCCAGTTAAAACCCGAATGTAGACCATTGGCCAACGCGGACATCATCTCACCGGTAGATGGTTGTATTAGTGAACTCGGAACTATAGAGCAAGGTCAATTAATTCAGGCAAAAGGCCATTATTATTCGGTTGCAGATCTTTTAGCATGCGATAAAGATAAGGCATCTCAATTTATAAATGGGTGTTTTGCTACAGTGTATTTATCGCCTAAAGATTATCATCGGGTGCATATGCCTATGGATGCCGAAATCGTATCCATGACCTATGTTCCCGGGGCCTTATTTTCAGTACAACCTTCAACGGTTCGGGTTGTGCCGAAATTATTTGCGCGTAATGAACGCCTGGCAATCTTTTTTTCCACTAAAGTAGGTCCTATGGTGATGGTGATGGTGGGAGCCACTATAGTTGGCGCGATAGGAACCAGTTGGCATGGGGACATCAAACGAAGTAAGAATCGTGTTGATTTTGAATACAACAAAGATAAGGATCAAACGATGATGGCCCAAGGTGATGAGATGGGCTACTTTAAATTAGGTTCCACGGTTGTCTTGTTATTTGCAAATGGCGCGCAAGTGCATTGGAATGAAGCTTTAAACGCAGGGAGTGCTATACGTTTAGGTGAGGCATTAGGCGAAATTAAATAGCAGTTAACCTGAGGAAATCTTTGTCGTACCCCCCAAGATGACCTTGTACAAAATGTAGCCCTGAGGAGCGCAGCAGAATCTGAAGGTTCCGTTGCACCCAACTACAGTTTGACTCCCATTAATTTAGCGCAAACAGCGTTCCTAAGTTCTTGTTTATAGCATTTTGATAAACGACAGAGGCCACACTTAAGTCTTGTATGGAGAGCCCTACCGATTTGAATACGGTGATTTTGTTTTTGTACTCTACATTTTTTTGTATTAACCAATTACCAAGCTCAACAATATCTTCTTGTTTTAACTGATTTTGCTGTATCGCACTAATGATTTCACCTGCTTCAGCCATAACAGCACTCAATTGATCAACAATCACTACCGAGTGTTTAAGGACTTCGCCACTTATTTCTTTCATCATAGAAGTATGTGAACCTATGGCATTAATATGAACATGAGGTTGTAGGTCGTGCAAGTGGATTAATGGCTCGGTGCTTGCAGTCGCTGTACAGATAATATCCGCATCTTTAATCGCTAAAGAAATGTGATCACATACATTGATGCTATATTGGTTGGCGAATTGAGCTGCAAATTGTTCTGCATTTTTAATATTCCTTGACCATACGGATACTTGCTTTATATCACGCACAGTCGAGACAGCTTGCAGTTGAGTCTCTGCTTGAACCCCTGAGCCGATGATGGCAATATGAGTTGCGTTATCGGTTGCAAAATATTGGGTTGCCAATCCAGAAATCGCCCCGGTTCTTAACGCAGTGAGATAACTCGCATCCATGAGTGCTTGAGGTTCGCCCGTGGTCGCATCAAGTAACATGATAAAACCGGTAATAGAAGGTTTATTGCGAGTGCTATTTTTGGGAAAAATAGAGGCCACTTTCAGACCCAACGCTTTCTCTTGAGCTAGATATGCAGGCATGGTTAAAGTGAGCGCTTCTTCTTCCTCAATGGTGATCCCCGTTCTTAATGGTAATTTAACCTGTTGTTTTGCTAATTGAATAAATGCATTTTCCATTGCTTTAATCGCTTGGCTCATGGTGATGCTTTGTTTGACTTCATCTAAGGATAATATGCGAAGACTCATAATAATTTTTAACCTCTAAATTCTTTAGTTAAAGCGGATAATAAAGTGGGATATTTGAAATTAAACTGATACTCTGACAATCGCTGCGGCATAACAGTTTGTCCAGATAATAATAACTCCTCACCCATCTGACCAAATAAAAGTTGTGTTGCCCATGCAGGTATCCACATCAGCGCCGGTTTTCCGAGGACCTGAGCGAAGGTTTTGGTAAAGGTTTTTTGTGACACCTGTTGCGGTGCTACCAGATTTATCGGTCCTGTAATTTCAGGGCGTGATATCAAAAACCGGATCGCCTCAACGAGGTCGGTGCTATCAATCCATGCCAGGGGCTGCTCTCCAGAGCCAATCACTGCTCCCATTCCATATCGAGCAGGTAATTCCAATTTCTTTAACATGCCCCCGCCACGCTTTAAAATCACACCAAAACGCATTATAGTAACCGGCATACCCGCTGCAAAGCCTTTTTTTGCAGCTTCTTCCCACTGAGTAACCAATTGATTTGCAAAACTGGTTTCAGACGAACCGATAGGTGTTGTTTCCGTAAAAGTAATATTGTCTTGTCCCAGTTTTTTCTGGAGGCCATAAATGCTAACAGCACTTGCATTATACAAATGTGGTTTTTTTGTGGTGGCTTTGATACCCCAAAGTACCAATTGGTTGGTCCTTTTTATGCGACTTGAAAGCAGCTTTTCTTTTGTTTTAGTACTCCACCGATGATCTGCAATGTTTTCGCCTGTCAAATTAACGATCACATCAAACTCATTTGGATTTAATGTATTAAGCTCATCCCAAGTGACCGCATGAACTGTATTTGAAAAGATGCGTTTAATTTTCTCTTTATCTCGTCCAATCACATAAATGTTATGTTCGGACTGAAGTAATTCGGGGACTAATAACTGACCGACTAATCCTGTTCCGCCGCAAATAATGATGTTCAAGCGATCCTCCTTAGAGTTGATCTAAATACTTTCAGCAAATTTACTTTAATCCATTTATGAAAAACAGACTATTTATGTCTATCCTTTATTTAATACTATTTAAGGGAATAACCATCATGTCTAAAAAAAGTTTAGTTAGAATAATTGGTATGAGTAGTATATTTTTTTCCACCGTCACACTCGCAGCAACGAATAAGAGCTTGTCTAAGGATGAATGGCTTACTGCTTTTAAAGAACTCGCCCCATCAAAGATGTGTCGCCGCTTAGTTGATGATCCTAAGACCAATACATTGCTGCAAAATGCAAATATTAACTATGATAAATGTGTGACATTAATTCCTGCAAGTTTTGATAAATGTCAAACTAAGTTTTATTCAGAGCTTCCCCAAAATATAAACGATAAAAATGTATCCATATGGAGCAAAAAATTGGGGAATTGCATCGGCCTCGATTTTTATTCGAATAATCTCTTAAGCACTGCTAATAAGGCAACACCACCATCATCTCCTCCTCCAGCCACCACATCGCCAACAATAGCAAAACCCGGTGATATGAGCAAAGAGGAATGGTTAAACGATCTCACTCTAGTGTCACCGAAGCTAATCTGCGGAAGACTGATGGAGGATCATTTATTTCACAAAAAGTTGACTAAAAAGGGGATAACTACTGAGAAATGCCTAAATTTAATGCCCAATAGTATCGCTGCATGTGAAAAAGAACTTAGTCCTAAGATACCCATGACTTTAGACAAAAAAAATCAAGATAAATGGAGTAGAACGATTGGCAAGTGCATTGGCGCAACTTTTGCCAAGCAATATTTAAAGTAAAGTAATGAAGAGTTGATGGTACAATTTTGGAAGAAAAAGTCAGTATTGTTTGAGTGTTCTCAAGTGTACAATGGTACCGAGAAGAGGACTCGAACCTCCACGGAGTTGCCCCCACTAGCACCTGAAGCTAGCGTGTCTACCAATTCCACCACCTCGGCATTGTGGCGCTAAGTTACTCATATTTTGCTGATCTGTCAATGGCTTTTTCAGATTATTGAAGGAATCATATCCAGATTAATTGGGATAAGGAGTCCCTGCTTTTAAAATACGCTCTGTTACTCCTTGCCATTCTCCTGTAGATGGCGGAAGTTCGATTGCAATAATTTCGGCATCGGAGGCATCAGCTTTTCTTAATTGGTAATACAAGTCAAAGGCTACTTTTTCAGGATGATTTTCTAAGAGATGAAAATGATCTTCACGGACGTCTATTGGTTGACTGCTGGCAATGACATAGACTTTATCAGGATTTTTTTTGCAAAAATCGGTAAGTGTTTCGTAGCAGGAAAAATAATATAGGATTTTTTGGGGTTGGTAATGACTTTCCAATTTCCCAGGAACCCGAAGTGTATTTTTGTGGTTAAGTGAAGGCGTCGCAATGACTTTGGCTAAGGTTTTTTCATCGAGAAGCCCATGACGTAAAATTTGATAGTTTTCTGCATGTGTCGCATCAATGATAGTGGATTCAATACCTACGGTACAGCGACCTCCATCTAAAATGGTTAATTCTTGGTGAGGGAATGATTCACTAACATGTTCTGCCGTAGTGGGGCTGACTTTCCCAAAAGGGTTGGCAGAGGGAGCGACTAAAGGAATGCCTATTTGGGTTAATAATTCCTGGGCTATGGGATGGGCTGGACATCTAATTGCTACGGTAGTTTGCCCCCCAGTAATTAATGGATTAATTTGATCGCGTTTGCAATGAAATACCAGAGTTAAAGGGCCTGGCCAAAATGTCTTAATGAGTTGTTGGGCATAGATAGGAATATCCTGGACTAGCATGTTGAGATCCCAGTCAGGGGCAACATGGACAATCAAAGGATGATTTAATGGCCGATCCTTCATTGCAAAAACAGCTCTAATTGCCTTTTCATTATTAATAGGGGCGGCTAATCCATAGACAGTTTCAGTAGGGATGGCTACAGGTTTTCCTTCTTTTAAATCGTAGATCGCCCGCTCAATATCGGTGGTGATTAAAGGCATATACAGTTCATCAAATTAAAAAGTCTATTATTTTTACACAAGTTGCAAGAGAAATCAGCTATTTTTGCGTTTTCAATGTTCCCTGTTTAGAATAAATGTATATAGAACATCAGGAAATTATTGTGTTGCTTAATTTTTTGCAAAAAACAGTGGATAGTTATTTTGCTCTTGTGCCCAGAGATAAACCCTCTTTAGAGATTGTAAAGAGCGCACGTTTGATTGCCCACCGAGGCGCCCACAATCATGCTCAAGGCATTATGGAAAATACGCTTGCAGCATTTGATTTAGCAAAAGCATTGGGATGTTGGGGGATTGAGTTTGATGTACACGCCACCGCAGATAAAGTGTTGGTGGTGAACCATGATGCAACGTTAAAGCGGCTCTGGGGGCATGATCGAAAAATTGCCGATCTAAAATTTGATGAATTACGCGCTCTCGCTCCGGAGGTGCCTACTCTTGATGAAGTAATCGCTGCCTATGCGCGCAGTATGCATTTGCTCATCGAATTAAAAGAACCGTTTCACGACGAGGACGCTTTAATCCAATCCTTAGAGGGGCTATCTGCTGGCGAACATTATCATCTGCTGACTTTAAATTCGGAGATTTTTTCTTCGATGTCGCAATTTCCAAAAAACGCCCTGTTGTTGGTTGCAGCTCATAACAATGTACATCAATTTTGTGATGTCAGCTTAAATGAGAATTATGGAGGAGTATTAGGTCATTATTTTATGATTAATAACAAGACTCTTGACCGACTAAAGGCCGCCAAACAAATCATTGGGGTGGGAATGGTCGATTCAAAATACAGTTTATATAGAGAACTCAATCGAGGAATCAATTGGCTGTTTACAAACCGTGCCGGTACTATAAATTCTTATTTGCGACATTTTTAGAATCGTGTAGAACGCGCACTCTTTTCTTGCAAGCAATATCATAGCGCAGCTTGTAAATAATATTGACCAGTTGAAATAGATATGTTCTGATTATTGCGACAGAAAACTTGTCAATATTTGACTCGCTATAAATAAACGGAGCGAGTTGTTTTTTACGATCAAAAAAAGGGATGTTTATGCGGTGGAGAGATAAATTTTGGACGGCAACGAATTGGGTATTTGATACTGCAGTTCATTCAGTAGCAGATACAGTGAATGTCTGCGCTACATTGGCGTGTTCTCTTGGCGGTGCTGCATTTGCTGTTTCTAATGCGCTTCCTTTACATGATGTAAGCGCATCCTATTGTGGCTCGGTTAAAGCTCAGGGTAATTTTATTCTAGGCGTGGATCTCATAAATTTGAACTATTGTTTTAACGAACAGTACCCGTTGTCATATAATAAGGATATTAATAATGGCACTACTTACAATCTCACTGATTATATTAATGCAGGAACGTTACAAACTGCCAGTGCTGTTTGTGTGGCCTCAGGTGTCGCTTTAAAAACTATAGGTGCTAATATTAAGCATTGGCAACAAAATAGAGAAGAGCGGCGTTATTATGCTCGCACGAAAGACATTCAAATTGCCAAACCGAGTTATAAAGAGTATGCATTGGTAAGTGCGGAAGCCTTTACTGGAGCTGTATCCAATGCAATGCTAAGCCATACAGTTACGGCTGCAGTACTCCACTTTTCAGAAAAGAGTATCCCGAGTATTACTTACCCTCCAAATAGTGCGGAGCATACCAGAGGTGCGCACTACAATGGCCCAGTGATAAAAGAACCTTTTAAAATAGGAATTGATTTAGGTACTAGTAATTTCTCAATTCCACTGTATTTTGGCGATTTGGATGTGATGCTCACAAAAGCACTTGATGCAGCGGCAAATGCGACTTATGGAGGGGGATTTTTCTTTAAACGAAATACCCAAGAACCAAAACCATCTTTGGAGGTTACGGAAGCAGTTTCTTCAACTGTAGGTGTTAGTGCCTATTTGGCAAGTAATTTTTTTGGACGGAAAGCCAAAGAGCTTCATAGTGAAAGGGTACATCCAGAAGCAAGACCTTATTCAATCGTTTAAATTAACATGTTACCTGGGTGTCGCAAAGCGAAAACCCAGGCTTAGTTCTTAATGCAATGATTCTAGCTAGCGTTCAATAATCGCAGCAACGCCCATTCCCCCGGCAGTACAGACGCTTAAAAGAATACGACCTTGCCCTTTATCGGCAAGTATTTTGGCCGCAGCACCGACTAATCGTCCGCCGGTGGCAGCAAATGGATGACCAAGAGCAAGGCTTCCGCCTTTAATATTCATTTTTTGCGGATCAATACTTCCTAAAGGTTTTTTGAGGTTCAAAACTTTTTGACAATATTCAGGCGATTCCCAGGCTTTTAAAGTACAGAGTACTTGGCCGGCAAAGGCTTCATGAATTTCATAATAATCAAAATCATCTAAAGTGAGCCGATTTCTTGCCAATAATCGTGATACTGCGATTGTGGGCGCCATTAATAAGCCCGCACCATGCACAAAGTCTACGGCAGCCAACTCACAATCAACAAAATAAGCGAGTGGCTCCAGCTCATGACTATTAGCCCATTGAGGAGAACCTAATAGTACCACAGAGGCTCCATCGGTAAGTGGGGTTGAGTTTCCTGCTGTTAAGCTGCCTTTATCTGACTTATCAAAGGCAGGTTTTAAGGTTGCTAATTTTTCCAATGAGGTATCTTTGCGAGTAATCGTATCACGCTTTAAGGCGTCAAAAGGTGTTATCAAATCGTCATAGAATCCTTCATCATAGGCTTGTGCGGCATGCTGATGGGAACGAAAAGCTAATTCATCTTGAGCCTTGCGGGTAATTTGCCATTCTTTAACCATCAGTTCACAATGATCGCCCATGGATAGACCTGTTCGGGGTTCGCGAACTTCGGGTAATTGAGGTTTTAACATGCCTAAGCGGAATTCTTTGAGAATACCAAGTTTTTCTTTGAGGCCTTTCGCATGTTGAAGTTTAATTAAAAAATGGGTTAATTTTCTTTGACCAATTAATGGGGTGTCTGAATTCGTATCAGTCCCTCCTCCTATTCCTGCGGTAATTTGTCCACTGGCAATTTTGAGCGCAATCAAATTGATTGATTCTAAACCGGTACCACAGGCTCGTTGTATGGTTAATCCTGGGGTTTCAGGAGATAAGGTACTGCCTAAAACCGTTTCGCGTGCAAGATTCCAATCAAAAGGATGATTCATAATCGCCCCGGCAATAAAATCACCCAATAGCTCACCTTGAATCTTAGTTTTATTGATCAGATCAGCTAATGCTGCTCCTAACAAATCCTGATTGGACTTCCCTAAATAGTAGGTTTGCGATTTGACAAATGGGGTACGGGAACTGCCGAGAATGGCCACTTTTTCTTTGAAGCTCATGTGAAATCCTTTTTGCTGCCTATGATTTCTAAGAATAGCCTAAAAAAAATAACTAAGCATCTCCGTGTATCCAGGTTTTAGAGGTGATTTAAGTTTGGGAATAATCAATAGGTGTCAGATTTGGTTTCTTTAAAATTATAGTCTATCTTGTCATTAATTAGGCCGGGTTAATTTGCATAAAAAAATGATACGGCGCTTTATTTAAAGAATTAACACAGGGAGGTTCTCATGTATACCTTATACTCATTTGGTACTCCGAATGGGATTAAACCGACGATTATGCTTCATGAGTTGGGCCAATCTTATACGATTAAATTAATTGATATTTCCAAAGGCGAACAATTTGATCCGGAATTTTTAAAAATTTCACCGAATAATAAAATTCCAGTTTTATATGATTCGCAAAAAGATTTTTATTTGGCTGAAAGTGTTGCGATTTTGCAATATCTTGCAGAGAAACATCATAAATTTCTGCCAGAATCACCAGAAGATAAATACACGATTTTGCAATGGTGTTTTTTTCAAGCGGCACATATAGGACCTATGTTTGGTCAATTAGGTCATTTTCATCGCGCAGAGGAAAAGATTCCCTATGCAATCAAGCGTTATGCGGATGAAAGTGAGCGTTTGCTCGGTGTGATGGAAAAACAGTTAACGCATGCCATCTATATAGGCGGTTCCGATTATACTATTGCTGATATGGCTATTTGGCCCTGGATTTACTGTTTTCAAATTTTTTACCAACAAACAATTGATGAGAAACGATTTTCTCATTTACTCAAGTGGTATCATCGAGTTGGCGAACGCCCTGCTGTTAAAGCTGCCTTAGAGGCCTATGGTTTGAATTTAGAGGGTAAAAAGTAGTGACTAATCCAATTTTTTAAAATATTACAGCTATGATGAATACCTAAACGGGAAATTATACTCCTTATGCCATCAAGAGGAGGTGAAAATACGTCATCGTGAGGAGTTTACGAAGGCTCTCTTGGATTGGCATCATATTTTATTATGATGCCGTGCCATTTGTTGGAGATCCCTCACTGCGTTCGAGATGACGTATCGCGATAGGTGAAGAGGGGATGAATCAAATACTTTTAGTTAAACTCAGGCGAGCTCGTGGGAGTTACCTCACTTCCGGGTTTTTCTTGTTTTGGAGCATAAAATCCCTTCGTGCTCAGTAACTCGGAAACCGGTGTGGCGTTCGGTGTTTGTTCTGAAGGAACTTGCGTTTTAAGCGTTACGAGTGCATTTAAATGCTGCTCTTGAATTTTCAAAAGTTCTCTATATTGGTGGTTCGTACTTTCCAGGTCCTTTTGTACTAGTCCAAGCTGCTTTCCAGATTGCTCCATATGGGTAGCTATCCCCGAAAAAGTTCCTTCTTTCTGTTCTATGAAGGCATCTAGTTTTTCTTGAAAGGCATGGCGCTGATCTTCGCCCATGACAGTATTTGATAATTGACTTATGGTACTGCTTAAAGTTTCTACCATCGATCGCGCTTTATTTAACTCCATTTCAAGGTCTAACTTTACTTTTTTAATTTCCTCAATTTTTTCAGACAATTCTTTCCTGGTAGCCCCATAAGCCTCAGTAAAGTGGACTAACTTCTCTTGGTTTTGCTTCATTAAGTCAGTGTGCTGGGCGACTCCTTCTTTTAGGACGCTAGAAACTGCCACCAATCCATCTTTTGTTTCGCCTAATACTGTATTTATATTGGTAGTGGCTCTGACTTGTTTATCAATTTCATCAATTTGCTTACTTAAATCGCTGATATTTGCTACAAGTATTTCATTTTCTTTGGCGAATTTTTGAATTTCTACTACTAATTGTTTACGGATAATCTCCAACGCACTAATAGTTAATTCTAGAAGATCAGCCAGCCCCAAAATTCCTTTTTGTAAACTTTCTACAGCACTGGTACTGCATTTGTGATGATCATCAAGAATGACGCCACCTGCGGCATAAGTCACGGCGGTGACGCCACAAAGAGCCAAAAGAAAACCAACATGAGCCATGATACCAATGATTAAGGTAGGGACCGTTAATGCGACACCACCAATAATTTTTTGCCAAAGGGGTAGTTCCCCCCAGTATTCTGCAGCGCGTGAGAAAATACTTGGGTTTTTTTCCATACTTTGAATTGTATTTTGTAGGCTTTTTTTAATTTCATCAAATAGTTCTTTGGTAATGGTAATTTTTTGGAGCTTATCTTGTCCTGTATCCTCATTGAGAATTTTTAATTGAGACTTTATTTTTTCTTCTAAGGTGGTTGGTGCCGATTCTATTTCTTTTGTTTGGGTTGTATCAATTTCGATAAGATGTTGAAGCTCTTCTGCGTTGGTAGCCATATGATTTCCTTTCTGTTGAATAATCTTCCTGTGCCTACTATTTTTAACCAGGATAACTTAAAAAAACAAGGAAAATTTGTTTTTTAGAACGAATAAGAATCGGACTCAGTAAATAGGTATTATTTAACGAGTTAAAATTTACTGCAGTGATGAGTTGGGCTTTATAGCCCAACTTTAAATCAGTGAACTTAATTTATACTAGCAATTTTATAGCTGTCCTCATAATGATCTTCTTTTGCTTCAGAGGAACAAGAAGAGATGCACTTAGATGCTTCATTTACAATACTTGCACCAGAACGAGTAAGAAAATATACAAGAGCTACTGGAGCTAAAACAGCGGTTAATATAGCAGCAGCAATTGTGATGGCAGTACAAGCAGCAGCAAGAATACTTGCCTTTGCAGCAACCATAAGCGCTTCGTTTGTTGTTTCTTGAGCTTCGGGTTGGTGTAGACTATACAATCCAGAACCTGCAGCAAAAACTAAGCTTCCTAAAGCAGTTAATGCAGCCCCTGCCGCAGTGGCTGCTGCTGCAGCACTAGCAATGGCGAAAGCGATGGGAGCTACAATCGGGGCTGATGCTACAATCCCGAACTCTGTTTTGCTATTGTAGGGTGTGAAGAAACCAGGGATATTTTTTTGGAGAAAGGAATACGCTTTCAATGCGCCCGCGTCCAATTTATTGCGCGCGGATTGTTTTTTTTCTTTAGAGCCTATGCACAGATCAAAGATGGAGTCCTCATCTTCTTCAGTGTTAATTAAAATGGGTTGTGGCTTTTTTTCATAATTAATTGTTTGCTTTGAGATTCTTCTTGCGCCACTCAAATTGTCATCGTATTTTGCATCCATTGTATGACCTCAGGTTGTTTAAAACCGAGCCATGCTATTCAAAAAAAGAATACAAGTCAAGTTGAGTTTATTTAATTTTTTGATTATTTTATCCGCACTTAACAATTAAAGATGATTTTTTATGACTTTTAATATTGGGCAACGCTGGATAAGTAATACCGAAACACAACTGGGCTTGGGTATCATTATTGAACTGAATGGTAGGCAAGTAAGTTTGAGTTTTCCTGCTGCTGGCGAGGAGCGAATTTATTCTACGGATAGTGCTCCACTAAGCCGCATCATTTATAAAGCGGGTGAAGAAGTAACTACGTCTGACCAACAAAAGATGCATATTACACAGGTTGAAGAGCGTCAAGGATTGTTATTTTATACTGGAATTGATGAGGCAGGTAATGAGATTCGTATCAGTGAGCTTTCTCTGGATTGTTTTATCAATCTCAATACTCCAGAACAAAGACTTTTTAGTGGATTGCTTGATAAATTAAATACATTTAAATTGAGAATAGATACCCTAAATCATGCCAGTAGACTCCAGCAATCTATGGTAAGGGGATTGTTGGGGTCACGAACCAGCCATCTAAAACATCAGGTTTATATCGCGAGCGAAGTAGCACAACGTTATGCCCCTAGAGTTTTGCTTGCCGATGAGGTAGGGCTTGGTAAGACCATAGAAGCTGGCATGGTGCTCCATTATCAGTTATGTACCGGTCGTGCTAATCGAGTATTGATTGTGGTGCCTCAAACTTTGATTCATCAATGGCTGGTTGAAATGATTCGTCGTTTTAATTTGTATTTCTCCATTATCGATGCGGAGCGCTATGAACTGATATACGAGCTAGATGAAGAAGAAGGGGTGCAGATCGGTACAACGCAAGAGAATCTTTTTGAAAATGAACAATTGGTTTTGTGCAGTTTGGATTTTCTAATGGAAAATGAAAAAGCACGCCAACATGCGCTCAGTAGCCAGTGGGATTTGCTAATTGTCGATGAAGCGCATCACTTGCATTGGTCCGAGGAAGAAAAGAGTCCTGAGTATGAATGCATTGAAGAATTAGCGGGACAAAGTAAAGGTTTGTTGCTTCTTACTGCAACACCGGAACAAGCCGGAATTGCTAGTCATTTTGCTCGTTTAAGACTGCTCGATCCTTCTCGCTTTTATGATTTTTCTGCATTTAAAAAAGAAGAAGAAGGGTACCAGCAAATCAATAAATTGGTACAAGAGTTGATGACTTATGGGGAACATACATCAGCGGATGCTTTAAAACCAGAACATAAGTCGCAATTAGAAGCTTACTTGGGAAAAATAACGGATTTGAGTGTTAATCAGATCATTAAAGACTTACTCGACCGACATGGGACAGGTCGTGTCCTATTTCGTAATACACGCGCAGCGATTCAGGGTTTTCCTGAACGACGGGTGCATGCGAATCCTTTGGAATGTCCTACTATTTATTCTTCTCTGGATGAACAAAAAGGTCAGAGAAAGCTGTATCCCGAACAACTTGTAGCGAACGAACTGTGGCTCGAAAATGATCCTCGAGTAAAGTGGTTAGCAGACAAAATCAAAGAAGTGCACCCCCAAAAAGTGCTCGTTATTTGTGCCAAGGCAAATACCTCCATCGCATTGGATCAGTATTTAAAAGTAAAGATAGGGATTCGTAGTACTTCTTTTCATGAAGGGTTATCGATTATTGAGCGCGATCGGGCTGCAGCTTATTTTGCTGAACAAGAAAATGGAGCTCAGGCACTTATCTGTTCTGAAATAGGAAGTGAAGGTCGCAACTTTCAATTTGCTCATCATCTCGTCTTGTTTGATTTGCCATTAAATCCTGATTTATTGGAACAACGTATTGGTCGACTTGATCGTATAGGTCAGCAGCATACTATTGAAATTCATGTTCCTTATCTGATGAATACGGTGCAAGAAAAATTGTTTCGCTGGTATCACGAAGGGATAAACTTATTTACAAAAAGTTGCTCTGTTGGTTTTACCCTTTATGAAGAATTTGAAGATCAGTTACTCCCAATTCTTGATACGGTAGACATAAATAAGGAAACCTTTGAACATCTGATTACTGAAACCAAAACGCGAGCGGAACAAATTAATCAAGCACTTCATGAAGGACGTGATCGACTGTTGGAGTTAAACTCCTGCAATGCACCCCAAGCAGAGGCATTGATTGCGGCTATTGAAGCAGAAGAAAATTGTTTGGGCTTGGAAAATTATATGGCGCAAGTGTTTCAGGAATATGGTATCGATCATGAATACCATTCTGAGTCTTCTGAAATATTGCGCCCTACGGATCATATGAAGACCAGCCATTTTCCAGGGCTAAAAGAGGATGGGGTTACGGTAACTTATTCGCGCTTGAAAGCGTTAGTGCGTGAGGATGTTGAATTCCTAAGTTGGGAACATCCAATGGTCAGTGAATCCATGGAAATGATCCTGGATTCTGAGTTAGGTAATGCAACTTTAGCGACAATCTCAATTAAAAGTATCAAACCTGGAACGTTATTTTTGGAATCTTTTTTTACAGCAAATTGTGCAGCACCCAAATATCTGCAACTAGATCGTTTTTTACCGGTTACACCAATTCGTGTGCTTATGGATGCATCAGGAAAGAATCTTTCTAAAATCTTGGATTATACGCAATTGAATCAAATGTGCGAACCTGTGAAACGTCATTTAGGATACCCAATCATTCAGCAGATTCGTGGGGATCTTGAGAATATATTGACACAAAGTAAAAAAACAGCTGAAGCCCAACTTCAAGAAATCTTGAGAGAGGCAACAGCACAGATGACACAAAATATCGGTTATGAAGTAAATCGGCTTGAAGCCTTAAAAAGCATTAATCCCTCGATACGTGAGGATGAAATTGCTTTTTACAAAAAGCAGCTTGTTGACAGTGAGGAATTTATTCAAAGTACGTCTTTAAAGTTGCAAGCGTTACGTGTGGTAATCAATAAAATCTGATGATTTTTTTGTAGCTACTTTGACTCATGCTCTTGATGATAAGGTAATTCATAATGCCATGATTTTATAAATGGTTTATTATTTCTTTTGAAGGGGTGTGAGTTGCGTCAAATGCATCATTAAGCTACGGTTGACTCATGATATTTTTGAGCAATAATTATTTGCAATGGATGTAGAGTGGATGCATAGTGTATAAGAATCGGGGCATAGGCTAGGTAGGGTAATATTATTTGCTATCTATTACTCGCTATTTTCTTGAAGCAGGTAGTACAAAGGGATGAGTCTACTAATGAACCAACAGATTAAAAAAATTGTAACGGACCTTTTGCATTCAGCGGGAATCACTCCTAATGGGAATGAAGCCTGGGATATTCAAATTCACAATGAAGGGTTGTACCAGCGTATTTTTAACGGTGGTTCATTGGCACTTGGTGAGTCCTATATGGATGGATGGTGGGATTGTAAAAGTCTCGATCAATTTTTCACGCGCATTCTTCTGGCTCAATTGGATCAAAAAATTAAATCCGACAAATGGTTATGGCCAAAATTAATTTGGCTTAAGCTGATTAACCATCAATCTAAAAAGCATGCCCTGGAAGTGGGTAGAAAACATTATGATTTGGGAAATGATTTATTTAAATTCATGTTGGACAGTCGCATGAATTATACCTGTGGCTATTGGAGAAATGCGAATGATCTGGAGACCGCACAATTAAATAAATTGGAATTAAGCTGCCAAAAATTGAAGCTTGAGCCAGGGATGCGTGTACTGGATATAGGCTGTGGCTTTGGTGCTCTTGCAAAATATGCTGCAGAACATTATGGAGTCAGTGTTGTTGGTATCACTATATCCAAAGAACAATTTGAATATGCAAAACAGAATTGTTCCGGGCTACCCATAGAAATTCGCTTTCAGGATTATCGCGATGTTCATGAACAATTTGATCGAGTGGTCTCTTTAGGGATGTTTGAACATGTTGGTTATCGAAATTACCGCATCTATATGCAAAAAGCTCGCGATTGCCTCAAAGATAATGGTCTGTTTTTGTTACATACTATTGGCGGTGATTTGACGCGCACTACAGCGGATCCTTGGATTAACAAATATATTTTCCCTAATGGCATGATTCCTTCCATGGCACAAATCAGTCAAGCCTCGGAAGGCTTGTTTGTTATGGAAAACTGGGCTAATTTCGGTGCTTATTATGATCACACCTTAATGGCATGGCATGAACATTTTGAACAAAATTGGGACCGCTTAAAAGAGCAATATGACGCCCGTTTTTATCGGATGTGGCGTTATTATTTATTGGCCTGTGCGGGTAGTTTTCGTGCGCGTACGAACCAGTTATGGCAAGTTGTTTTCTCCAAAAATGGAGTTCCCGGGGGGTATCAGGAGCCTTTATTCACAGGTGTTAAAAAAAAAGGGTCTGAATGTAAAGAGGCGATCTCCGATCTTGAATTGTCTTAATTAAAATAAAGGGATACTGCATTGGTGCAGTATCCTCAAAGTGTATGGCTTAGTGCTTTTTGTCAAATACCATACGCAAATGGCTATTAATCGTTTCAATGGCATTGCGGCATGCTGGAGTATCAGCAAGCTCATTTATCATAAGAAAATCATGAATGGTGCCATGATGACGAATACCGGTAACGGGTACACCTGCTTCATTAAGCTTGTGCTCATATGCTTCACCCTCATCACGCAATACATCGCATTCACCGTTTATCACCAGCGCAGGAGGTAATCCTTTTAGTTGCTCAGTAGTTGCTCGTAAGGGGGAGGCTGTTATTTCTTTTCTTTTTGATTTATCAGGTAAATAATTATCCCAAAACCATTCCATTGCTTTTTTGGTTAACCAGGGACCTTCGGCAAATTCTTTGTAGGAATCATTTTCAAAATTTGCATCGGTCACAGGATAAATAAGCACTTGGTAATCAATTTTTGGGCCACCACGCTCTTTCGCGAGCAGTGTCATTACTGCGGCCATATTTCCGCCAACACTATCTCCTGCAACAGCTAAACGAGAAGTATCCAGATTCAATTCTTTACCATGCTCTGCAATATATCTCAGTGCAGTATAATCCTCTTCAATTTGCGTTGGATATTGTGCTTCAGGTGCTAAAGAATAATTGACAAATACAATGGCAGCATGTGCACCAACTGATAGTTCCCGTACAAGACGACCATGAGTTTGCCAGTCACCAAAAACCCAACCTGCTCCATGATAGAACATAACTACCGGAAGTTTTTCTTTTGAGCCTTTAGGACGAACAATGCGAAGCTTTAATTTGCCATTCGCGTGTTGAATAAAACGATCTTCAATATCCACTTCAGTTTTTTCTTTTTCTAAAGGTAATTCTTGTAATTTGTCAAAAATAGCCCTTCCTTCTTTTACCGGAAGATCATAAAGCGGTTTACCCCCAGCTTTCTTGATTTTTTCAACGAAAGCCCAGGTTTTTGGTTCTATACGTTTACTTAGATCCATTTTACTTGTCCTCATGGTTGAAGTTTAAAAATATAATTCATTATTTTTTAAAATATGAAGCCAAAACTGTCACTTTTATTATCGGGACAAAATAATTATAGACAATTTGGACGGCTTTTGTTTTGCACAGTAAAAAATCGAAAAAAATGAACGAATTAATTGATTGAGAAACACCTAGGTGGACAGGAGAGGGAACAGATTTTCAAGTGGTTTTACTTGAAGAGCTGAGATTGTTGTGCCTAAAATTAGTTCATAAAGGATCTTTTGGAGTTCAAAATGAAATCATTAATTGGCGGCATGCTCTCCTTGGTTGCTTTTTCTTGTTGGGCAATAGATCGCGGTATTAATTATGATCCTGCACACAGCAAAGCCTTTACGGATGCTCAGATAAAAAACAATTTACAGGGTATGAAAAATGAGATTATAAAAGATCTACAAGTCGCACAAAAAAATGGATTTACGATCATTAAAACATTTTATGCGGGAATTTCTACTGTAGATGGCAAAAGTACAGCAACTATGGCTGATTTAGCTTGCCCTTTAGGAATGAAATTAATGTTAGGAGTGTATGAGTTCGATCCAGGAAAAGATCATTGTGATAACTGGTGCGATATTGCCAGAAAAAAGCAAGTAGATGATGCCATCGCGAGTGTGAATAAATACAACAAAGATAATAAAAAATGCATTATTGGTATTGCGGTAGGAAATGAAGATATTTACAACTGGAATTTTACCCAGCCCAATACTTTAGTACAAAAACATATCTCTGAAGATCTTAGTCGTCTTAAAAGTGCAGTCGGGAATAAAGTAGTGATTGGCACGGCACAACAAGATGGGGCGTTATTAAAACTGGCAGCGAGCGATCCCAATGGAATTATTGGCAAGCTCGACTTCATAGGCGCCAATATTTACCCTTATTGGAGCAGTAAACCATACACCCCAATATCTGGAGCTGCTACTGAATTTACGACTCGCTATGAAGCCATCAAAACTAAATTCCCTGGTAAAGAAATTATTGTTACCGAGGAAGGCTGGCCAAGCCAGGGGTCCGCACAGCAAAATCCAGGCGCATCATTACCTAATGAAACGACCTATTATAATTGGTGGAAGGGCCGGTCTGATGATTTTGACTCCTATTATTTTGCCTTGTTTGATAAGCAACCAACGGATGGCGATGCAGATAAGTTTTTTGGATTATGTAAAGCAGATCGAAGTGACAAGATACTTAATGATTGTGATTAATAAATGCCTTGAAAAGTTTAGTGAGAAAGAGGTTATTATAGCTACAATATAATAACTTCTTTCATCAATTATCCCACACTATATTGTAGGGACCGAAGCAGATAAACCGGGCACGCTAATGTGTTGTAACTCATCAGGCTCACCCGCTAGATTGAATCCCTGCGGTGTGTAATATCCATCCTTGCCCTTCTCATTTCGATATGAAGTAAATCTTCCTCCTTGAATCATATGTGTATCATTGGCCTGTTTACCCGGTATTACATCTGCAGCCGCTAAAGAAATTTCAATTTCCTGGATTAAATACTCCCATTCGCTAATTGGCCTATTGTCGGAAATATAAACGGTTACATCCTTTCCTGCTGTATTCGCAGAGATGGGTTTGTCTTCTGGAGTAATCTTAAATAAAGGAATATTTTTTTCTACTAAGTGTTTTAGCACAATATTTATTCCTTTTTCATAATTTCCGGGTGTTTCACGATCAAAAGAGAAATGGAGTTTCCATCCATAATCGCTTTCATTCAATTGATAGGGTGTTAGTTGATATGATGTAAATTCTAACCATTGATGAGGGGTTCTTTGACAATAATAGTTACCTGCTTTTATAGTGGAACCTATATGTAATGCATTTATATTTTTACTATTAGCCCAACTTTCAGTATCTCCCTTGTAAACAAAAATCCGTTCGTTATAAAGAAGTCGTATTAAATCTTCTTTCACACTATTTAACAGTGTTTTCATTCGAGGATCAGAAGATTGTTGCGGATCCGCAAGGAGCATGTTTATTTTTTTTATTGCTAGATGGTTTCTTTGGAGAAGGGATAACTGAGTATCACTCAATAAATGAATTAACGACAGGACTGTTTTTTTCCCTTGGAATCCAAAAAAACCAAAAATGCCTAAACTTTTTTCCTGAGCCAAACAAAAAGCATTTAGTTTATCTACACATGATTCAAATGAAATTGGCATACCCACCTCATAATGAATTTTATTTTTAAGTATAGGTCTTCTTTTTCTTTTTGTTTGTTGGACGGTCTAGGATGGGGACGCTCATGAAAGCGGGTAACTATGTTCTACTTCCATTAGCTTAAAAGGAACAGAATCTGAGATTTAAACTTGGTAAATCCCAGTTCCACGGTATCAACATTCCCTTTGTTTATTCATTACCCACTGGGAAGGAACCATTTTCGGCGTTTCTATAGTCAGGAAAAGAACAATGCATGTGGGCTATCTTCCACGATCCGTCTTCTTTTTCAATAGTCAGGGTACCGCGTAAATGTTCAAATAAATGTTCTTCCCCTTCAATGATAATTCGTGCACGACATATGGCAGCAGCCCACAAAGCATCATCAGGAGTTGGGACAAAGCGAATTATTTCTATTTTACCTTGCTCTGATTGGCTCCAGTCCCTTCTTAACTGTTCTTCAATTTCTTCTAAACCAACGCGATATTCATCAATCCCTGACCCCCAGACGTTCGAATTATTATTAAACAGGCTTAGCAAAAAGGATGCGTTGCGCTGCTCATATCCATCACAGAATTGTTTAAAAAGTAGTTCCGCAGGTTTTTTTTCTAGAGTGTTCATGAAGCTTTTTCTCCTGGATAATAAAATCTTGGCGGAGTATAAAAAGATGAGAAAAAATTGTCTGTCCGTGCCGAACACGGACAAAACGAAGCGCTATAATGCTGAGTATAAATACAACATGCGTTCCATTTCTAGCCTAGAAGAAAATCCGGTGCGTTGTTTAATACGCAGCAAATAGGTCTCTACGGTCCGCGGAGAAAGTTCAAGCAACTGGGCGATTTGTTTGTGTGTTGCACCTTGCACCAATAATCTAAGGCAAGTTAACTCTTGAACAGTGAGGTATGTTTTCTCATTTTTTCCAAGCACCGGAATTCTGCCTTGCGTCAAGCACATCTCTTTGTAATTTACATCGCGATAGGCTTCGGGTAATGCGAGCGGATTTTTATTCAGTACATGGATTAAATCTTTATTTTGGATGTCAAAATCAAAAATAAATTGTTCAATCGCCTTGAGTTTATTGAGATAAAAGGAACCGGGATTTGCATGTTCATAGGGTAAGGCAACTGCAATCATATCGTAATAGTTTTTACTCCGACGTACTAAAGTAAGTCCGTTGTGAAAATTAAATTTTTCACGAGCAATTTGCACCGGTGTACGGGGTAATTCTTCATCCCAAAAGAACCAGTATGAATGGTTATTTTCATGCTCATCGTCAAATGAAGAGAATACTACTGGGGCATTATCAATGTGTTGGAAGTATTCAAAGAGCCCTGTGTGGTTGGTCAGGCAATTAATGGAACCGTCTGCAAAACAACGTAAATATTGAAAATAATTAAATCCAAATGCATCTAATAAATTTTTACTTGCTTCATGGACTTTGTTTTTTAATAAAAATATAGGGTGGTTTAAGTCAACTTTTAATGACATGTAAATAAAATAACCTAGGTAAGCGGTACAAAGTGAATGCTATTTTCTCAGTAATTTTATTATTGATCAAATTGGTGTCGCCTCACTTGGTAAATACTCACTCGTTTTGAATTAATAGAGGATGAACACTAGAGCAAGACCTTGAGCGTGTAACCGATGATCATTTGAGTTGATTATGATTGCATTTGCCAATTGATCTCATTACCCTTTTTCATTTTGAGATTATTTTGTAATGAGGAGAGCCCTGGGATGCATGAGGGAGAAGATGAGATACAAGAACCAGTAAAAAAATCCGTTCGAACCAGTGAAAAATTACTTGCCAAACTTTCAAGATACCTCGACGAACTGGATTCTGAAGAGGATCATGAACTACACAAAGAATATGAAATAGCGGCTGAAACCATTCTGGAAATCCATTATGAGCAAATAGTAACAGACGCAAGCCAAGTTCTAGTTGGATTATTAGAGAACTATATAAACAAAATAAATACCGATCTTATCTCTTCATCTTTTTTTGAGCAGCCCCACCGTAACAGCGATCTCATTCTCGCCAAACATTGCTTGAAGGTATTAAATCCTGATTTTGCTACTGGGCCTACGGGTGATGCCGCCATTTATCATTTACTGAAATATCTGAATTTACATCCTGAGAAGTTGGATATGAAACACGGCTCGGCACAAATACTATCTGCCTTTTTTTCTTTGTACAGACACTATACTGATGGCCTCTCTGAAGAGCTTACCAAGAAGTTACACGTTCACAATCTCTGGGATGCTATTACTTATGGGGATTGGGTGGACCCTTTACTGGTTGAAATGAGTTATAGCACTGGTGATGTCCGAAAAAGGGGTTTTGAACAATTAGCAGCCGTTCAAAGCTGGATGCCCGAGAATAAGTCCTCATTTCAGGAATTGTTTACCCTGAATGTCCTGGCCGCACTAAAAAGAAAATGGATGAATAGTGAAGACAGTAGAAGCATGATATCTGGGCTGGAGCAATTGACAGCCTGGGTTTCCCCCGCATCGAATGAAGAAATTGCGGAGAGCCTGGCTTTTCTTTTGGCACATGATAATTATGAGCTGGCATACCCAATCTCCCAAACCATAAAAAAATTAATGGAAGGTAGGATTTTCTATAAACCCATTGATTTTTGTATTAGTGCTTTACTCAATCACAGAGACTTTCTGCAAAAACTTGGCTCTAGAACGGGCGCATTTAATATACTTAATGATATTAATAAGTACAGCGAGCTGGCTTCCCCTGATTACCAAGCCATGTTGATGGCATCTTTTAGCCAAGAATTTTTACAGGTATCTGATGTTGCACTGAGTGGCCTTCTTTGCAAGTCGTTCAATCAATTACACGTACCCCTTCCCCCAGACATACAAGACGATGTGCTTGCAAAAATAGTCCGCTTGTTACGTTATGATAAAGATCGCTCGCCTCCTCGCCATAATTTTAATGATTTTTGCGATACGTTCATAAAATTCGGCGACAATATGACTCCCACATCGCAGGAAAACCTATGCTATGACTTATTTAAGAGTTTTATTCATTATCATGGTTGGGAAACTATTTCAAAACCGGTTAACGAACATTTTTCTAAACTCATTGAAATGATGTCGTCAGAAAAACAAAAACAACTTATTGAATATGCACGTTCGCAAATGATGATGGAATTCGTACCCGATCTATTTGATACACGGAAGACTTTTTTACAGTGGAAGAGTCAGGCAATAATTAATTCGATTACCATTATCGCAGCCTTAGTTGGTACTGTTACTGAGAAAATGGAAATGCAGACCCGATTTTTTGATGATCTCATGGCTCTGGTGATGGATAAGGAGCAATATTTTGAGACTATCTCAAAAGCAACAGATACACTGAATCACTTGCATTGGCATTTATCTGATGAATACAAAATCAAAGCAATTCAAGATTTGTTTGATTTAATTAAGCAAAAGGCAAAATATTATCACCGAAGCAAGAAGCCTTTTGCTTTAAAACTGATAGCGCATCTCTCCGCGGGGTTAGACGAGGCCACCGGTGAGGCTGTAAATGATGGATTGCTTGCTCTTATTCATAAAAAGGGAGCTCCCGGCCTAAAATGCGATGCTATTGCAGCACTTATAAAACTACAAGTGATGTTCAACTCCAAAAAACGTACTGCTGTTGCTGAGTCCTTAATTACCTATTTAAAAAACCCCAAAAAAAAGAAAATAGTCAAAGTAAGCATTATCAACTTTATTAAGGATGAGCAAAAAAGAAATCCGCTGCCCGTTTATGAAACGGTGGTTCCCATTCTTATTGACATTATTAAATTGAAAACCAAACATCTTAATTTTCAAATTGCTGCTTGTCGGGCTTTGTGTCAATTTAGCATGACACAAAACTCCGCATTAAAGCAAAGTATTAGCTCTGCTTTAATTGAAACAATGAACAATCCCACCAATAAGGAGCTTTGGCAAGTGCTTTACCAATCCATAGTGGCACTACAGCATTGGCTAACCCCTGAACAAAAAGCCAGGTTTATGTCTGATTTAATTGAAACCATACCAAACACTAAAAAAAATGACCAGGCTAAGCGTATAAAAGCACTTTTTACTTTAAGAGACTGGTTACCTGCTGAACAGCAATTTCCAGCCCTTGAAGCGACATTAAATAATCTTCTAATTCATCCCAACTGTGTTAGTGACTATCGATTATTAGAAGAGTTAATGCCTGTTCTCAATGAGTCTGAACGCACCAAGGTTCTCCATCATTTGATAGAACATTTGGATCATGATAGTCCCTATCAGACTCGCTGCCTGATAATGCTGTATGCTGCCAACATCAATGATAATGATAAAATATCCCTTTTGGCACGTCTGAGGAAACTTGGGTCACAGGGAGAAACTTGGGATACAAATAAAGCCAGGTCACTCTTCGTAATGATTTATAATAATTACCATCAAAGCATCAAAGAAAAACTCCTGGACAACGTTGCACAACAGCACAATTTGCCGGTGGAAATTTCACAGCATATCTTGAGCTATGCTGGAGCATGATTCTGGGCACGCTCTAAAGCCTGCGGTTTGGCGCAGGCTAATCAACCACATTCTGGTGTAGTGAATTCAGGGTAGTTTGATGTCTAAATTATGGAACATAATTAAATCCAAATGCATCTATAAATTTTAATTGCATTCGTAGACTTGGGTTTTAATAAAAATTTAGGAGATTTAAGCAATTTCTAATGACATGTAAATAAAACTAATTTAATTAGAAAAACAAAGTGAATGCTATTTCGCCAATAATTTTTTTATTGATCAAATTGAATTGTATGGTTTCATCTCCTTAGATTTGATATAAAGTTTTGGAGAACTATGGACTTCTATTTCAGAAAATAGAATAAAGGAGATATAAATGCTTAGGAATAATTTAGGAAGACCGCATAAAGATCTATCATCAACACGGCTAAAACGCCAGTTATCAATATTCTACACAGGCCCTGATGGCCGCATTACTTCAGATGACCCTGACTCCTACAAAGGATTAGAACGTATTGCTTATCAAGATGCGCTAATTAGTCAACACCCGGAGACAGGCTATGCCGATGGAATTTTAAAGAAAAGAGCCAAGGAAAAAAATGCAAACTTTTTTTCTGATGCAAAGACTAGTGAATCTTCTAAGTATGAGGTTTCGGTACCTACTTCTCCGTGATGTAATATAATTAAAAGAGATACCTTTCTTAAGGGGAGGTATCTATTCGCCTCATTCAGGACTGATTAATCTTAAACCTAAACGGATGTAAATAGAATGGCTAAACCAGTAATTCCACAAGAAGTATTTCATGAACTTATCAAGGCAAATGGATTTTTCCCAAATAATTCCCGCTACCCTTTAGTACTCTACAAACAAACTAAAGTAGTTAAAAGTCTGACGCCGCAGGCTATCCAGGCGCTTTTAGAGCGAAATCACTGGGGGAATTCATGGGTCGATTCGATTTATGATTATCATCATTATCACAGTACGACCCATGAAGTACTCGTCATGATTGCGGGAGAAGGATCTGTCCAATTTGGGGGGGATAACGGTACAGTTTATCAAGTAAGCGCGAGCGATGTAGTCATTATTCCTGCGGGGGTGGCGCATAAAAGTTTGTGCTTATCCAGTGACTTTCAATGTATTGGTGCTTATCCATGGAACGTCGATTTTGATATGAATTATGGCAAAGCCGAAGAACATCCGCGAGTGGTTGAGCATATTAAGGCTGCTGGGTTACCCAAAAGTGATCCTATATTCGGTGAGCAAGGACTGTTATTTAATTATTGGAAATAGCATATATGCTAAATCGGCATAGTAGCGATTGCATTAGTCTTTAGCGTTTTTTATCTCTGACTCGAGAAAGGTACGCAATACACCTGTTATTCGTCCTTGATGACGTTTGTGAGGATACCATCCTGGACATTGAGTTAACCGATAAAAACTCAAGCAGTATTTAATGGGGCTTAAACGTTTTGCCAACGTAAATGCCTGTAACAATCGCTCCCGTGATTCAAAAGCTTGCCAATGCTCCAAGTAGCTGTCACGCAATTGATTATAGGTTTGATCCTTTATTTGATGAGCGCGCATCATGTTCAGCAAAAACGAAATCAGAGAAAAAAAAGGATGAGAAAGTACACTTTCTCCCCAATCAATAATTGTAAGATGTTGCGCTTGATACAGAATATTATTTTCGTGAAAATCACTATGTTCTATTGTTTCTGGAATAGAATATTGAGCCAGCTGATGACAAAGCGTTGCAACCTTGGTGTGCATCGAGAGGAGTTGTTGCAGCTCATTTGCAGTTAATCCATCGCGCATTAAAAACGCAGACTCATCCAGTAATTTTAAATATAAATGAGGGAGGTTCGCTAATCGCCAATCGGGTATTCCAAGTGTCAGGAGCAAATCAATTTGACTTATAAGACCTGTCTGGATCACCACATAGGATTTAAGTGCTTCTCTGGACAAATCAATCTGATAGTTGATGGTCAATTTTTCTTTAAGCGGTGTGCCTCGGTCATTCATTAGAAAACAGCGTAAATTTGAATTGTGAGCCAGTACCTCGGGTACCAAAGCGGGGAAAAAACTCCGTAGATATAATAATAAATTAGGCTCAATAGCAAATAACTCGGGGACTTGTTTTAAATACAAAAAGCCTTTAGTTGTAACTAATTGATGAACCCTGGCCCAGGATGTGTTCTGTATTAATCTAAACGGTCCTTGTATGGAATAACCCTGCTGATGCAAATAGTTTTGTGCCCAAAGAAGGGCTGGTTCATTTTCTGCATTCATAGATAATTGTTTCATCCTGTTTATCTGGCGATGCAGTTCTGTCAAATGCTTTAAGTAAGCGAATTTCTCTAAAACCTGTTTCATGAAGTAAGTCAATTAAAAATGCTGGATCATCATAAAGACGAATCTTATATTCTTCGATTTCTGTTTTAATAAGTTGATTTGCTTCGACGAGCTCATATTTACCAATTGAATAACAAAGGGATTTTTCAAGAAGGGCCAGCTGACTGAGCAAAATAGTTTGTCCATCGGCACGGCGCCAACGCGAGCCCCGCCAAATCCCCAATTCTTTAGGGACTGCCTTTGAGGTTTCTGTTTCAAATACAAAAATACCACCATCCTTTAAATGATGATGGATTACCTTGAGCGACTGTTTTATGGCCGCGATGTCAATGATTAGGCCAAATGAACCACTGGGAATGAAGATTAATTCATAGTGTTTTGCTTGGCCGAGTTCTTCAACATACCCATGCCATACCTTAGGCTCTAACTGCTGTGTTTTTGCTTTGGCATGGAGCGCATCCAACATCGATTGACTGGCATCAAATCCTTCGATTGCAAACCCCTCCCTCAACATCGGAAGCAGAAAACGGCCAGTGCCACACATGGGTTCTAAAATAGCCCCTTCTGTTTCTTTTGCATAACTCAAATAAAAATTCCATGCATCTTGTGGGGGATGAGGCTTACTCAGATCATAGACCTGAGTGCAGAGGCTTAAGTAAGTATCCAGAGATTTATTGAGCATACACACGACCTTCATTAGAGTGAAAAAGGATAATTTTATCCACTGTTTTTCTCTTTTTTTATTGATATTATCTGTAATGAATAATCAATGCCAATTTTGTGTTCCGATTTTGAGAATCAATAAATGAATTCAATACCCCCGCACATCCGCTTAATGAGCGAAGAGGACATCGACTTAGTTGTAAAGCAATTCGCAGCTCATAATTGGCCGAAACCTAAAAGTACGTTTACAAACTATTTACAAGAGCAGGAGCATCAAGAACGTCTGATTTGGGTCGCATTCTATGACACCCACTTTGCAGGGTATGTTACCTTAAAGTGGCACTCACTCTATCCATCCTTTAATCAACAAAAAATTCCTGAAATTATGGATTTAAATGTCTTGCCTCCTTATCGAAATAAAGGAATAGCTACTGCTCTTCTTGATTGTGCTGAGGTAGAAGGATTTAAAAAACATCCGGTGCTTGGAATTGGCGTAGGACTTTATGCAGATTATGGTCAAGGGCAAAGACTCTATGTGCAGCGAGGCTATATTCCCGACGGTTTGGGAATCACTTATGCTTATAAAACTGTTGCACCGGGCGCTATGGTTTGCCTAGATGATGATTTAGTTTTGTGGTTTACCAAACGTTTTGCTTAATGAAGGATGATTGTGTCAAAAAATACATTGGTTTTTTTACCTGGGGTTTTGTCGGATCACCGCGTATGGTCCTATCAAGCAACTCATTTGCAAGATCTCGTGCACTGTCAAATCATTCCTTTCACACACGGGAATATGACTGAAGATTTACTCCAAAGGGTGTTAAATCATGTTGAAGGGAAATTTTTCTTGGCAGGACATTCTATGGGTGGGTGGTTGGCGTTGGAACTGGCCAGAAGAGCGCCCGAGCGCATTTTAAAATTATGCTTATTGAATACTTCCGCGCAACCAGATTCTGAAGAAAAACATCAAAGAAGAATAGAAATGATACGAACGGTGGAACAGGGCGCTTTTCAGACGGTTGCTGCTGCACTTGCAGACAACTATGTATACGACGAGCGGGTTAAGGCGGAAGTGCTTTCCATGTTTCTAAGTGTGGGTCCGCAGACGTTTCTTGCCCAGCAAAAAATTCTCTTAGCTCGTGACGAGTGCAACTCGTTTCTTGCATCATTGACCATGCCTACCTTAGTCATGCATGCGCGGCAAGATAAAAATTTTTCTCTGGCAGTTCATGCAGAACTGGCAGACAAAATTCCCCATGCCAAATTAGCGATTATTGAGGACTCTGGCCATATGTCCCCTATGGAGTCGCCACAAGCGGTAACTGCATTATTACGTTTATGGTTGGATTATTTTTGATGCAGTTAGTCTTCATAATCATTCAAATCAAATGCTTCCTGCAGATTTTCTAGCTGCTCTTCAACGACCGTTAATTTTTCAAAGCTCGCAATATGGAACAGGGCCTGTCCTGAATGCACGAGCGGTAACATATTTTCACCAATGATAATGCCAGAAATTGGTGATTTTAATTTATATTCTTCCGTACTGGTTGGATTGGCGATAACTGCAATCACTTGTCCTTTAGCCACTCGATCTCCTGATTTTTTAATATGTCTTAAAATGCCACTTATAGGTGCTCTTATCCAATAACTGCACCTGGATACAGTAGAGGTACATTTTTTTACTTTATATCTACCGGGTTGAACCATTCCTAATGCACCCATAACACTCAAAATACCATTAATACCCGTTCTGATGGATAATTCATCAAAACGCAAAGACTCTCCTCCCTCATATACCAAAATAGGAATGCCTTGCGCATTCGCATATTCGCGCATGGAGCCATCTCTAAAGGTTGAATGCAGAATGACTGGAACATTAAAAGCACGAGCTAAATCTTCAATACCGGGCATATCAAGATTTGCTCTAATTTGAGGTAAATTAAAGCGATGATTGGAGCCCGTATGTAAATCAATGGCATGCGTTGATTGAGATAAAATTTGTTTACTGATAATTTCAGCAAGAATAGAGGCAAGAGAGCCATTCGAGCTGCCTGGAAACGATCGATTTAAATCTCTGCGATCCATTAAATATCGTTCCTGGTATAAAAAACCGTACACATTAACAATAGGAATCGCAATGACATTCCCGTTGATATTTTTTAACCCCTTCTTTTTCAAGAAGCGTCTGATGATCTCAACCCCATTAATTTCATCACCATGAATGGCGGCAGTAATGCATAACGAAGGTCCTTCTTCCACCCCGTTAATGATATGTATTGGCAAACTAATTGGAGTCCAATCATATAATTTGGGCATGGGTAATAAAACGGTTTTGCGTTCCCCGGGCTTAATTTTCATGTCCCCAATTACAATAGGTGCTTTACTCATTATCACTATCCTTAAACGGGTTATATAACAAGTGTAGCTGTAATTGGACAAATATGTTCCAAAAAATAACCTTAAATTTAAGCTTATGAGCGAATCTATTAGTGAATAAAAACAAAAACTTGTTGAATAATTTTTAAATAATTTGTTTACACTTGCATATGAATCAGTTAACTTAAATAAAGTACAAATTGTAATAAAAGGAGTTATTATGTTTGCAAAAGGAATATTATTTTCTTCGGAGTTTACTTGGGATAACGATTTATCAATCAAAAAGAATGTTTGTAATATAATGCGGGGTTATATTCCATATGGATTTAATATACTCACGCAAAAGACTCATGTAGCTGATGCAAAAGCGCTGGTCCTTTTCTTAGAAACGAATACGACGGTCACCGAGTTTGAAATTTATATGAACCTCCAAGCGATGAGACAAGTACTTAAGGATGAACAGGGTGAATATAAGGTAAGGTTGAATTTTTGTGTGCAAAAAATAGAAGAGCAGAATAGTCTACTCAAAACCTTAGGCGTGGCTGGACAAGCTTTTAACACTGTTTTTGGTGTGTCATAAAATTATTTAATCAAGGGTTAAATCGGAATCAACAGAAGGTGTTGTTCCAAGCTTTATACCCTTAAGTTGTTGATTAAATATGGCATAGTTATTATGTGAACCTGTGTTAATTATCGGGAACACAATATGGTCGAAGAAATGGGCTCGTTTTTCGATTTCTTCGCCATATACCTGAGCTACTATGTTAGGGTCATTTTTAAATTCCCCACAACCCCAGGCACCTAAAATTGCGTTGGGTTGTTTTGCCAGGATTAATGTATCAAGTTGGGCGCCGATGCGTCTTCTTAGATCCGCTATATATTGTTCCTTGGTTTCAAGATCCAATCTATGAGGTGTGATAGCAAGTTGTGGGGCTGCGGATCGTAATTCATAGAAGGGGAAAATATCTGATTCAGGAAGAAAGGCATAACTTAAGGCACTATCTGCAATATGTTGTGCTGAGGTAAAGTCTTCAGGAGCCGTAGGGAAAACTATCTCAGGTCCTCTGAAACATACCCTGGATTCTGGGCTAAAAAAAACTTTATATCCTTGAGTGTCCGTTTCGCCACTGTACTTTAATGTCTCACGTTCTTCCGCGGTCATTTTTATCTTGCCCTCTAAAAGCTTTTTTGCGGCGTCACTGTAGCAAAATGTCTTCGCTTCTTTATCTAGATAAATGATTTTGTCTAATAAAGATTGAGCGCAAGTACTTCGATGCCATATATTTTCCTCTTGGGCACTTCCTCCTTCTAAGGCCGCCCCACCTGGGAACAGCGGGTTTGCCATATTAAGTACAGAATAAGGTACGCCATATTTTTTGGTCGCTTCAAGCGCTGCAAGTCCCCAATCTTTATGAACTACTTCAACTAACTTTGGTGCGGATGATTTTTTTTTGGCCCATAGATTTAAATTCACTTGAGCTTGCCGGTGTAATTCATCTGATCTTTTTATATCAGTGATCCAATCCAAGGTTTGCTCCATACTTTTGTGTCGCCATCTCTGACCAGTATAAGAGCCTTTAAACAAACTTGGTTTATGCTCAGCATGCACTTCTTTAATCACAGAAGCGGAGCTTCTCTGAGGTGCGGGTTTAAATAGTCTAATTCTTGCCATCATTTTTTCTATCCTTAATTTCTGGTTCGCGTCTTCTACTTTCAGCGTATGGGTTTTTAATAATCTGTTGATTCGTTTTATTAAGATTCCGCATTTAAGAGAAGACGGTACTCGTCACATTTCCATAGGCACAACAGCTTGGAGTGAGATCTGATTGAATTTCCATGCACAGACAGCACTCGTGATTTTTATTTTTTTTGATAGGGCGAACATGCAACAAGATAGGGAGTAATCTCATCACATATTCTAAGCAATTGTATCCTTCCTTTTGTACATCCTTGACTCAACGATGAATGCGTTGAATCAAATTCAGTAGACCAAAATGATTAAAAAAAGTCAACTTTGTTTTTTGTTGTGAGATGAAGTTCATTTATTGCCATATTCAAAGAGAATGTAGTATCACATAAAAGATGGATTCAAATATTGCTTTTAGATACTAAAACAGGGAGGTGCTCAGAGGATTTTTTCAGCAAAACGTGATTAATATTTGGGCTATAATTATATTAATCTCACTTTTTGCTTGATAAATATGAAAGTTGATGAGAAATCTGTAAAAGCGCTATGTGGTGAGAGTTCCGAAGTTGTTGTATTTGGCTTTGGCAAATATGACTATAAAGAGCTCTGTAACGCCATCAATAAATATAGTGGAATGAATGCTTTAAATTCTGACAATTACGACAGCAAGCATACCGATTTAAGTAAAAACAACCCTTATTCTATGTATAATTATTTTAAGTTTATTCTCAATGACTTAATGGTTGAAAATTATAAGCGGCAAAAAGAAGGTAAACCAATCGTTCCTTTAATTTTTGTAGTGGGAAAAAGTGATGCAAAATATGACCCAAAACAAATTGCTCAAAGAGATGATGATCCTACTGAGAAATGGGTTACGCTCACAGAGCTACGAAGAGTCTATAAATTAGCAACAGAATTTGGCCCCGAATTTTCTCAAGTTGCTTTAGATACAATTAAGTTTGTAAATATTGAAACAAACTCCGATGTAACTACATTAAAGCTTGTTACTCCTTTTTGGGAAAGCCAAGATTGGCAGAAAGATTGGCAAACACGAAAGGAAGACACCCAGAAAAGACATGGTCAACTGATAAAAAACAGTATTTGGCGATCCAATTTACACGATAAAATTCAAGAAATCGACAGTCAATATTCTGATGGGGTAGGTAAAGATGAAAAAAAAACTTTTAATAGTTAACTAGAAATTGGCTAGCTTTAGCAAATTCAATTTTTTCTGCTCGAGATTTTAAATTGTTCATATTTGTAAAAAATTATAATTAAGGAGATTTAGAAACGTTTTTATGGAGACTATCTTAAACTAAGAGATTTCATAACGCAGCGCTATAAATCAATCATCAGTTGAATAAACACGCTTACTAAAATCGAACGCAAGAATCCACTTATATCTAAATTGGATGATTCGCGGATAATTCAACCGCTTCATCAACTTCTAATTCATCCAAATCCAGGCAATTTCGCACTTGCGCGTAAAGTTCTTTATCGATGTGCTGATATTTTTGTTCTTCTTGTATTCCGTCCTTGAGTAATTTTGCGGATAGAAATTTAAAACCAAGCTTCCACCAATATTCGTCCTTTACTTCACGTTCTAATAGTGTTTTACATTTTTTTAATGAGATATTCCCAATTAACATTTCAAGAACTATACTTCTTGCGTTTTGCCTAAAATTTGCAACAATTCCATCATGCATTTTAATTGCCAAGAGATCCTTGTATTCATAATGAACACTAATTGAATCGATTGTTTTTTTAGTGGAACTATCTAGGCTTATTCCTTCTATCTCTGTGCATTCATGTAGGTAATGAGTATTATCGAAACTTTGTCCTAAGTGTATATATCTTTGAAGTATAGGTGGGGTTGAAGCTTGCTGTATTGGGCAACAATAAAAGAAGGTTCCATTTGTTCGGCTCGCATAATTACACGTTTCGGGAGTTTCTCGTACTTTGTCGGCACAAATTTCTTTTAAAGATTTGGGCTTGCACATTACCTCAAAAATACAATCTTTTAGTTCTTCGGGTATAATAGTTTGTTCATATAGTTCTATAATTATCTTTTGTATAGAATCCTCTCCCTTTATTATTTCAGGGCAACCTGAATCAATATAAGTCTCTATTATTTTTTCTATCTCAGAAGGAATACACCGTCCTGAGCGTGTAAAATTTTTTATATCTAAACTGTAATTATTCAGATCAATAACTAACAAACCGATACGAGTTTCGGTTAATGGAGGAATGTATTCATATATAGGGTAAGGCTTATCGGTTAGAGACTTTTCACTGATTGTCCAACCACAAGTTAATATTAACATAATTTTACCTATCTAAATTGACTATGAGGCTTCTATTGAGCAATCGTAATGAAGGAATACAAGAACGCATAATGATCACAAAAAGATCTTAAAATGCTAAAAATGGGCATTTTATAATAAAAGAGCATAAAAGCATATTAATTTAACCCAAGTAATAGATAGGTTAGTATGGGTGATTTACTGCCCCGTGGCTCTTCCAAGAAACTACTCATGAATTTGAAGAATGTAAAAAATATAAAAGAATATTTATTATGTTTTAGAAGTGATTATTATCTTTAAATATCCAAAATGCGTTTACAATTCGCACAGCACTGATCTTCTTATTAAGGAAATTTAGTGATTATTGTCGAGTTGGGGCGGATATCATTCGCTCCTTAAAATCCTTCATGCCTTTGAAGATTGGTTGTGCAATTTTTTCTGGGAAGTGCCTCGGTAATTGTGCTGAGACCTCATCAATAGCAGAATCAATACGGTCAATCACTTCTTCAAAAATCTGAACTGCTTTAATTTTAGAATATTGTATGTATTTTGCTGTTTCAATAAAGTGTCTTTTTTGAATATTGTAAACCGTGTAATGACTGGTGTTGCCATATAAAGCCATGGCCATTTTCAATTTCTTAAACGCTAGCTGTTTTTGTTCCACGATAGGATAAGCTGAAATGACGTCGTATAATGGAGTGAGCTGGTAACCACCTTGTGGTTGTATACGTATACTGAAATTTTTGGCATGCGCATCAATTGCGCCAAGGCACCAGTAAGCAACCTGTGCTCTGAAAAATTCATCTCTATCTTTTTGAGGCCGCTGTGAACCATTAAGTAGCTGCATAATTTCTTTAATGCCGGGCCCACCATCTGACTGATATTTTAAATTTGGCGAATAACCCAATGATTGACATAGGTCTTCTTGTGGTAACCTAAGTATATAATGGTTATCTCGACTCCATTTTCTATCAAATCTTTCGACAACCAGCACCTTTTCATCTTCGAATTGTAAGATTTTTGATTTTGCAACATCCAAACCAAATTTGCTGGCCAGTAGTAAACAGAGATGTTCATTTTCACAACTCTCACTTAAATCAATTCCTTGATGTGGTAAATATCCAATAGGTAATTTGAATATGTGAGTTGTTGGTGTAGGTCCTAATGGTTTATGCCATCCATTTTGGTAATATAGAAAAGCTGTTTTTTCCTGAGCACCTGCTATTGATATTCTGAACTCATCATCCTCTTTATCCATTCCCAGTGGTGCGGTTTGGTAAGAACGTAAAGTACGAGCTATCTCGGCCTCACTGACAATGTGACTTTCAATGTTTAGACGCTGCGTCTGAGGAATATGTTCAACAATTTGTATTGCACCAACACAATCACTGCCAATTAAGGCCAATAAATCAAAGGGTCGTGATGATTTTGCCTGAAAACGAGCTTGAATTCTGGCTCTTATCTGCGGATTATCAGGAAGCAAGTTATCAAAAAAGTTATAAACAACTTCTCCTGAAAATTTTTGATTTACTAACGGTAACGATAAAGATACTGGTCGCGAATGTGGCTTGGAAATCCAGTCCGCAACATAGGAAAAACCTAAACCCCCTGCTTTATCCTGGGTAAGCTCCCCCACGAGCTCATTGTTCATCAATATGTATAATTTACGCATTACCATTCTATTTCTTCATGAGTTTCTTGGCCTTTTTCAACAAGACTAATATTTAAATTTAGTGCGGACAATATTCTAAATAAGGTATCAATTCGACTATTGTCGGGGCTATTTTCAAATTTTGATATGGTATCCTGTTTTAAACCCACTAAATCTGCAACTTCAGATTGACTCATTTTGAGTTGCTTGCGTTGATCATTTAAAAATAATGCCAAATCTTTTGCTGATCGAATGATCATAAATTTCCTCTTTTTACCCCCAATTGCCAATAATGTTAACTATACCCTCAAATGCGGGTAAAATCAATTATACCCGCATTTGAGGGTAAAAATTATTGGCTGCCCTGTACTTTGTCTATGTCTGATAAATTACTATTTTGTTTAGGAATGAAAGTTCTTACTCGTTTGCAAGGGGCTACCTTGCTGAAGTTTGGGTTGGGGCGCAGATTAGGAGCAAAAAATATTCTCATTCATACTGCTTATCATCGAATGATAGTTACTTCCTAAAATATTAAAAATTTAAAGTTATTATCTGTATTGCACTTCAACTTAGAAACGGAAATTAATATTTTGATGAGAGAACTTAAAAGTCTTATGGGATTGGCTCCCCGGACAAGACTCGAACTTGTGACCTAATGATTAACAGTCATCCGCTCTACCGACTGAGCTACCGGGGAATAGGGTCGGAATCTTAAAACGATTCTGATTGGTGGTCAAGTAGATTTACTAATAATTTTTTAAAATTTGCTTTTGTAGAGGAGGTTTTTGTTTTGTTCTCGTATTTTCATTCATTTTGGGGGCGTTATTACAAACGCCCTCATCCGCCCTTGCGGGCACCTTCTCCCCATTGGGGAGAAGGATTATTGGTTTTAACTGCAAAAGCGTTGTAGGCGATTTAAAGCATCTTCTAATATTTCCATGCTGGTCGCAAAGGATAAGCGAATACAGCCCTCATTGCCAAATGCAGAACCGGGAACTAAGGCAACGCCTACTTCAGTTAACAGTTTTTCAGAAAACTCAAGGTCATTGGCATATCCACGCTTTTCAATGATTGCTTGTACACTTGGGAAAATATAAAAAGTACCATCCGCTGGAATGACTTCTACTCCAGGTATTTCTTGTAATCGAGATGCTACAAAGTCGTGTCGTTGGCGAAAGGCTTTTACCATTTCCAATACACTTTCATTGCCACCGGTTAGTGCAGCTACCGCTGCTCTTTGAGCAATGGAACAAGGATTTGAGGTTGATTGGGATTGGATGGTTTTCATCGCATTCATTAATGGAAGAGGACCTGCTGCGTAACCGATGCGCCAACCGGTCATCGCATAAGCTTTAGAGACGCCATTTAACACAATGGTCCGCTCATAGAGCTCGGGACATGCGTTAAGAATATTGGCAAAAGGTTGGCTCCAAAGAATATGCTCATACATGTCATCCGTAGCAATAATAATTTGCGGATGCTTTTTCAGGACCTCAGCTAAAGTCTTTAATTCATCCAGTGTGTAGGCGATCCCCGATGGATTGGAAGGACTATTTAAAAAGATCATTCTTGTTTTGGGGGTGATGGCTGCTTCAAGTTGCTGGGCATTAATTTTATAACGTTGTGCTGGAGTTGTAGAAATAATAACCGGGATTGCTTCAGCTAATAACACCATATCAGGGTAAGAAACCCAGTATGGAGCAGGAATAATGACCTCATCGCCAGGATTAAGCAGGGCTTGGCATAAGTTGTAACAGCTTTGTTTGCCACCTACTGACACGAGAATTTGATTGACCTGGTAATCAAGATTATTATCTTTTTTGAATTTATTTTTAACAGCTTCTTTAAGTTCGGGAATGCCATCAACGGCGGTATACTTGGTGTACCCTTGATTAATGGCAGTGATAGCCGCTTCTTTTATGTAATTGGGTGTGTCAAAATCGGGTTCGCCTGTACCCAGATTAATGACATCATGCCCTTGAGCACGCATTTGGGTAGCCTTTGCTGCTACGGCCAAAGTAGGTGAAGGCTTAACTTTTTGCACGCGTTTTGCTAATGCGATATCCATTTGTTGCTCCTGTGAGATATACTATAAAGATATGAAAGATTTATTTAAACTATATGCCGATTATAAGCCTGCTGGCGACCAGCCGACTGCCATAGCCTCATTAATTGACGGCTTGAAATCAGGGTTATCCAAACAAACCCTTTTAGGGGTTACTGGCTCAGGCAAGACTTTTACTATAGCACATGTTATACAAGCCATGCGCCGGCCTGCCTTAATTATGGCTCCTAACAAAACGCTTGCTGCTCAGCTTTATGGCGAGTTTAAAGCCTATTTCCCCGATAATGCGGTGGAATATTTTGTTTCCTACTATGATTATTATCAGCCGGAAGCTTATGTGCCTGCTTCGGATACCTTTATCGAAAAAGATTCATCCATCAATGAGCACATAGAACAGATGCGTTTGTCTGCAACCAAAGCCTTAATTGAACGTAAAGATGCGATTATTGTCGCAACCGTTTCTGCAATTTATGGTTTGGGTGATCCTGATTCCTATTTGCGTATGGTATTACATCTTTCCCGCGGAGAACAATCCGATCAGCGTAAAATTTTAAGACGACTTGCTGAAATGCAATACACACGTAGCAACTTGTCTCTAGAACGTGGCCAATTTCGGGTCCATGGTGACATTATTGATATTTTCCCTGCTGATTCAGAGCGTGAAGCCATACGCATCGAACTATTTGATGACGAGGTGGAAAATATTGCTCAGTTTGATCCCCTTACCGGCGAAATTCTGCGGCGGGTGCCTCGGATTACCATTTTTCCTAAAACTCATTACGTAACTCCTCGCGAGCGTATTTTACAAACAGTAGATTGGGTCAAGGAAGAGTTACAAGAACGTCTGGCTGAATTTAAAGAGCAAAACAAATTGGTTGAGGCTCAGCGTTTGGAGCAACGTACTTTTTTCGATGTAGAAATGATGCTGGAATTGGGGTATTGCTCTGGTATTGAAAACTATTCTCGTTATTTATCTGCACGAGAAGCAGGGGAACCCCCTCCAACCTTATTTGACTATTTGCCACAAGAAGCGCTGCTGATTATCGATGAATCACATGTAACCGTACCGCAAATTGGGGGTATGTATCGAGGGGATCGATCCCGTAAGGAAACATTAGTGCAGTATGGTTTTAGACTGCCTTCGGCGCTAGATAACCGACCGTTACGATTTGAAGAGTTTGAGGGGCGCTCACCACAAACTATCTATATTTCTGCAACTCCTGGCCCGTATGAACAAGAGCATTCTGATAATGTGGCTGAACAGGTAGTCCGTCCTACAGGGCTTATCGATCCCGAAGTGGAAATTCGCCCGGTGCGTACCCAGGTGGATGATTTAATGTCAGAAATTCGTTTAGTGGTCCAACAAAATGCCCGCGTTTTAGTGACGACTTTAACGAAACGAATGGCCGAAGATTTAACCGACTATCTGAATGAACATGGCGTTAAAGTGCGTTATTTGCATTCGGATATCGACACGGTTGAACGCGTTGAAATTATTCGAGATTTGCGTCTAGGTGTTTTTGATGTTTTGGTTGGAATCAATTTATTGCGCGAAGGTTTGGATATGCCTGAAGTTGCTTTAGTTGCGATTCTTGATGCAGATAAAGAGGGTTTTTTACGCTCCGATCGTTCTTTGATCCAGACTATAGGGCGTGCAGCACGTAACATGAAAGGGCGTGCTATTCTTTATGCGGATAAAATTACCGGCTCCATGCAAAGAGCTTTGGATGAAACCAGCAGAAGGCGCGAAAAGCAACAGGCATATAATGAAGAACATGGAATCATCCCCAAAGGGATTAATAAGTCCATAACCGATATCATGGAAGGCGCATATCAAGGAAAACGCAATGTTGCCGTTGCAGAGCCAAGCCCAGAATATTTACAGTGGTCAACTCAGGAGTTAGTGAAACATATCAATACATTAGAAAAGCAAATGTATGTACATGCAAAGAATATGGAATTTGAAGCGGCAGCTAAAGTGCGCGATGAGTATCTTTTATTAAAAGAGCAATTAATGAAAGGATAGCCCGACAGACATGGATTATGAACCCTGAGGTTCAAGTGGGTAGCGGATGAGTCGGTTCAGGCTTCCCACTACAGGGTGGGCTTGCACAACGCCGACTTCAGGATGCTTCCCATGCTGTTAGCATTGGTTCTAAAATCACTCGCTATCGGGTTAAGTTGATTATACCATGGTCAACTCGCCTAAAGTCAAGAATGAAGCTGTTTCGGACGGAACCACGATTCGTCATCTTGTTCTTAGGGCATCTCAAACTACCACGCTGTCTTTTCGGGCTGCCAAATGACTGCTGCTTACTTTTTTATTATTCTCGACCCTCGATTAAATAAATCGCAAATGCTTAGGAAGATTCAGGATTAACCCATTTGATTACCCATAATTTTTCATTTAACATGTCCGCAAAAGAGGTTATCCCATTCTTTTTGAATTTTTATTCAAACTTAGCGCAACTGACCCATTCAATGAACTTACACCCAGTTATTCTCTAGATATTATGCTGCAGTGATTGAATAAAAGTGCATAGGATGATGATGTGGCATATATGATTAATGAGAGGTAATTATGGCAGCAACTGCATCAAATATGCTTCCACTAGGAAGTAAGGCATCTGATTTTACTTTAATTGATACGCGTAACGATCAGTGGATTTCTCTTGCTCAGATCAAATCACCCATTGCAACCGTGATTATGTTTTTGTGTAATCATTGTCCCTATGTCAAACATATTCAGACCAAAATAGTGGAGTTGGCGGAACACTATCAAAAAGATGGGATTCAATTTGTCGCGATCAGTTCCAATGATGCAGAAGCCTACCCCGCTGATGGTCCTGAAAAAATGCGGATTGAGGCGGATAATTTTCATTATCCATTTCCTTATTTATATGATGAATCACAAGAAGTTGCAAAAGCCTACAAAGCTGCCTGTACTCCTGATTTTTATATTTTTGATAAAGACCTGCTTTGTGTCTATCGTGGTTGTTTGGATGAATCAACACCTGGTAATAATAAACCTGTGACCGGCTCTCACTTGCAAAATGCGCTGGACAATATCCTTGCTGGTAATCCAGTAAGTCCAGAACAAAAGCCTAGCCTGGGTTGTAATATTAAGTGGAAATAATAGGTAGCCTGGGTGAAGGTCTGAAGGACCGTAACCGGGCTCCCCTGCGCTTCGTCCAGGACTACAATAGTGGAGAATACGTCAATCTCGAATGAAGGGCTCCCAATACACCTTAAGTTTACTGACTTATAACAATACCCCGTCCCGCGGCTTGTCCGCGGGATCCAGTGATTGAAGCACTAAACTCGCTTTTTGCTGGATGCTGCGAATAAGTCCAGCACGTAGGGCTCTACTTAAGGTGAATTGGAGACTATTGAGTATCTCCAGAAGATAGCTATAAGTAGAAATTAAAATTTGTCTGGGTCGGCCTTTTCCCAATGTGCTTTAAAACTTTCAGGGATATCAGGACCTAGTAGTTGTCCTGGTGTCAGATACTCATAAATATCATTAAAGCATTTAACTTCTTGGACGCTGATTCGTCTCATGATGTGGCCAGGTTTCAAATCACTTGGGTTATCTAAACCGATAGAGCCCACCATTTCCAAAAAGCTTTTCATGGTGTTTTTATGAAAGTTGGCAACGTGATATTTTTTCTGATCGACAACCAAACCATATTGTAAACGTTTATTTTGTGTTGCAATTCCTGTGGGACAGGTATTCGTGTTGCATTGTTTGGTCTGCAAACAACCTGCAGCCATCATCATTGCGCGTGCGGCATTACACATATCGGCACCCAGCGCGATATTGGTTAATAAATCAAACCCGTTTGCAACTTTACCGCTGCAGATGATGCGTATTTTGTCGCGTACATTGATTCCTACCAATGCATTATGCACAAAGATCAAGCCCGCTTCCAAGGGGGTGCCGATAAAATTAACATATTCTACGGGTGCAGCACCAGTTCCTCCTTCAGCACCATCTACAGTAATAAAATCAGGTAAAATATTGGTTTTTAACATGGCCTTACAAATAGCCAGAAACTCATCTCTGCGTCCTAGGCATAATTTAAAACCAATTGGTTTGCCATGAGATAAGTCACGCAATTTTTTTACGAAAAGAAGTAACTCTACAGGAGTAGTGAATGCAGAATGAGCCATGGGGGAGATGACATCTCTTCCCATAGAGACTTTCCTTACTTTAGCTATCTCTTCAGTTAATTTGGCAGCAGGTAAAATACCTCCATGCGAGGGTTTTGCTCCTTGAGACAGTTTAATTTCAATCATTTTTACTTCTTTACGATTGGCTTCAGCAGCAAATTCCTGCTCATCAAAATTTCCTTGAGCGTCGCGACAACCAAAGTAGGCGGTTCCAAATTGAAATATTAAATCGCCGCCTTGCAGGTGGTATGTGCTTAATCCCCCCTCACCAGTAGCTTGAGCAAAACCACCAATCAATGCCCCCTTGTTCATGGCCATAATCGCTTTACCAGAAAGTGCGCCAAAACTCATGCTGGAAATATTAAACCGGGAGGCATTGTAAGGTTGAAGGCAGTCCGGACCGCCCACCATAATTCTTGGCTCAACTTCTGAGTGATGTTTAGGGGCTAAAGAGTGAAGTGCCCAGGTGTATCCCACACTTAAAATATCGCGTTCGGTACCAAAAGGTACGGTATCGCGCGTATTTTTGGCTCGCTCATAAATAAGAGAACGTGTTTCACGATTAAATGGGAGTTCATTTTGGTCGGTGGCAATAAAATATTGTTGGATTTCTGGGCGAAGAAACTCGAGTAAATAACGTACATGACCTAGCACGGGAAAGTTTCGTAGAATCGTGTGCTCTTTTTGAATCAAGTCATAGATCCAAATGATAATAATGGGAATAAGAAAAGCGATAAACCATTTGAGGCTATGGAACATAGCGAAAAGAGCAAATGTAATTAATAAAGCTACTCCAAAGCCTACATACCATTGGCGTCTCATTTTAAATCCCTTCAATTAAATTGGTTCGCTTTCTCTTACTCAGAGAGCATCCATTAAATTATATTGTCTCCCCGCGTAAGGCGAGGAGGCTCATTCATAAATGACTCACCATAAAACTAATCTAGTTCTGATAGGCGTTCTACCATCTCACCACCTACCATTTTGTTAATTTTATTTTCTAGTGAGTTAATAAATTGTGTTACTTGATGCTGTTGGTGTGCTTGTTTGTTTTTGCATAATATCAATTCATGACTGATATCGAGAGCAGCGAGCAGTAAGGTTTGGAAATCATCCAACTGCTTCGCTTTCTTTTTATTAATCCCTATTTGGTTATTTAATTTTTGAACCGCAAGCAGCAAATTGGGTTCTTCGCCTTCAGGGCATTTAATTTCATAAGTTTTATTTAATAATTTAACTGTACACGATTTCATTTGCGTCATAATAATAAGACCTTTGCAATTCCATAGAGAGCCTAGGTGAATAGTAACAATTTTGCTCGCAAGCAGCAATTAGTAGGGTGAACGCTTGCGTTAAATCGGTTATCATGGGGTATTTTTTATAAATGAGTTGAATATGTCCCAAGAAAGAGCACATTTGCATTTGCCCAATTATGATGAATTTTCTGCAACGATTTCGGTTTTGATGTTACACATATCTGCCAGTTTATTACACGGGATGATGTGTGGCTACCTATGCGCTGGCTCCGACGCCCAAGGTGAAGCCTATTTGCGTGCTTTATTAAATAATAAAAAAGATGAAGCCAGTCGTAATGCGGTATTAGCGATGTTTTCTGTTTTTTCCATAAGCCAGCAACAAATTAATACTATGGATTTTGAGTTTGAAATGTTGCTCCCAGATGATGAAGAGTCCTTGCTAGTCCGAGCGCAAGCGTTTAGTGAGTGGTGCGAAGGTTTTACTCAAGCCTTAACCTTGGCTGGTATTACTGCCAACCAATTTCATGAGGATGAAGCGCAAGATGCATTTCAACATCTTGTTGAATTTGCGGAGCTTGATTGTGATACTTTAGATGTAGACGAAGAAGATGAGCGTGCATTAATGGAAGTCAGTGAATATGCACGAATGGCGGTGCTCCGTTTATACAGTGATTTAGTGACGAGTGAAACAGACCGTGGCGGCCATACTGGAATGACCCATTAATAAGGATGTTAATATGATTTCCCAACAAGAATATCAAACAAGAAGAAATCAACTGGCAAAGAAATTGCCCGAAGGCAGTATCGCCATTATTCCCGCGGCTCACGAAGTATTACGTAATGGCGATGCCCATTATCGTTTTCGTCAGGACAGCAATTTTTATTATTTAACTGGATTTAATGAACCTGATGCATTGTTAGTTCTTATTAGCGGGGCGAATACTCAGAGTATTTTATTTAGCCGTACCCGCAATCCTGCAGAAGAACAATGGACTGGAAAACGCCTAGGGCAAGATGGCGCGCTATCGAAATTAGGCATGCATGCTGCTTTTCCAATAGATAGTGTTGAGGAAGAGTTACCGAAACTATTAAGTGGTAAATCAGCGGTTTATTATGCTCTTGCGCGAAATCCAGACATGGAAAAAACCATCATGCAGTCTTTGGTGACCCTTAAAGGTCAGGTACGACGTGGAGTTAAAGTACCGGATTACTTGTGTGATTTGGAGCCAATATTAGGGGAAATGCGTTTATTTAAAAGCGATGCAGAACTGGATTTAATGCGCCGAGCGGCAACTATTTCTGTTAAAGCCCATGAACACGCAATGCGTCGTTGCAAGCATTTGGAACATGAATATCAGTTGGAAGCAGAGCTGATTTATGAATTCAGTCGTCATGGTTGTCGAAGCGTCGCTTATGATCCTATTGTAGGTTGTGGCGAAAATGCATGTGTTCTGCATTACACGGACAACAATAAACCCCTACACCGAGGCAGTTTAGTGCTTATTGATGCAGGGGGCGAATTTGAAAATTATGCTGCGGATATCACAAGAACATTTCCAATCAATGGCAAATTCAGCGCAGAACAAAAAAGCATTTATGAACTGGTGCTCAAGGCACAAAAAGCAGGAATTGCAGCGGTTAAGCCTGGGCTTCCATGGAATTCGGTACAACAAATAATGGTACGGATTTTAACAGAAGGTCTTTGTGCGTTGGGAATTTTACACGGCAACGTGGATGAATTAGTTGCTAAAGAGGCGTATAAACCTTTTTACATGCATAATTCAGGACACTGGTTGGGGTTAGATGTTCATGATTGTGGCCTTTATAAAATTAATGGCGAGTGGCGTCCTTTAGAACCAGGAATGGTTTTAACTGTTGAGCCAGGTTTGTACATTAGTGCAAATATCCCAGGAGTAGATAAACGTTGGTGGGATATTGGTGTGCGTATCGAGGATGATGTAATCGTAACGAAAACAGGTCATGAAGTATTAACTGCGGCATTGCCTGTAGAGGTAGATGATATTGAGGCGTTAATGCGTGATTAATAAAGAAATTGATATACTGGTCATTGGTGGGGGGCTTACGGGGGCAACCTTAATGCTTGCTTTGCAAGGATTGGGCCATAGCACCTTGTTGGTCGAGGCAAAGCCTTTTAGTGATAAAGTAAACCCTGATTTTGATGCGCGATCCTTAGCTTTATCTCCTGCGAGTCGACGCATTTTAACCATGCTTGGCGTTTGGGATCTCCTTAAAGATCATGCCACTGCTATCGATTCGATTCATGTTTCTGATCAAAATCATTTTGGGATATCACGTCTCCAAGGGGAATCAGATGCTCCGTTAGGCTATGTTGCTGAAATGCAGCATATAAATCAGGCCTTGCATCAATTATTGCCTCATAACCAGATTATTGCGCCAGCAAGCCTAAAGTCCTTGGATTATGAACAGAATACGGCAACAATTCTTACTGACTCTGGAGAAATGAATGTTACCGCACGTTTAATTGTTGCTGCAGATGGTGCGCAATCCTTAGCGCGTCGTTTTTGTTCATTACCCGCCAAGACCAAACTTTATGGTCAACATGGGATTGTCACTAACGTGGGCTTACTTAAGCCCCATAATCATCGTGCTTATGAGCGCTTTACTATCCATGGTCCGTTGGCACTTTTACCCATGCAAGAAAATCGGATGTCATTAGTTTGGGCGGTTCCACCTAAGGAAGCAGAGCGTCTATTGTCTTTATCAGAAGCCGCTTTTTTAGGAGAATTACAACAAGCTTTCGGTTACCGCTTAGGTCGTTTTGCCAAAGTGGGTAAGCGCTTTTCTTATCCCTTACAACAAGTTTTAATGCCAATACAAACTAAATGGCCCGTAGTTTTTGTAGGCAATGCGGCACACACTCTGCATCCAGTGGCGGGACAGGGATTTAATTTAGGGCTTAGAGATGTGGCTACTTTAGCGCAATGCATTGCTGAGCAAGGACTGAATGCGGAGATGTTGCAACATTATGTGCAATTAAGATCCCACGATCAAAAAGCGATTACTCGTTTAACAGATGGTTTGATTCACGTATTTACCAGTCGCTTACCAGGATTTGGAGTAGCACGTGGGCTCGGATTGCTTGCTTTTGATAATATTCCTGTATTGAAGAGCCTTTTAGCGCGTTATGCACGAGGATTTGGGGGAGTGGTTCCTGATTTGGTTTGTGAAATCGCATTGGCAAAGCGATAAAAATAGTTATGAAGGAAAAAACATGAGTCTGCAATTTAACGTATTAGTAATTGGCGGTGGCATTGTGGGTTTAACTGCTGCCCTAGCCATGGCTCAGCGTGGTTACTCTGTAGCAATAATCGATGCAGGCTCATTAAAAGTTGATGGCTCAGAACCCGATACGCGTGTCTATGCAATTAATTTTGCCTCACAAACACTGTTACATCAATTAAATGCTTGGCAACATTTGGATAAGTCGCGTCTTTCTCCTTACCGTAGTATGTATGTTTGGGATGCTGAAAGTAAGGCCCATATTGATTTTGACTCACGTTATATAGGGAAACAGTATCTAGGGAATATCATTGAAGAATCCGTGTTGAAACAGGCTTTACTACAGCAAGTTTCCACTTTGCCTTCTATCCATTTATTCCCTAATAGCCGTGTTGAGGAAGTGTTTAGTGGAGCAGATGGGGTTAAAGTGTGCAGTAATCAGCAAACTTGGGAAGGGCAATTGTTAATGATTGCTGATGGAGCTAACTCGCCCGCCCGACAAAAACTGAAGGTGCCATTAAACAGCTGGTCTTATGAGCAACATGCTATAGTAGCCACTGTATCGGTAGAGAAACCGCACCAACAAACCGCATACCAAGTATTTCGTGCTGATGGGCCTTTGGCATTTTTACCGCTTGCTGATGCACATCAATGTTCTATTGTTTGGTCCACTGATCCTGAGCACGCAAAAAAATTAATGACTCTTTCAGAACAGGAGTTTAATGAGTCATTAACCCAGGCCTTTACTAACAAACTAGGTCGGGTTGAAGTACTAAGTACGCGCCATCAGTTTCCTTTACAGATGCGCCATGTCAAACAATATGTGGGGGATCGTTGGTTGCTTCTTGGTGATGCAGCGCATACCATCCATCCTTTGGCTGGCTTGGGTTTAAATGTTGGTCTGGCTGATGTACGCTCTTGGATAGAGTGTTTGGATATAGTACAAGATAAGCTGTTATCTAAAAAGGCGTTAGGTGCTTATCAACGTGAACGCAAAAATGCAGTATGGCAAATTATTATGATGATGGAAGGGTTCAAACGATTATTCAGTAATTCCTTTATACCGATTGTTACCTTACGTGGTTTAGGGTTACGGTTATGTAATCGATTTATGCCTATTAAACGATTATTTATTCAACATGCTCAAGGCGGGCGTCAATAAGTTCCCTCTTTATTACAAAGCTTGTATTCATAATCCTACTTTATCGGGATGCTCATCATTTAACATGAAGAATGTTTATTAGGCCAAGCGCTTAATATTTGGTTAATGTTATCTTTGTATAATTTCAACAAGAAGCTAATTTTTGTTGAGGTGTTTTATGTGGGCAAGATTTTCTCCTAAGACTTTTTTTGGGAAAGGACTTAGTATTGGCGACCCTGTAGTGGGTAATAAAATTATCGAACTCCAACGCTCTTCTTTACTCGTACGTGTAGATGGACGCAGTCTTGAGCAATTATTCCAACAAAATGGCTTGTTACCGCGTGTATCAGGGATGAAACTAGAAACACTTCGTTTTTCTCATGTAGAACGATATCAAAAATATAATGAAGAACCCTTTGCATGGGGAGCGTGTTCATCATTACATGATTTAATGCGCTTTATTAAGAACAATTCCTCCCATACGCAAGATGCCTGGATACATAAGTTTTATGGCAGGGCAACATCACTAATGGTATTGAAGTGGGAAACTGGAATAGAGAGTGAAGGACATGATGATGAAAAAGAGGAGTTGGTAGTAGAACATGTTCCCTTCGCACAGTTTATTGCCTCAACATGTCCTAAATACAGAGAAAAGTTTTTAAGTGGTGGTTTAGTACCTAACGCCATGTTTGAGTACAATAACTCTCTGCCTAAGTCAATGCGAAAGAGCGATTTACTCACTGAAGGGGATGTTCTTAGCTGGTTATTGATCAATAACTGTGAAGAAGCATTTACTACTATTTGCCAAACCAGCTACAGCAATTTGAGTCAACAAACGTTGAAACGACGCTTTGAGGGAGATCAGAAAATTTTGGACGCAATTGCTAGTGCTTTAGGTACGTCGACTTTACAAATTCATCTGTAACTTGCCGGATTTTATCTCACCAAGTTCAGCCCCAAAGTTGCTGTTGATTTTGACCGGAATGTGATGGTCAGAATCAAGCAACGGAGGGTTTGCCAAAGGTATTTGATCGAAACGCAATGATGAATTTAAACCTATCATTGCCTCAACACTACCAAATGACCATTCATTTCCAGCATAGGAGAATGCATCGGAAGGATTGATGGCACACACGTAATAATTTTGCGTCTCTTCTTCGGTAAACTCTAGAACATCGCGGTTTTGTCGATATACCTCAACATGTTCAAATGGTTCATCCATAATCAAGTCAAATTGTGCCTGAACTTGCTCGCCGAATGTAGGAAATTCAATTTTTGCTATCCAAGGATAGGAGTTATCTTGTAATAGTTTTTGAAATGCACGAAGAAAACGAGGATAAAGGAGATATTGAATATCATATTGTCCATCCACCTTAGCAAAAAAACCCATTCCCACTGCCGTAGCTTTTAACAAAGCAGGTTTTCCTGATTCCTTAGCTGCTTCATTTACTGAAGCTAACAACATGGAAATATCTTCCAGCTGATGCCGGTAATACGCTTCTCCTAAAAAAATAACCGCATTTTTTTTAGAAAAAGAAGAATAAAATTTTCCAGATTCAGAACGGGCTAGTAGCGGAAATCCGGTTCGAATTCGGGTAATAGAGCCATCTGAATCGTAGGTTCCAAGGGATGTTTGTGCCTCTTTAAAATCAGATGGTAAGTTTTCAAATAAATGATCAAACATTGGATTTTTATTTTTGGGATTCACTGCATCCAGCATAAAAAGGGAATAATGTAGGTAGTGATTTTCAAAACTAGCCCCCGCTAGAGAAAAAATTCCAACTTCAAAAGGATCTTTCTTAATAATTCTGGGATTCATTGCAGGATAACCGCCTACAGCAAACACGGAGCTATTCGAATAAATAATTTTTTTTGCAGCACTTAAGCGTTCAATAGGCGACAAAAGTTCAGGATGATGCAATGGGATTTTTTCAAAAAACTCTGGGGATGGCGGAAATGGAGTGCCATTTGGAAATACCCCTTCTCTATCGCCCGCCACATTAATTGCAGGTATTTTGCACAATGCTCTACCTAGGGAAAAAGGAGCTCCTGGATTAGTACTCGTGAAATAACGTGTGTTATAAAATACTTTTGCGGTGCTTTGGGTTTTTTCTCGGACAAGTTGGGGAATGAATTCGTTTAATCCACTTACATTTAATCGTTCATTGAGCCATTCTTTGGGAGGTCTCGGGCTACTAGGCTTGGTTGGACGAAAAAAATTTTTTAAAAACATATAATTCCCTAAAAATGTGCGAGTGTCTTCCTCATTATATTATACAAAAGGGGTAAATTGAAACAAATTGGTTATTATTTTTATATATGAAATGAATTTTTTTTGAAAATTATTTGTGACATAATGAACAAATTTTTCTGTTGCTAAGGATAGTCAGTATTATGTTAAGTCGTATGTTCACTCAAGCGTTCACCAAAACTGGTGAACGCTACGCTGTTTCTTCAAACAAAATTCTTCCAAGTGTTCGTGTTGGCCGTATGGCTCCAGAAACTACCAGGGAGACGATTGCTCAAGAGTTGCAAGCCGAGCTGGAAGAAAAAGGATTGGTTCAACTAGGCAAGACTCTAAAGGAGGAACAAATAATCTTACAAGAGCTGCAAGCGTCGCAAGAAGAAAGTTTACAGCGCATAAAAGAATTATGCGTTACTCCGGCCAAAAAGCGAGCTGCTGAGGGATATAGTATTAATGGTTTGTTCTGGCAGCAAAAACAACAAGATATGACACAAATAGCAACAAAAGAGACCTTGCAAATTAGAGAGGAGAACATTGACTGGCTAAAAACCAGGCAAGATTTATATGCGGTTCTTAAAGAACGTCATAATAAGACACAAGAAAGTTCCGACAATTATGCATTTAATTGGTGAAATGAACCCCCATTTTTTTAGAAACATTCTTAACGGGTGATAGTGTTTGCTCAACTTACCACCCAACATCTTCTTTGTTTAGAAATTAGCTGGACAGGTTAATTTTTTTTATTAAAATTCATCCGCATTCAAACGGTGAAGAATTAATATGAAAAAATCCATTACATTTTTAGACAACTCAGAAAAAGTAAAAGCCAGTGAAGATATGCTTAGAGAGCAACTCATTTTTTTTCCTGAAGAGGATGATTCTGTACTTAGATTAGGAAATTATTTAAAGTATAGTTGCGGGCAAGCAGATTTTGATTACCAACATACCGAGTATGATGATGGCGTAATAATAGCTGCTAGTCCGAATCTGGGTCCTAATCAACTAGCTGTCTATGCAGCTAAATCCTTTAGACAAGGAGACATTGTAGGAGAAATAAAAGGCACGGATTTATTCGGCATCCTACCTAATACTACTATAGAGCGCAAAGTTGAAGACTACCAAGGAGATTCCACTTTTGTTTGGAAATTAAACTTAGATGACGAAGATAAATATGCTGTAGTAATCGATTTACTTAAATCAGGTTCAAGTACACGTTGGGTTAACCATGCTAATAAACCCAATCTAGAAGTAAAAGTAATTTGTAAAAAAACAAAAGATGAGAATGGAAAAATTTTATTTGATTATCATGCTTATTATATTGCAGTGAAAAAAATTAATTTTGCCGATGAATTGACTATCTCTTATGGAGATGAGTATTTTACGGAAGAACGTCCTCAAATTGTATGTCAACCACAAACCTTGGTCGGAATTCTAGAGGATCTCGCAAAAAAACAAGAAGTTGCAGTAAGTAAGATAAGTACACCTAAGGAAATAAAAGATTTGTTCACTTTATTAAGATCAGACATGTTAAGCAAACAAGAACAAAAAAAACAAATGTATTTAGATAAAAACTTAGATCCTAAGATCTATGATTTAAGAGCGTTCGACGATGTGTTGCGTTTTCAAAAAGAGCAAAAAATAAAGCTGGAACAAACCTCTCCCTATCATTTATTTATAGCCCCTACGGTACGAGGTAATGGGGAATATCGGTATTCATTATTTAGTACTGAGAAAATTCCTGCTAAGAAAACCCTATGCCAGCTTGTGGGGCAGAAAATGGAAGGCGTGCCCGAAAAGAATAAAGAGATGCAGTTATGGGCAGCAAAGCATAATATTGATACGAATTATTTAGTGCAATCAGGCAAGGGAGGATATCTTTATACTAAAGATAATGCATCAGAAGCCTATTGCGTAGAAGGAGCAAAGTACCGAAGTGATATGAATGTTCGTTTCGATTTTGCAACCAATTCTTATATAACGACACGTCAAATTCAACCGGGTGAAGAAATTCTGGCTTTTTATGAGGGCTATAATTACGGCGCCTCTCCGGTCACGTTGGCTAAAGTGTTCACTGATTTTAATGAAGCTCAATATTATTACAAAGCTACTTGGGAGAACGATACAGCAATTGTGGAATACGTAACACCAAAAACTCCGGGTTATGGTTTAGAAGATTTTGATGAGACGATTTATTCCCAATCAGCAGAACAAGGGAGTAGCCCGGTGTGGAGTCCGATATCGAATTATGATAATGAGCACATTTTAACCCCTGGTCGTGATTTGGAAGATGATGAAAAAATCCCCACATCTGATTATATTGATACAGTTGGTGGGGACTTTTATCGAGATTCGAAGGAAGGGCTTTTAATGGATCAAGAAAGCACCTCTGAAAAAAGGAAAACTTGGAGTCCAACTTTTCAATTTGGTGAAAATCTTAGTAACAAAAAAAGAAAAAATTCAAAAATGGAAAAGGATGAACATAAAGATGAGGAATCTCTTTCTGAAACAGAGTATACCCCTTAACGAATAACATAAGTCATGCTGAATGCAGTGGGAGCTCCAGTAGGGAGCACGGTATTGTAATAAAGTATAATGCCAAAACAAGAAGATACTTCGGGTAAACGCCTCAGGATGACGTGGTTCTAAGGGACGAGCCCCGGTCATCCCGAATGCAGTGAGGAATCCTCCGGGAGAGAAAATTGTTTTAGATTTTAACTCTATGAGGACAATAGCCCGACACGCTACTTTAACCGAGCAAAATGTTCACGGCTAAAAGCCACTTTTGCGGCAACTGATTCTTTAGGATGATTCTGATAGTGGGCTTCAATTGTTCGATAGCGTTTTAATCCGCCTTCCCTGTTCGCAATTTGAATATTTAAACCGGGCCGTGCATTCAATTCAAGCATTAAAGGTCCGTGTTCTTTATCAAGTACTATATCAACCCCAAGATAGCCTAGACCTGTTAACTCATAACAGCTGGAAGCTATCTCAAGTATTTTATTCCAATAGGGTACTTCAATACCTACGATAGAATTTAGAGTGTCAGGATGATAATCGATGATGTCATTATGATATACGCCACCAAGGGTTTTACCTGTAGCTAGATCGACTCCAACGCCAATAGCACCTTGATGTAAATTTGCTTTTCCACCGGACAAACGGGTCGGGAGCCTCACCATGGCCATAGCTGGATAACCCAATAAACTAATAATGCGAATATCAGGAATGCCCTCATAACTTACTTCGGCAAATACCGGGTCTACCACTACTCGTTTCTCTATAATTGCATAATCTGAGGAGCCTCCCAGACTATATGCTCCTGAAAGAAGACAGGATAAATGATAGCTAAGCTCTTGGGTGGTGGTGAGTTTGCCGTTAATTTGTCGATAACGGCCATAAACTTTATCCTTAAAAACCAAAATACCATCTCCCCCAGAACCACGAGCTGGTTTAACAACAAAGTCATTATAAGGTTCTAAACGTTCCTCTATGGTTTTAATTTGTTGTTCTGTTTCAATGATATCGTATAAAGGAGGGACCGCGATGCCTGCTTTTAGAGCCAGCTTTTTTGTTTTTAATTTATCATCAACTAGAGGGAATAGTTTTCTGGGATTATAGCGTAAAACAAAATCTGAATTACGCTGGTTAATACTTAATATTCCGTGGTCTTTTAAACGGCGAAACAGATTAATCATTTGACGTGTCCCGCAAGTGATTTAAAGCGTTTCAACTCAAATAATCGGTATCCTCGATATTGTCCAAACCACAAGATTAACGCGAGCAGAACTAAAACCAACTCAGGGAAGGCAAAGACAAGATATTGTAATGGTTCATAACTCATTGCCCAATAAGAGATAACCGCGGCGATTAGGCTGCCTATACCTGATTTGATGGCTTCTGATGCCCCTCGCTCATCCCAAGTAATGCACATACGTTCTATAGTCATAGTCAAAATGACCAGAGGGAATAAGGCAACTGATAGGCCCGCATCGAGTCCAAGATTTTGACTGATAATACTAATGAAGATCATAAGCATGATCACGACAGTTAAAATTGCCGCGAGTCTTGGTACCAAAAGCAGCCTTAATTGGTCTAAATAAAAGCGTGCCAGTAAACCAAAAGATACAATAATAACGAAGAGGGAAATCCCCCAGACTACGTGCGTCTCTCTAAACGCTAAAGCGATTAGAACGGGCATAAAAGTCCCAAATGTTTTGAGTCCGATAAAGTTTCGTAGAATCAAGATAATAAAAGCACCTATAGGCACGGTTAATAAAATCTTATAAGTAGCTTGAGCATTAACTGGCAATTGTAATAAGGAAAATCGCAACAGTTGCGAATCGGATTGCAAACCCCTGGATTTAGCAATACTTAAGGCATTGATGGGCGTAGGTGATACAGTTAAGCTAAATTGCGCCTTTTTGCCCCCTTCGACGTTAAATACAGGCTCATTGCCATATTGCCAAATCAGGAAATCTTTAGGCAAGCCTGCACCACCGGTTTTAGGATTAATGTAAATCCAATTTTTACCATTGAATACCGCTAAAAATGGGCTTAATTCAGCTTTGCTTTTTTGGGATAAATAAATTCCCTTTACCGGAATCGCAGAAATTTTAGATTGATTTAAAATTAAAATGGCTGCATTGATAAGGTGTTCATCACTAAAGTCATTACCTGTTAATAACTTAGCATTTCCATCTTTTTTATTCAGTTCTTTTATGGTGCTCTGAGCAAAGGTTTTAATATCCGCCGAAGATTGGCGCACTTGGCTGATAATGGTTTCCACAGCGGATTTTTGACTTTCTTCAAGTGGTTGTGTTTTGGCAGCAGGAGGAGTGGCCAGTGGTGATTCATTGCCTTCGGTTTGGCGAAAAATTGCTCTGTAATACAGCGATTGCGCGCCATGGGCTCGCCGGATTGACCAAACGGTTTCCCGATTATCACCATTTAAGTTCGTCGTTACCCCGTAATTTCTTGAGACGAAATACTCATCAAGAATAGCAAAATGTGGCGGTAAATAAGGGATATTAAAACTCGCTTTAATCGGCGTATTCGGGTCCGCAACGAAACGCAAATTGGATTCAACCATCCAACTGTTTATCGTTTCAGTATCAGTTAACGGCACATCGAGTACGAAGTGCCGATACAAAAAAATTCCTGCTCCAAGGATAAATAGTGTAAAGATCAATCCATAAACATGACGCGTGTTGTTTTTCATTGTTTCTTAAAACTCTGATTTCTTAACGTAAATGTGAGTGCTGGATTAACTGCACCATTAAAAGCAATAATTGCATCTCTACCTAAAAGTAAAGGATAGAGGAACCGCTTGCGGTTTGTTAAATTTACTTTAATTGTTCTGACCTTATCTCCAAGTTGAATATCAAGCAGTACCACGGGCCGTTTGATTGGTGCGTGTGCAATGATCTCTGAACCATGCTCTCCATCACGAACTTTAATTTTTACTCGGCCTTTGTATTCAGCTTCAAATATAAATTCGCCTGTCTTTGTTGGCACTGTAAAACGTAAATAAGGGACCCCATTTTTAGTAATTTCAGTAATGTTAGTCGCATTTAAAGATGCTGATTTAGCCCCGGTATCCAATTTAGCTGATAGAGTCAAATTTTTTTCGGGAAACGAAACTTTTTCAACATAACCATAAATTTGTGTTTCATTCGATGCCATAACGGGTCCAGTCATTAGTGCTGCAAAAATAAAGAGAGCAAATATTGATCTCATTGAATCCTCTTTCCTTAGTTGTTTTTATATTAGGGCAATATCGTAGCAGGTTTGCCTCCTAAGTCACAACCCGTAAGTGGATTTAATGAAATATTTTTTGTACGAACTTAGTGTGATATCATGATTAACTGCCTGAAAATTGTATTTTTTTAGCTCATGATGAAACGATTATTGACATCGAGAGCAACAATCAATATAATCCGCCCATCCAAACTGGTGGCCATTTCTGTGTGTAAGAATGACTGTTAAGGGCGAAGAAAATTCACAGTTAAAATCGGAAGACCTCGTTTTCCTCTTGGCAATCGCCGGTCGTATTGACGCGCAAAGTAGACTTCTCGCTCAAAAGCTCGATAAAGATCGTTATATTTATCATGCTTATGCCATTATGGATTCCCTAAGCTCCTCTTACAGTATGTTTAAATACTTTTTTGAAGTATTTTTTTCCAAGACTGATCCTGACTTAATACACAAAGTACTGACCTCTCCTGAGGGAATCGCCGCGGTTGCTGCAGAAGCGATATTTTTAGTTTCGTTTTCCTTTTTAGCAAGTGTTTATGATAAAGAGAAAAAAGATTCTGTAAAGAAATTCATAGCATCTGCCTGGCCCTATTTTCGTGACCTGATGAAAGGCCTAAAGAATGCTTATAAAGGATGGCGAAGTACTGTACAAGTTTTAAGCTTAATTAGTGGGATGGACCTTAAATATATGGTGATCCCCGTAGGATTAGTTTTAGGCATATTTGCTGCCGCTAATCGTCTTTGGATACGCAGCATGGTTGAGCAGCGTAAAATACAAATGGATAAGAATAAAGAGCTTTTATTGCAAATCCAACAATTAAGCTCCATAACTCCGTTAGACCGTAATTCCTATTTATCAAGAATAGAATATCAGGATAATGATACTCGCGCTTATGCTTATTTAGCAGTAGCGACTGGGGGATTGCTTGATGGGTTATATCTTTATATTGGTGTAGTAAGTCTTTCGGTTCTTTCGCCACCTCTTCTTCTTGCTCTGTCAATTATTGGCGTTTTTTACACTCTATCCTGTGTCATTTCACGAATTTATGAAGAATATGATTTTCAGTTACGTTTGGAAGTTACCCAAACCCGGTGTAAGTTGGCATTGACCACTAAAGAATTGGAGTTGACCTATGCTAAATTGCTTGAGTTACAAGCGCATAAGAGCACCCAAAATAATGACCTAGAAGAAATCAGGGCATTGAAACGGGAGATTTGTCGCTTAATTGATAATTTTGAAGAAGAGCGTCAATTATTACAAGATCAATTAACCTACAGTTATGCAACAGCTGGCCTGTTAGGTATGAAGTATGGCTTATTTGCTTACGGTGTGTTGACCAGTATCATATTTACAGCCGCCTCGCTTTCTTTAATCACAGCAGGTAGCTTTCCTCCGGCTTTATTGGCAGTAATTATCGTTTCTGGCCTGGTGCTAATGATAGGGTTGGCCGCATACACGCTGAATGCTCATTATCAACACATGCAGCGACGCGAAGAAGCGAGCAAAAAAGAACGTCCTTATACGCAAATCATGGATATGAGGAAACGTATCGAGACCAACATAGATGCTGATGTTTTAGATGCAGAACCTTTTGCGACCTCATTAAAGGATGGTCTTAAACTGGATCCTTCACCACAGACTTTTTTCCAGGAGTGGTTTGAAGTGTTCCGCTCTTTTGCTTCCGGTCTATCCAAGGGAAATAATTTCTTCAATTTTGCAATGACCTTTGCTCAAGAGGCAGATTCTGATGGGCATTATCACGATATCCCTATAATGGGTGAATTCGCAATCGTAAGTGGGGTCTTATTTTCATTAGTTCTAGGCCTTCGGGCTCTAGCAAAAGGTTTGGGGCGTCTTCAAGACCAAGCTAGTTCCACTAAAACTAAAGGAACTGACTGTGCTGGTGTGTCGATGGAGGAAATAAAAACCCGGTCTTTACGGGAATCAAGTGAGCGTCCGAAACGCAAAGCCTCTGATTCCCAGCCGAAAAACGGTTCTTCCTTTTTGAATTTCTTTTATCATAAAAAAACCTCACCAGCCGCCACGCTGCCTCATTCAAGGAGCGACACTAACTTAAGTCAGCACCATCCTTCTTCTTCTCCTGGGAGTATATTTGGGGGTTTAGAGTAGGATCATTATACATTTTAAATTGATGATAGATTCTGAACGTACGTTTTTTCATCTGTACTTCTTCAAGCAATTCGTTAAAGCACTGAGTTAATTGTTCTAATTGCTGATTAATAATTAGTAATTTATCGGCACAATTGTTTCGATGCTCGTCCGAGACGTCTTCGCGCTTGGTTTGTAGACCCATGTGATAAGATTTCAAAGATAAAATAGAAAGCCTATCGATAATCATTCCCGGTGATTCAGAGTTCACTGGACATGCATTATAATTGGCTGGTTGTAATTTCTTAAACAGCCATTCATCCATTGCTTCCATACGGTTATTACGCAATTGATTGAAGCGGTCAATTTCTCGCTTTGCTTGGTAGACAAATTCATATCCTTGATCGTCACGACGTGCTCTATCTTCTGCGTGCCAGAGTTGATAGTTAAAGGCATGATTTTCTTCAACTAAGCGATAAAATTCCTGGTGTTGATGCACAATACCCGAGGCTTTCCATTGAATGATGCAGTTTTTATGTAGACTGATGATTTCTGCGCTATTAATACGATCTGACATGTTTTATCCTGTCTCTTTGAAAAGAGGTGCCAGTTTAACCTATACTGCATAACGCTACAAATTGGAGCCAAAGTATTTATTATAAATGGTTTCATAAGTACCATCATTTTCCATTTGTAATAAAACTTTGTTGATTCCATTAATGAGTGCAGTGTTTTTGGGGAGTGCGAGGATTCCATATCCATTTCCCAGAACAATAGGTTTACCTACAGTTTGAAAGTTAATCACTTTATTGAGGGTAAGATATTTAAAGATATTGACGTTCAACACAATTGCATCGACATTATTACTAAGCAATGCTGTAATCATTAAAGAAATTTTTGGATATGATTTTATATTATCTTTGCTGGTATACAGTGCAAGGGTATCATCAAGGTGGCTTGCTTCTAGAGTGCCAATTTTTTTGTTTTTAAGATCAGCAATGGTTTTTATAGTTGAGGACATCGTTAAAAATTGTCCATCACTTGTCATATAGGGCAAACTGTAAACATAACTTGGGGATAGAGCTGATGGTATGGGACTTGGCGGGAACGTAACATCAATGTTTCCTGCATTTAGTTCATCCATTTGGTTTTTCATGGTGACAGCTTTGTATTCACAGGTAATATGGAGACGGTTACACATTTCATTCATAAGATCGATGCAAAAACCAAAATAGTGATTGCTGCCATCCACTGCAGAAAAAGGCGGTGCTGATTTGGAAACCCCTACGATAATGATGTTGCTATAAGCGAGCGTAGTACCCACTAACAGAATAAAAAATAGAATATGTCGAACCAGCTTCATGCAGTTGTACCATTCCATCTTGAGCATATTTAAAATCTAGGTTGCTGGGAATTATTTGTCAAATTTTTATATTTTCTTGGCTAAGCATCGATCTAAGGCATTGGCAAATGCAGTTTTTTCCTTAATGCTTAATGCAGCTGGCCCCCCCGAATAATGACCCGTAGCGCGTAATTGTTCGTGTATATTCCTTAAATTTAAACGTTGTTTGATATTGTTTTCAGTATATTCTTCTCCGCGTGGATTAATTGCTAATCCTTTTTTAGCAATAACATCTGCAGCCAGAGGGATATCTGCGGTAATAACTAAATCAAAAGGTTTCAAATGAGTTGTGATATAATGGTCGGCACTATCAAAGCCTTTCACGACTTGTACTGCATCGATAAAAGGCGAGGGAGGATAATTAATAAAGGAATTAGCCACCAAGGTGAGTCGTGTTTTTGTACGGACTGCGGCGCGAAATAAGATCTCTTTAATTATTTTAGGGCACGCATCGGCATCTACCCAGATATGCATATTAATTAGATTGTCAGGCGAAAGTTAGAATGATTTTAGCAAGTAAGGCTGACAAGTAATATAGCCTAACTATATAATTTTATCCTTGCAAGCTGCCTTCATGATTTGAATCATCAGATTTTTCTTTTTTGGGAGAAAGTAATGAAAGTTTTCGCTTTTCTTTGTTGTTCACTGGTATCTTTTTGTGTTGCTGCTGAATCAACCTTGCCTGTTGGATGTCAGGCTGTTGCTGTTCAAGGTGAGTCAGTGACCCTACAAGCTAAAAGGAGCAGCCTCGTTTTTATTCATAATCTCACTTCTGCCGATTTATGGATTACCCATCCCGTTACCGAGCCAAGCGCTAGCGCAGGTTGGACAACCCGATTACAAGGTGGAAATTGGTCTGCATTAGCTTTGAATAAAGGCCCATTTGCTTTAAATTGCATTGAATCGAAGCCTGGCCATGAACAACAAGTTCCTTGTGAAGGTCTCATCGCGGTATGCAAATGGATTGGGGTGAAAACTCCCGCTAACGGACAAGACAGTACGTTTTGGGCAGCAGAAGATATGTCATTATCTGCCCTAAAGGCTGCGGTAGGTGCTCGTGGTTTTGTGATTCCGGTATCTAAGAGCTCTAAGTAAGCAAGAGAACGTTATTTCATCAATCAAAATTTGGACAAAGAAATTTAATTTTAAGGATTTATGATGTACATGAAGTTATTTGATAAAAAAACAGATCCAACAGAAAATAAGGTAACAGAGGATAAGGAAAAAAAAATCCAGTTAATACGTAATGTTTATTCTGTATTATCTCGTGATTTCTCAATGAGTGACGAGATGAAGCAGAAGATATTAATTGGTGCATTGATTCATACAACGCTCTCTGCAAAAGAAGTTCAAGCAGATATAGAAAATAGATATACATTCAGTACTATTCACTAAAAATTAGTGAAGCGAGATTAACTGGCGGTTGACTACTTATCTTGCTACTTTTATAGATAAGTGGTAGAACTGGGCAAAAGATATGTAACTTAAATGATAACAACTAAATACAAACAGGATAAGCGGTGAGCAAAAAATCAAAAGATCCCTTTTATAAACGGGAAAGTGAAAAATATACCGATCCTGTCCCCAGTCGCGAATTCATTATGGAAATTCTCAATGAATACGGGAAGCCGATGTCGCGCAATCAATTATTTGACAAATTAAAGATAAGCGATGAGCGAAAACAAGAGTCTATGGGGTTTAGACTAAAAGCTATGTTGCGCGATGGCCAAATTATGCAAGACCGCCGTAACCGCTTTTGTCTGATGCAACGCATTAATTTATCTCGTGGTACTGTTCAAGGACATCCAGATGGTTTTGGCTTTTTTATCCCTGGTGATGGTTCAGAAGATATGTTTTTATCCGCTAAAGAAATGCGGGGGGTGATGCATGGAGATGTGGTTCTGGCCTATCAGGTGGGTGTGGACCGACGCGGAAGACCCGAGGCAAAAATTCATGAAGTAATTGAGCATGCGAATGCCTCCGTGGTGGGACGGTTTTTTACCGATCATGGAGTTAGTTTTGTCTTGCCAGATAGCAAACATTTGACTCAGGATATTTCTATTCCACAAGAAATGGTGAATGGTGCCAAAAATGGTCAAATCGTTTTAGTTGAATTAATCTCCTTCCCCAGTAAGCGAACACAAGCCATAGGTAAAGTGGTTCATGTGCTTGGTGAGCATATGGCGCCAGGCATGGAAATTCAAGTTGCACTTTATGCACACGGAATACCTTTTGAGTGGCCAGAGGATGTGAGCATTGAAGTAGCAAAAATTCCACTCCATGTGGGTGAGGAACAAATTAAGGGGCGTACCGATCTTCGCAGCCTTCCTTTTGTTACGATTGACGGTGAAGATGCCAAAGATTTTGATGATGCAGTTTATTGTTACAAAAAGCCAAAAGGCGGTTTCCAATTATATGTTGCGATAGCAGATGTCAGTAATTACGTAATGCAAGATTCCGCGTTGGATAAAGAGGCCGCACGCCGTGGTAATTCGGTTTACTTTCCTGGGAAAGTAATTCCCATGTTACCTGAAGCTTTATCCAATGGTGTATGTTCGTTAAATCCTCATGTCGACCGGCTGTGTATGGTTGCTGAAATGTCTATTAGCAACGAAGGAAAGATTTCACGTTCCCGTTTTTATCGCGCAGTGATTCATTCCCATGCTCGATTGACCTATACTCAGGTTGGTTCTTGGCTTGAGCAGGGCGCCACAGACGAACAACATGGTTCTTTATGGCCTACTTTGCAAGCTCTTTATGATTTGTATCAAGTTTTATTGGTAACCCGGAAACTTCGCGGGGCAATGGATTTCGAAACAACTGAGACGCGAATAGAGTTTGATGAACATAAAAAAATTCAATGCATCATACCAGTGATTCGCAATGATGCTCATAAATTGATTGAAGAGTGTATGTTGGCTGCCAATGTGGCTACGGCACGATTTTTGGAAAAAGCGCAGATTCCTACTCTTTATCGAGTGCATGCTGCTCCTGAAGAGGATAAAGTTACGGCATTAAGGCAGTTTTTAGGTGAGTTAGGATTGCAATTGGGTGGGGGTAAGAGACCCGGGCCCAAAGATTTTCAGCGTACTATGAATTCTATAGAAGGACGGCCCGACCAACATTTGATTGAAACAGTAATGCTCCGTTCTTTAAAACAAGCGCACTATGTTGAAGCGAATGAAGGGCACTTTGGTCTCGCTTATTCTGCGTACACTCATTTTACTTCGCCCATCAGACGCTATCCGGATTTATTGATCCATCGTGCAATTGGTCATTTGTTAGACGATAATCCGGTTTATGAATTTAGTTATACCCATGAAGACATGAATCGATTGGGTAAACATTCATCGATGACCGAGCGTCGTGCAGATGAAGCTACAAGAGAAGTCGTGGCTTGGTTAAAATGTGAGTACATGCAAGATAAATTAGGGCAAGTATTCAAAGGGCGAATTTCTGCAGTGACGAGTTTTGGAATTTTTGTCGAACTTGATGAAATTTACGTCGAAGGTTTAGTCCACGTCACTTCATTAAAGAATGATTATTATAATTTTGACTCTGTAAAACATCGTTTGATTGGGACACGAGGAGGACAGGTATATCGCTTGGGAGACAAGATGACTGTTTTAGTGGCCCGCGTTGATCTGGATGAGCGTAAAATTGATTTTGAGCCGGTAGAGGAAGCAGTAAGTCATGAGTGAGCAGTATGTTTATGGGGTTCATGCGGTTTCTGCTTTGTTAACCAATCCGCATCGAGTGACTAAGAAACTCTATATAAGTGAAGACCGAGTAGACACACGATTGCAGGGCATCATTGATAAAGCTTTACAAGCGCATATCCATATTGAAAAGTTAAGCACCCAAAAAATGAACCAGCGTTTCCCAGACTTTACCCATCAAGGAGTCGTTGCAAGCGCTTCATCGTTGCCTGATTATAATGAGTCTCATTTGCTTGCATTATTGGAATCGAGTAAACAGCCTACATTGATTCTTATTCTAGATGGAGTGACCGATCCTCATAATTTAGGAGCCTGTTTGCGCACCGCAGATGCAACGGGTGTTGATTTTGTGGTAATTCCTAAAGATAAAAGCGCCAGTATTACTCCTGTAGTGAGCAAAGTCGCCTGTGGTGCAGCGGAATCAGTACCTTTGGTGAGAGTGACCAATTTAGTACGAAGCATGAAGCTTTTAAAGGAGAATGGGGTTTGGATTTATGGTGCAGCTGGCGAGGCAACCAGTTCTCTATATCAAATAGATTGCACTGGTGATGTTGCTATTGTGATGGGTGCTGAAGGTGAAGGGCTGCGTCGCCTGACCCGTGAACATTGTGATGGTTTATTTTCTTTGCCTATGTCAGGCAGTGTAACAAGTTTAAACGTTTCTGTAGCCACTGGTGTTTCTTTATATGAAATTATAAGGCAAAGAAAAGGGAGCGGTTCCTAATGAGTGAATTGAAAATGAAAGCGGCAAAAGCCGCGCTGCAATACATTGAAGATGATATGGTGGTTGGTGTAGGTACAGGATCTACAGTGAATTTCTTTATTAAAGAGCTTGCTACTATAAAACACCGAATTGATGCGTGTGTGTCAAGTTCCAAAGCAACAGAAGCGTTATTACGAAAAGAAGGTCTTCCTGTTATTGATTTAAACTCAGTACAGGATTTACCCATTTATATTGATGGGGCCGATGAAGTGACTGAGCATGGCGAAATGATTAAGGGTGGCGGTGGTGCACATACGCGCGAAAAAATAGTAGCCCAAGTAGCAGAAAAGTTTATTTGCATCGTCGACAACTCAAAGCTTGTGAAGCATTTGGGAAATTTCCCTGTAGCTGTTGAAGTGCTTCCTATGGCAAGAAGTCTGGTTGCGCGTCAATTAGTTCAATTGGGTGGTGATCCCGAATATAGAGAAGGATTTGTTACCGATAATGGTAATATTATTCTGGACTTGTTTAATTTAACCATCAATGAACCTATGGATATGGAAGAACGCATCAATCGAATAACTGGAGTGGTGGAAAACGGGATTTTTGCACATCGGACAGCGGATATAATTTTATTGGCTTCTCAAGATGGTGTGAAGCGTGTGAAATAGACAATCCAGGGAAATGTTTTAATGAGCCACTCTACCTTTTTCACAGGATAATACTTGGATACCGCGCATAAAGCGCGGTACGTAGGGAAAAAAATATGAGAGTCTCTTAAGACAAGTTCTGAGGTTTTGGTATTGTTCAATACCATAAAGTTAAGAAACTAAGTATCTCTACGTTCCGCAGCTTGTCCGCGGAACTCAGAGTCCCGTAATATCACCGGATCCCGCGGGTAAGCTGCGAACAAATTGTGAGGCGGAATATAAGATAATAGTATTAACTTAAGGTACTAACACTACGTTACGCTGAGTACTTTATAACTAAATAGGTTTTAGGCTAATGAACGAACATAAAGTTTACGTAAACCGAATTTTAAATATGAAAAAAATCAAGTTAATTGGTCTGGACATGGACCATACCTTGATTCGTTATAATTCTGAAAATTTTGAGTCGCTGGTTTATCAACTTGTTAAAGAGCAGTTGGTAGAAGTAAAGCATTATCCTGAGCAAATTAAAAAATTAAATTTTAATTATCATGATGCCATTCGTGGTTTGGTTATTGATAGAAAAAATGGCAATATTTTAAAGCTCAGTCGTTATGGTGCAATTCGGCAGAGTTATCACGGCACGAAACCTATCGATTATGTAGAACAACAACAAATTTATCGAAGTATCTATGTGGATTTGAGTGATCCGAATTATATGGCTATTGATACCTCTTTTTCCATTGCCTTTTGCGTTTTATATGGTCAATTGGTTCACTTGAAAGATACTCTATATCCTGAGGAAATTCCTAGTTATCAAACCATAGCGCAGGATGTACAATTTTGTGTAGATAAGGTCCATTCTGATGGTAGCTTAAAAACAATCATCAGTAAAAATTTACCAACATATGTAATTAAAGAACGCGCGCTGGTTGATGGGCTGAAGCACTTCATCCATCATGGTAAAAAAATATTTATTCTCACCAACTCTGATTTTTCTTATACCAAGCTATTGCTGGAATACGCAATTAATCCTTTTCTAAAGAAAGGTGAGAGTTGGATCAATTTATTTGAATTTGTCATTACCTTAGCCAATAAACCCCGCTTTTTTTACGATAATCTTCGTTTTTTATCAATTCATCCAGCTGTGGGTACAATGACTAATACAGTAGGTCCAATAGTGCCAGGCGTGTACCAAGGAGGTAATGCCAAAAAATTTACCGAAGATCTACATGTCCGTGGTGATGAGATTCTGTATATTGGCGATCACATTTATGGGGATATCTTAAGGTTGAAAAAAGATTGTAATTGGCGCACTGCTTTAGTTGTCGAAGAGCTTGGAGATGAAATAGCGGCGCAAGCACGAGCCATGCCCATAGAGAAAGAAATCAGCAAGGCAATGGACGTCAAAAAAGATTTAGAAAAACAATACGTCAAGTTGTACACTAAAATGGTTGATGAAGACTCAAAGCAATACAGCAATGAAATACAGGAGTTGCAAGCACAAATCAGCAGAATTGACGCACAGCTTACCAAATTGTTAAAAGAGCAACAAAGCTATTTTAATCCAAAATGGGAACGTATTTTTCGCGCGGGTGCCGAGGAAAGTTATTTTGCCTATCAAGTGGACCGTTTTGCATGTATTTATATGGAAAAACTATCGGATTTATTAGAGTACTCTCCTGTAACTTATTTTCGTGCGAACAGACGTCTCCTGGCGCATGATGTCGAAGTGTAGGCATCTTTGGTTGATCTTGAGTTAAAATGGTTCTAAGAAATGCTCACATGGCAGCTATGCTGTAATGGCACTAAGTTAAGCTTATTCTCTTAGAGCCTACGTTCAGCGACTTGTTCGCGGAAACCAAAGAGTGCTGGCTTCGTAGCTGGATCCCGCGAACAAGTCGCGGACGTAGGCAGAGAGGAAATATAAAAAATACTTTTAACTTAGTTCCATTAATCTGTGCTGCGTTTTTCTAAAACCAATTCAACCTGTACGCATTTGATTTTTCAGCAAGATTTTCTACTCGTGGCTAGGAGACAACAACTGTTTGAGGTAATAATGATGGTACAAATTGATGTTTCACTTGTACGAAGATTGATTGATTCACAATTTCCACAATGGGCTAATTTACCTATCAAACCCGTAGAATTTAGTGGTTGGGATAATAGAACCTTTCATCTAGGCGATGAAATGACCGTTCGCCTTCCAAGTGATACATTTTATGCGCTCCAAGTAGAAAAAGAACAGCATTGGCTTCCCTACCTTGCTCCTCATCTAACGTTGCAAATTCCAACACCTATAGCGAAAGGAGAGCCGGCAGAGGGCTATCTTTGGCAATGGTCAGTTTATCGATGGATTGAAGGGCAAACAGCATCCATTGAACGCGTTAACGATCAGAGCCTATTTGCCGCGGATCTTGCAAAATTTTTATTGGAATTACAAGCAATTGATACGACAGGAGGACCATTAGCTGGCGAGCACAGTTTCTATCGTGGAGGCCCACTGATAACTTATGATGCTGAAGTACAAGAGGCAATCAAAATTTTGGCGAAACAAACCGATACAGCAACTCTATCTTCAATATGGTCCGAGGCGCTCGCTGAGCCCTGGCAAAAACATCCTGTTTGGGTTCATGGTGATATTGCTGTGGGCAATTTATTGATTCAAGAAGGATGTCTTCGTGCAGTAATTGATTTTGGTCAATTGGCTATCGGTGATCCAGCATGTGATTTGGTACTTGCTTGGACATTTTTAAAAGCACAAAGTCGGGATGTGTTTCGTAGGACTCTTCAACTTGATAAAGCCACATGGGCGCGCGCTCGGGGATGGGCCTTGTGGAAAGCATTGATTGTATGTGCCGCATTACCAGGTACGAATCCTTTGGATATTACGAAATCTTGGAGTGTAATTGAGGAGATCATTGCAGATTATAATAATGACAACTAAGATCATATTGAGGCATGAATTAAATCCTCTAAGTAGGATTTTAGACCTATAGACAACTTATGGAATAAATAATTATAAGGAAAGCCATGTCAACAATTAACCTATTGAAAAGAGTGATTTTTGTATGTTGTTTGGTGGGTGTTACTGTATTCCTCAGTTCCTGCAATACAAGTGAACCCGATCAACCCATTTCATCAAGTAATGAAAAAGGTTATGGCGGAGAAGGAGGCGGTGGCCATTAAGTTTTAAATACTCATCATCTTGCAGTGTTTATCTGTGGGATGATGAGTGCCTTGCCAAATGGAAACGGAGTATTTATCAACTACCGAATTACTTTTCTTAATGTTTCCAGGCTAATATTTCCTCCACTTAAAACCACCACGGCATTTTTTCCTGGATAATCTTTGGCGCATTTTAAAAATGAAGCCAGAGCAACTCCTGCAGCACCTTCAATTAATAAATGTTGTGTTTTTATGATTGTAAGGAGTGCCGATTGAATTTCATTTTCGGAAACTAAAACAAAATCATCCACATAATCGCGACACAGGTCCAAAGTAATTGAGTCAGGCTCAATCCCCCCAGCTGTAGCATCTGAAAGGGTTGGCAAGGTTTCCATGGAAATAATTTTCCCTGCCTTTATTGACTCAGACATAACTGGAGAGTTTTCTGGTAAACACCCTATAATTTTGGTTTTTGGAGAAACGGCTTTCATGTATCCGGCAATTCCCCCAATTAATCCGCCTCCGCCAACGGGTATAAAAACTACATCAATGGAATTTAGTTGGCGCATCAGCTCTACAGCAATGGTGCCCTGACCCGCAACTACTTGAGTATTGTTATAGGGAGACACATAAACCATGCCCTGTTGTTTTGCATAGTCTATTGCGTGTAACTCAGTTTCTACACAATCGTTCCCATAGAGTTTAAGAGACGCATTATAAAAACCTATATTTTCCTTTTTTACGGGAGATACATTTTCGGGAACAAAAATAATTCCTTGGCGATTGAGCTGATGCAATCCATAGGCAATTGCTGCCCCATGGTTTCCGGTAGATGCCGCGATAATCCCATTTTGCTGCTCTGTTTTTAAAGACAATAAAGCATTAAATGCGCCGCGTACTTTGAATGAACCTGTATGCTGTAAATTCTCACATTTTAAATGAAGGTTTACCCGGGTTAATTTACTAAGTGGAACAGAGAAATCCAAAGGAGTTTCACGAATATAGGAACGAATTCTCTGTTCTGCCTTAAGTACTTCAGTTTTAATATCCAGCATGAGTTGCTTTCTCCCTCAACTATGAACGATGTGGGTAATTATATAGTGGCGCGTGAAATCTACTTATATAGACAAGAAAATAAATCAGTTCAAAAAATAATTTCTTAATTCTTCCTTAAGGTTTGATCTTTATACTTAATCCTGAACTAAAAGGGAGCCCGGATGCTATGCGTGTATTAATTATCGAAGACAGCGTTTTTAATGCATTTTGCTTATCTCGACTCATGGAGTCAGTGATTACTCCAATATCAATAGATGTCGTAAGCAACAGCCAAGATGCTTTGTCTTTTATAGATACACATGCACCAGATCTGGTTATTATTGATGGTGAGTTGAATTTGATTGATGAGTCCTCTACTCATGGCCCTCAACTTGCAGCGGTAATACTTCAAAAATACCCTCATCTTCCTCTTATCGCATGGTCAGATTCTGAATTTATGCACGGATCTTTTGCTAAGATTTTTATTCAATATAATCGGTTAGTTAATGAATATAATACTTGGACTAAAACCATAAGTCCGGAATGTATTCAAAAAACTTGGGCTTATTATTTTGATGAGTCAATTGGAAAAAAACAGCAAGCGTTCTCACATGCCTCTCATGCTAAAAGACTGGCTGGCTATCAACTAGACTGCATTTAGGCTTACATATGTTGTTCTGAACTTCTCTTAGGTATTGTCAGCAAAGACCTGAAATACGCGCTATAATTGTAAATATATACTGTTTACAGGACAAGTAAATAGATCTTTTTTTTTAAGGAAATCGCAAATGATGGATTATGAACGAATGCAGAGGCCTTCGGATCATCCACCAAAAAAAATACATAAAACAAAAAGAATTCGTAAAAAAGAAATGGATAATGATCTCAGTTCCTTAGGCCAGCAATTTAACAAGGCTAAAAATCACCAAAACAAAAAGCATGCACCAATAAAGGAGAGCATACTTGATTTGGAGGTACAACCTATTAAGACAGAAGAAGCATTTTATGCAAAAAGTATTCTGCAAAATATTCTAGAAAGCTCAATTGAGTATTCAATTGTAGGAACAGATTTGGATGGAAAAATAATTGTCTGGAACGAAGGAGCTTATCGTAATTACGGATACCATGCTACAGAAATGGTAAACAAGAAGAATATTTTGGACCTCTATAATCCCGAAGATATTAAATCCGGAGCTGCTCAGGAGTTTATGCAAAAAACATTGCGAGAGGGGAAGGCAGATAAGGAGTTTGAACGCATTCGCAAAGATGGGTCAACTTTTATTGCCTCGGTCACCTTAGCATTGCGTCGGGATAATGAAGGCCGCCCCATTGGGTTCGTTATGATTTCCAAAGACATTACTGAAGCAAAGAAAATTGAAAATCAATTGATAAAGACGAATGAAGAGTTAGAACAATTTGCTTATATTGCATCACATGATTTAAAGGCTCCTTTGCGGGCAATCGAACGTTTAGCGACCTGGATTGAAGAAGATAATATTGATAAGTTAGATGATAAATCGAAAGATCATTTGGCATTATTACGGCAACGTACGTTGCGTTTGGCCAATTTAATCGATGGAATATTACAATATTCACGAGCTGGTCGATTAGATTTGAATCTTGAGCTTGTAAATACCAAAGAAATTTTGAAGGAAATTATTGAGAGCCTTAATCAAGAAGGCCGATTTGAAATACATTATCCAAAACATCTGCCGATTTTTAAAACAGCTAAAATTCCATTGATGCAGGTATTATCTAATTTGCTGGGCAATTGCATAAAACACCACCATCGAAAAAAAGGTACGATTACAATTGAGATTGAAACATCAGGTGCCTTTTATACGTTTACGATTCATGATGATGGACCGGGAATTCCCTCCGAGTTTTTTGACAAAATTTTTATGGTTTTTCAAACGCTTAAATCAAGAGATGAATTGGAGTCTACAGGTGTTGGCCTGAGTATAGTGAAAAAAATTGTTGAAGCTCAGGGGGGGCGAGTTATGGTTCAATCTCGGGTTGGACATGGAACTTCGATGTCATTTACCTGGCCTAAGCAAATCAGCAAACAAGATTTGAACCCTCATTAATATCGTTTAGCGGATAGTAATGGCTACTAATCCTCTTTTTTGTTAGGGAACTCAAGCAGATTCCAATAGTGATGTAAGGATGAAATTACTTCCATAAAGTCTGAAATTTGAAATGGTTTGACAATATAGCCAGCCGCATTCAAGTTGTATGCATCTATTTTATCTTTTTCACTATTTGAAGTAGTAAGAATAAAAATCAATAGAGATTTTAATTGTTTATTGGTTCGAAGAGTTTTCATAAACTCGATACCATTCATTTTAGGCATATTGATGTCTAAGAGAATTATTTTTGGGGTTGGTGTTAGTTTCTTTTCTCCATTAATGCCTAATAATTTGTTTAAGGCATCTATCCCATTAGTAGCCACATGCAGTGGATTATTGATTTTATTTTTTTTAAATGTTCTTTGCATATCTTTGATATCAATTTCATCGTCATCCACAAGCATAAAATTAATGGATTTGTCCAATTGATACATAATTTTTATTCCCTATGACCGTGTAATATAGATTATAGGCAATAAAGTTAACTATTTCACATAATGATCTTTTATTGATACTATAATCAAAGTATGAATCAATATAATTAGGATAAGTCTCTTTTAGAAAACTAATTCCTAATAACCGTGATTTTGAGCCATTTAAAGAACACCATCGCGGCAGGAGAATGACTATGGAATCCAAAGGAAACATCGTTGATATTTTGTATATTGAGGATGATATTGTTGATGTCGAGGGTGTAAAACGTGTATTTAAAAAAGTTAAAGAGTCGTGCGCTATTGAGGTGGCTTCAAATGGTGAAGAAGCATTAAATAAATTATTCGGGCGGGATGGACAAGCAAAAATTCATCCGAAAGTTATTCTCCTTGATATTAATGTCCCTAAAATGAATGGGATCGATTTGCTGAAAATTATCCGTAAAGATCCTTCATTAGCTTTTACCGAAGTATTTATTTTGACTAATGCTTATACAAAAGAGGATAAGCTTGCGATCAAGGACTTAAATGTTAGAGGACAAATTATTAAACCTCTTGAATATGGTGACGCCTTGAATATTTATTGGGCAACCCATCATGTATAAAATGAAGCGCTAATGCTTCACATACCGCACAACCACGCTGCTTCATCGCATAACAAAACATTATTAATGAGCTGCATCCCAATTAGCGCCTGTACCAATAGAGACTACCAGCGGAATGGAAAGTTCCACTGTATGCTCCATTAATTCTCGAATTATCTTTTTGCTTGACTCAATCTCTTGGGCATTTACTTCAAAAACCAATTCATCATGTACTTGCATAATCATCTTGGCGGGTGGATTTTTTTGCTCATTTTGCCATTTAGCAATAGATATCATCGCTTTTTTAATGATGTCTGCAGCAGTACCCTGCATCGGTGCATTGATTGCTGTTCGCTCTGCTGCCTTTTGGCGTATCATGTTGCGTGCATTTATTTCGGGTAAATACAAACGTCTACCAAACAAGGTTTCTACATAACCTAGATGATGAGCTTGCTGTCGGGTGCGATTCATGTATTCCAAAACTTTAGGATAGCGCTGGAAATAGGTGTCAATGTAATATTGTGCATCCTGACGTTCCACCCCGATTTGTTTAGCCAAACCAAAAGCAGACATTCCATAAATCAAACCAAAATTGACTGCTTTGGCGCGACGGCGTTGCTCACTGCTGACTTCATTTAAGGGTGTTTGAAAAATTTCGCTGGCTGTTGCTGCATGAATATCCCAACCGTGAGCAAAGGCTTTTAATAGATTTTCATCTTGTGATAAATGAGCCATGATTCGTAATTCGATTTGCGAGTAATCTGCTGCAAGAATGATGCAGTTTTCAGGTGCTATAAATGCAGTACGAATGAGCCGGCCTTCCTCACTTCGAATTGGAATATTTTGCAAATTGGGCTCGCTTGAAGAGAGTCGGCCTGTGGCAGCGACTGCCTGGTTGTACGTTGTATGTACTCGGTGCGTCTGCGGATTAATTTTTTTAGGTAGGGTATCAATATATGTAGAAACTAGTTTCGTTAGACTGCGGTATTCGAGAATTACTGCCGCAAGACGGTAATCATAAGCGAGTTCTTGCAGTACAGACTCTGCTGTGGAAGGTTGTCCGGTTGGTGTTTTTGCGATCACTGGTAGTTTGTGTGAATCAAAGAGGATCTCTTGTAATTGTTTGGGAGAATTCAGATTAAAAGGTTTGCCTGCCAATTGTAATGCTTCTTGCTCTAGCGCATTAATGCGCTCTTTTAAACGGTTTCCATGCTTCTCCAAAGTTACGGAGTCAATCAGCACTCCAAGTCGCTCCATATCAGCAAGCACCGTAACTAATGGCATTTCTATATCATTGAATACTTTTTGCACTGATTCAGGGAGCAAAGGGAACAGTTTATTGTGAAGTTGCAGCGTAATCTCTGCATCTTCAGCGGCATAAGCTGCTGCTTTATCCACCGGAATTTGATCAAAACGCAGTTGTTTTACTCCTTTTCCCGCAACTTCTTCATAACTAATGGCTTTATGTCCTAGATATTTTAAGGCCATTGAATCCATGTCATGACGCCCGGCACCGCTATTAAGCACATAAGATTCTAACATGGTGTCATAACAGATGCCTTGAAGGCTGATGCCATGATTTTTCAATACGGAATAATCATATTTGAGGTTTTGGCCGATTTTTTTAATTTTGGGATTTTCTAAGATAGGTTTTAATGCAGTTAATACTTCTTCACGAATTAATTGGGTCGTTCCATCTGTATGCGTAAATGGAATATATACGGCTTTTCCTTCTTCAATCGCTAAAGAAATTCCGACGATTTCTGCAAGCATAATCTCAATGCTGGTTGTTTCTGTATCAATGCAAAATGCTTGGCATTGTTCCAGTTGATTGAGTAAATGATTTAATTGGTGATTGGTGGTAATTAATTCGAAGGGAATGTTGAATGTACTAGGTTTTGAGGATGTACTTCCTTCTTCTCCTAAAAGATCTTTCAGCCAGTTTTTAAACTCAAATTGACGGGTTAACTCAATGAGTTGTTCTTTATTCATTGGCTTAGGTTTTAACTCCCCCCAGCTTAGAGGTAAATCAACATCTGTTTTAATCGTCACCAATTTTTTGGATAATGGCAGTTGAGGTATGCCTGCACGTAAGTACTCACCAATTTTGCCACTAATTTCAGCTGCATGTTGAAGGAGATTATCCAGAGTTTGATATTCGGTAAGCCATTTGACTGCGGTTTTAGGTCCACATTTGGTTATCCCTGGAATGTTATCCACACTGTCGCCAATAAGTGTAAGATAATCAATCATTTGCTCTGGTACTATCCCAAATTTTTCTTTGACCCCATCAATACCCATGATGGTATTACTCATAGTATTGATTAATGTAATATGTTCATTAACGAGCTGAGCCATATCTTTATCGCCAGTCGAAATGACCACAGAAATTCCTTGTTCGGTCGCCTGCCTTGCCAAAGTCCCTATTACATCATCGGCTTCAACGCCTTCGATAATCAATATGGGAAGTCCCATCGCTTCCAGTATCTGGATCAAGGGCGCAAATTGAGAGCTTAACTCTTGGGGCATAGGCGGTCTATGCGCTTTGTATTCTGGATACCATTCATCTCGGAATGTTTTTCCCTTGGCATCAAAGACTACTGCTAATTCTTCTGGTTGATAGTCTTTAATGAGCTTTTTAATCATATTAGCTACCCCATAGATGGCACCTGTGGGTTGGCCTTTTGAATTAGTTAAAGGCGGTAGCGCGTGGAAGGCGCGAAAGAAATAGGATGAGCCATCAATAAGAATCAAGGGGGATGTCATAGTTACTCTGCCTCTGCTTTGGCTAGTTGCTTCTTCAATGATTCAACTTGTTCCGAAAGTGCTTTAATGTTTTTACGTATCAAAGGGATTCGATTGACACCTAACTCATGTTGAATGGCAATATCTTTAGGGCGAGCTGGATTGCCTAAATAAACATTTCCTTCTTTCAAATGTTTGTTCGGTGGTACCCCTGTACGAGCACCTAATACCACCCCGTCATCAATACGTACATGATCGCTAACCCCAACATTCGCCGCAAAAATTACGTGATTTCCGGAAGTCGTACTTCCTGCTATGCCAGTGAAACCACATAAAATGTTATGTTTACCCAATTTAACAGAATGCGCTATCTGGACCAGGTTATCAATTTTGGTCCCCTCGCCAATAACAGTCGCCCCCATGGTGGCGCGATCTATGGCGGTATTTGCTCCTATTTCTACATCGTCTTTAATAATGACTCGCCCAACATGAGGTACTTTGAGGTGTTTGCCATCAACAAAGGTGTAACCAAAACCATCAGAGCCAATAACAGTAGATGCATGAATTATGACTCGGGAGCCAATTTGACACGAATCATACACAGTGACATGAGAATGAATGGTGGTGTGAGCACCGAGAGTCACCTCACGACCAATATGAATATGGCTTTTTAAAATACAATGATCCCCAATAACGCTACCTGATTCGATGACCACATAGGGCCCTATAAATACTTCCTTCCCTAATTGCACTCCTTCGCCGATAACTGCAGTGGGGTGAATGCTAGGAACGACTGTTTGGGGCGGATTAAAGTGATTCATCAGAGTAATAAAGGCTTTGAATGGATGCTTTACTTGTATTAATGGTTTTTGAGAGGTAGTGATTTGTTCATTGACTAATATAGCAGCTGCTGGTGAGGCCTCTGCCAATTTTATATTTTCATTACTGTCAGCGAACACTAAGCTTCCAGGTTTAATTTCATCAATAGGAGATAAGAAAGAGATTTTTATTGAGTCATCACCTATGACTACCCCTTGTACCTTATTTGCGACATCACGTAGTGAATAACTCATTTGTAAGCCTTTTTTTATAAAATAGCTGATTATATACTCAAGAAACCTCCATTGCTATGTTTTAAATGACTTGATTGCTTTGCGTAGAATCATCTACAAAGTGAGTCTTTATTAAGTCCCTTTCATTTTTTAAATTGGAATAAAATATGGTGATACCTGAGCTCGCTGTCTTTCACCGTGACTACAATTTTGACTTCATTGGATGAAGATTATGAACCATTTTCTGAAGCGCAACAAAGCCCGGCAGCCGCGGTTAAAATGTAGTGATATGAAGTATAGAAAAGTAGGTCCAAATACTGTATAAAATTAGCCTGAATGCTTAGGATTTCATGATTAAAAATCAAAAGGACATGTATGTTGAAAAAAATAATAGCCTCAGGGTTTTGTGCGCTGTTTACCGTAAATGTATTTGCTATGGTAGATCCTTATGCCCCAGTGTTACCCCAGGTTTGGTCCTCAATCATTATCGTAAGTGGGGGACCTGCGTGGTCTAATCCAGGGAAAGATCAATATCTTTATCCTTTTCCGCCCCCGCAGAACAACTTATATCTAGCTGACTCGAAATCCGATTGGTTAGGATCGGGTGAATTGTTTTTTGGACTACAGCATTTTATTGGTGCAAGCAATGTTATTGCTCAATTTGGACTCGGGGTGGCCGCAGCCAGTGATGCGAGTCTTTCAGGAACAGTTTCTGTTGATGGTGTTCCCGATGTTTATACCTATAGCTATAAGGTAAGTCATGTGCGGGCGGAGTTTAAAGGGAAACTTATTGCTTGCGGGTTCCAAGCAGTTCAGCCTTATTTAAGTGGTAGTTTTGGTGTGGGTTGGAACCATGCTCATGATTGGTTTCCTACTACAATCGATCCAGTTCTGTATCCTACCTACTGGTTTGACACTGCCAGTACGGTTGCTTTTTCCTATACTGTTGGGTTAGGCGTGCAAAAAATGTTAACCCCTAACTGGCAAGTAGGTGTAGGCGCTGAATTTGCAGATTGGGGTAAAAATTATTTAGGTGATGATGGTGCGACCTTAGACCAAGGCCCCGGTATGCCCCATTTATATACTGCAGAATTATTGTTCAGTGTGGGTTATATGTTTTAAGTAGCTGTGGTGTAAAGAATTCCTCTTTGCAAACAGCGGCCTCTAGATCACATCTGCGTCTACGCCCCGCGACTTTGTCCGCGGGGTCCAGTGTTTTAGGGTAGATCTTCTGGATCCCACGGACAAAGCCGCGGGACGTCGGAATAGAGATGGGCTGGTTTTTCAGCGATGTGTAGAAAATTTAGTTGCAAGCACCCAGGCTACGCCTCTATTTGATGTACCTGCGTAGGATCAAGGCTACGTTGGCGCCTCCAAAGGCAAAATGATTAGATAGTACGATATCAATAGCTTTTTTCCGTGCTTCATTAGGGACATAATCCAAGTCGCAGGCAGGATCTGGAGTTTCCAAGTTAATTGTAGGTAATAATAAATCATGCTGTAGACTCAGTGATGTGGAAATGACTTCCATTACCCCAGAGGCTCCTATGGCATGCCCAGTCATTGATTTTTGTGCGGTGACCGGGATTTCATAGGCTCGTTCACCAAATATTGATTTAATCGTTTGTGTTTCAATTTTGTCATTTAATGGTGTTCCGGTACCATGAGCTTTGAGATATTGGATATCTCGCGATGATAATTTAGCGTCATCTAATGCCCCCTGAATCGCACGTTGCTGTCCTTCTGAAGAGGGGGCGGTAATATGAAATGCATCACAGCTGGACCCAAAACCAATAATTTCCGCAAAAATAGTGGCTCCTCGTGCTCGGGCGTGATTTAATTCTTCAAGAATTAAAATTCCGGCTCCTTCCGCCATCACCATCCCCTCACGATTCAGATCAAATGGACGGCAGGCTTTTGTTGGTGTCTCATTATTGGTTGCCATCACCTTTAATTTGCACCAAGCAGACATCATCGATTCCCAAAGAGGTGCTTCTGTACCGCCACAGACAGCAGTGGAAAGTCGACCATGAGCGATTTGTTGGTAAGCTGTTCCTATGGCATCTGCCGAGGAAACACATGCATTCGAAATCGTCGAATTGGGTCCACCCAGGCCAAATCCGATGGCAATAAAATTGGCAATGGAGTTAGACATTCCTCGAATAACCGTCAGAGGTTGCATTTTTTTCCAATTATCATCAAAGAAAAATTTATAACTGCTTTCTGATTCGGGATATCCACCCATTCCAGTTCCTATGAAAGTCCCTGTTTTGCTGAGTTCCTGAGGAGTAAGTCCAGATTGTTCTATGGCATTATGTGTACAATAGAGTGCGAATTGAGCGACCCGTGGATAACGTTTATTTTTATTAAGCTCCGGAAGATGCTCCAGTGAAAAATCCGTGATTTCCCCTGCTATTTGTGTTGGGTACAAGGAAGGATCATAGCTCTGAATGCGTTTTATTCCACAGTGCCCTTGTTTTGCCGCTTCCCAGAATTTGTTTAAACTTGTTCCTATGGAAGAGGTTATTTCCATGCCGGTTATAACAACCCTTTTTTTCATCAATGATCCCTTTTAATTTTTTAAATGTGAGACGTCTTTTATGTAAGCTGAACGAACGATTTTGAGAAAAAAAGTTGTTACGGCTTTTTTAGGACAATACTAAAGGCGGGGTTTAAATTCTGTCAAGCTCTATATGAAGAGGTTTTATTTTAAGGAAATGGTTACTCACACTGTCATTAAGTGTCGTTCCCGCGAAGATGGGAATCGATTTTTTTTGTAGTATTGAGCGATTTTCGAGAAATGGATTCCCGCCTTCAGCGGGAACGACAGTTTTATTAACTTAATGGTTGTGATGATTACTCAGCGCAGCCAATATAATCTGTTTTTCTGGGACAGCAGAGTTTCAGTTCTGCTCACCACATCGATATAAAAGGTACCTCGAGTAGCGAAGACATATCAATGTTTGTTTTTTGGTTTAATTCGTTTTTGCAATTCGAAGAGGTTAATTTCCCAGTAATCACATGAATTTTGAGTTAGAAAACCTAGGCGGGTATATAGATTAAGCGCTTTTTGATTGTGTGTTTCTACATCAAGATTCAGATCGGGTTTCCCCTCGCTTAAAGCATAATTAATACAATGAGAAATCAAGGCTGTCCCCAATCCTTTACCTTGGCGAATTGGTAAAACGGCAATATCAGAAAGCGTTGCACCATGGTTTTCCCAGCGAATGTGTGCTTTTCCTACAAGGTGATTATCTTCAAAGGCCAGTATTATTTGATAGGTTCTATCACTAAGAATGTGTTCAAAACGAGGAACTAATTCTGCTTGGGTTTTGAAGAAACAGGCTTCATCTAAGACGCAAAGCAATGGAATATCTTTTTCTGTTGCAGTGCGGTATGTTAGATTTTTTTTGTAATCCAGTAATGGGTTTAAATCATGTCGCTCCATATAGTATTCACTATGCAGATACGAAAAACCAAGCTCAGTTAACCACGGACTATTTATATGAGCAGGATTAGAAAAAATCAATTTTTGAAAACCTTGTTCTTGCACAAGCGGTAATATATTGTGAAGCAATTTTTTGGCTATGCCTTTCCGACGATAATTTGGGTGAACAAGTAGAGAAACTTCAACTGCATCTTCGTAAAAGAAAAAAACACTCAGAAAGCCGACTAATTTTTTTTTGTCATAGTTCAGCACGAGCGTAGGTAAATTTCTTTTTTGTATGAGCAAGTGAGTGTATAAATTGGGTACACTGCCGTCATTTTTTTTGCATGCGGTTTTTAAATATTCTAGATCTTTGAGCTGATCTTTATTAAGTTGATTTGTTTTACTAAGCATAATTGATAATAAATTATTATTCATTTTTGTAAAGAATAGCTTGTTTTGGATTAATTTGCTCTAATTACAGCCTAATTTATTAAAAATGTAAGTTTAAGACCGCAACAATAATTTCCAAAATAATTAAGACGATAATGATAATCTCCAAGTTATGGCCATGTCGATTATCTAAGTAACCATTAAACATATCAAAAATTTCATTTAGAGTATCGAGTCGATGATTAATCGCATTGACGCGTCTTTGAATATGTAGGTAACGTTCCAACATGGTAAAATGTTCTTCTAAGGTTGGATGTTGCCAAAAATATTTAGGGTGATAAAGGAAATTACTAATTAAATTCAGTTCACTTTTAGCACCAAGGATTTCCCCTATAATTTGTTGTATTTGAGTACGGCTAATTTCCATTTCACCGGTATGCGAAAGCGTTTGAATCGTAGGATTATATTTATCGATTAGCGCATCAATAATGGTTTCAAAATATTGTAATTTGACGGATTGAGAAAACCCGTAAGAGAGACTGAGTTTGAGTTCATCACTCTCATCCTCTATAGTCAGGCAGTCCACATCGAAAAAATCATGTGGTTCTATCGTAGTTTTATCACTGAATTGATAATGAAATTCATCATGCACCAAAAGTGTGACCGGTTTATCAATCAGCTGCTTAATGGTGTTTAGATAGTCATTAATCTGATAACGTTTGATCCCCCATGAAACCACTGTGCCATTTTTAAAAATGAATATTGTATGGTCTTTGTTGTGGTTTGCACTTAACTTTAGAACATCTCGAGTTTTCAATGAGGTAAAGTCAGTTGAAGCATTTTTAAAATGACTGTCGACACGTGATAAATCAATTGATTTGGCAATACAAAAACTTAAGCATTCCATGATGGTAGTAACCCGCGAATAAAAGCTATTTTCTATGATGAAAATAGATACATATGCTGTATCTAATAATCGAATTTAAGATCAGATACAGCATTTTACAAATATATAATAATTATCTCAACTTTAACTATTATACATCATTCTGCAGTTTCACGAGCTTGATAAGTTTTTTTTCGGTCGGTTGCCCCACATAACCATTTCGGACAAACTTCTAAAATCTCGGCGATCCTATTAAGTTGTTCTGCTGCTGGAAGTATGTGGCCAAAGATTAAAGAGTTAGCTAAATGACGTGAAATACCGAATACTTTAGCTACGGCTTTGACTTTCTCGGTTAATTCCTCTGGAAAGTCCAATGAAGCCAACTCGCGATTGAAGCGTTGCGAAAATACTTTACTGTTCATTTTCTCACTCCATGAAAAAATAATGTTCAGCATCATGCTGAACAATCCTAGATAATACCCGTCAATCCTTGATTCAGGTAAGAGAGAGTTATAACTCATTTTTTTTTAATCGCAAAGACTTTTTTGGCATGAAATCAAATAGTTATTATTTACTTGCCATTATGGTAATTAGTTGATCAACGATTGTTAAAATCCGCAACAATTCATAGAAATAGTGCAGTGAGTCACAAATAAAGTAGAGCGATAAAAATATAAGCAGGAAAATTTTATGGTATAATATTTATACGATATGATAAAAAATAATTCCACCCCAGAAGAGAATAAAAAAATACATATCAGCAAAAATAAAAAGTATTTTTGAATGAGGTGTGGAATGGGAAATAGCTATAAAGACATTTATACTACATTAGGCTCTCGGTCCAAAGTCCAACAGCTTCATAGAGATGAAAGTTTTTCCGATCTAAACACCCTTAAATTAAGCTATCTGAATGAAGCATTTGCTGTTTATTGCGCAAGAAAATACCCTAATCATCCTGCGGAACAGATCCCTAAACATCCCACAAGCCTAAAAGCGTATCAATCATTTACTAAGAACAACCCTGATTTTATTAATTACAATAGGGCTGCTCTTCTTTTATACCAAGAAAAATTAGATGCCATGGTAGTTGAATCCAGAAAGGATGCCGCTTTAGCAGAAGCCTGTAAGCTTGCATTAACCAGTTTAATTTCAAAGAACATTATAAAAATTAATTAAAACCAAATGGATGAAGTAATTTCATCTTTAGTAGAAAAAGCAAAAGAAACACCACAAGGAAACTATTCAGATACCAAAAATTGGCATACTTGCTTAGCTGCTTTTATTGTTACTAAAGGAAACTCAAAAAAAGCTAAGGTGGAAGAAGAAATAAATAAAACAATGCAAAAGGCCTTGGGTGCATTAGAACCTTATGCCAGCTATAGCACAGCAACCATAGAATATGACTTTGCCAAAGTAATAGAATACGCTTGTAAGCGATATGAAGATTTAAATCCTAATCCCAATAAGAAGAGGGTAGCTGATCTCTACGCAATAAGAGAAATCTTAAATAGTTATCGTAGTCCACAAAAGGTACCACCAGATAGAATTGATGAGGTGGTTAAAGAGATAGCAAGCCATTTCTTATCCTCAAGTTTTAGCAGAGGCTTTTCAAGCCGGTTTGAGATTTTAATAAAGCAGGCCATTGTTGATTTTTCTGCCAAACATCCACAAGGATTTAAGCAATATAAAGCTGAAAATGATAATAGAACATTACAAATAAAAACATGGTCTGATTTTGCTCCAGAAAATGAAGCAGGCAAAAAATTAGTATTAGCGGTACATGGATTGCAAGACAGCGTAAACACTTTTAATGTGGTTGCTAACCAGTATGTCAGAAGAGGTTATAAGGTTATAAGTTACGATCAGTCCGGCGCTGCTTTTGATGAGTCTCGCGGGAAAGAGGATTTAAATATTAAACAAATGCAATTAGATTTTTATAGCATGTTAGAAAAGGCCTATTCTGATCCCAATGTCGATGAAATAATCTTATTAGGCCACAGCCTAGGAGGTGCAGTTATTGCCAATGCATTAAATATGATCCATGAACTCAATGAAAATCCGCCTCCAAATTTGCCTAAAGATAAGATAAAAAAAATTCAGTTAGTAGCCCCAGCAGCTATGAAAAATCCACTGTTACAAATCATTGGTAATTTACCAACGATTAAATTTAATCCGAGTGACAAAGATGAGCATGCTCATCTAATAGGGCAACGAGGAATAAGACGAGAAGGCGGTGCTTCTGCGCTTTCATCTCTTTCAGATTTTATTTCTTTTGTAGCGAACGCTTTTAAAAACTTAACACGATATTTCGAAGAAGGGCATGCCAAAAATCCAATTCCAATAGAAATCCATTACTCCGAGACAGATGGGTTGGTAAACAAATCTAATTTTGAAGAAATTGAACGAAAAGCACCTAATTCAAAGCATAAAATTTATAAAAATCCTACAGGACAACATCATCTTCATGCAGCACCAGATTCAACTATAGTAAATGGTCTTGAACCTGAGGATGATATGCACATAGGCTTCAACTAAATTTTATGAGAGACCAAAACCAACGGGTGATTCATCTTTATCCTCCTCAAACGTATCCTCAACTTTAATAAAGGGAACTCTAAAATAGGATAAGGTATTTTTTGGAGTCAATGAAGCTTTTTGGAACAACCTATTTGTTCTTTGGTATTCATTACCAAGAGAAAACCCAAACACATTAAAAATATTAAAAATTACTGCAAGGAAGTTGTAAACAGCAGATTTAAATCGCACATCACTTGCGATGGCGGTTTGATGTTCAGTGCAAATAAATTTTAGCTTTTTTTCAAATGCTGAATGCTCGTACAATTGTTTCTCGGGCGATAAAGTAAAATATTGATTAACTGATGCGGTTAGTTTTGCTAGAGCACTTTCTAATTCTGTAACATAAGGATTATTATTAACTTTTAATTGTTGGATTGTTTTTTGTATTAGCTCTAGTTTTTCCCGCGCGAGTTTTTCCGGATTAATTACATGTTCTTTTAAATACCAGTTATAAGTGATTGTGAGTACATGAAATGCGTATGCTTTATGCCCCTGATCCAACATCGATAATTCATGAGAAAACGAATCCAATACTTTTCCAAGATAAGGATGTACTTTAATTCCACGAGCTGCAACATGTACCATTTTATCGATAGAGTTCATAAATTTATCGGGTTCAATGCTATTATTGCATTTCACAGCATGATCATATATTGCAAAAGCAGATGCGGTTAGATTTTTTTTATGCTTTCTATCATAGGGGTTTTGCAAATAATATATTAATGCAGTTCTAAAATTTTGGATTAACTCTTTAGACATTCATCGCACAGTTAGTTTTTATTTGGGCAATTGTACCAAATAGTTTTTATTTGGTTAATAAAAAATGCAAGTAGGCCAAAAAGAGACTGCCCGCTTAAGAGCTAGGCGCTCTATCTAATTTATCGATAGTTCAACAATTCTAGAACCATTTAAATAAGCTGTTTTCGAGCAAAATGAGAATTAATTTATAAATTTTTACACTATTCGTATGAAATAGGGTATAATGACGGACTGAAATTGATCAGAGTAGTTGTTTTATTTTTAGACAATCTCTTGTTTTCTTGTTCTTTGCAGTGGTTTAAGGAGAATAAAATCATTACAAAGAATATTTATTTCAAATTAGGAGTTAAAACAGAATGATGAAAGTAGCCTCGGTAATATTGGGTTTGGTTTTAACTGGTTATGCTTTTGCAGACAATCCTAAAGAAATAGCAACTCATAAAGTGACACTTGCTGGTTTGCAACCTGGTGAAGGTCGTTTTATTCGTAGTGATGTATTCGAGAATGACAAGTTCCAATCCGGTTCTTATTTTTGTGCAGGCGCAGATAGCGTTTTGTACGATATGCAGTATGTTTTTTCAAAAAGCTATGAGCCATTTCACTCAGAACATTTAATTAAATTTTCAATATGCCAAGACGAAACCATGGCTCAATGCCAAGAGTTTGCTGCCGATAAATATTCTACCTTTAGAAACTTAGATGGTTATTTGCAAAATAATAGTACCAAATCAACTGTGGATGTTTCTCCATTAAAAGTTGTGTATCAATCTTGTGAACCTAGCGCTGACATGGATGAATTGGTTAAAAAATCAATTTATGAAAATGATCGCCGTTTTTCACATGTAGGGTAATGCCCCTTCTTTAGTTTGAAGTGTAACTCGGGAATTTCGAATGGATTACGATTTTCGGGTTGCGCTTCGATCAGGCTTTTTGTTTTTGCGTCAATTGAATTCAAATCCCATTTGTTAAATTTTTGCAAAACTCATCCATTTGTTGCCTGAAATTTATGTATCAGTGGTTAAATAACGTCCACTTTAAAAAGTATCCATGTATTAATTTGGAGGTACAGTGAATGAAAAAAATGAAAGTATTAGGAAGCTGTTTATTATTAATGCTTGCATTGGATGCGTACTCCTACCAAACTCGGGAAAGTAAAATTTACAATGATAAAGGTCAACTTGTTCATATAGATGGTCTATCATGGTCTGGATTTCAGGACACCAATGTTTTTCAAGGCTTACAGAGCAATCCTTTTTATGCAATTCCCTCGTTGAGTTCCAGCCCAAGAGCTTATGGAATGATGAATTTGATCAGCAAGCCATGGGAGTTCCCAAGTTCAGGCGTAGATAGAAATTCGGGGGTGAGTTTTAAAACCGTACGATTACCCATACAGCCTGAAGTTCTTTATGATGATCAACATGAGGTTGATTTGAATAAGTGGCTTTCAGATAAAGCAGCCCCCAGCGCAGGTAATGGTTTATTTTGTAAAACATGGCAAAGTAATGGAAGTGCTTGTGAAAAAGCAGTGAGCCCGAAACAAGCGTTCTGGACTGTTTTACAGGAGTTAAAAAAGAAGAATATCCGGGTAATGATTGACATCCATCATCGTCACGGCTATGGCGATGCAATGCGAGATGGCACGGTATACGATATGAATCGATACGAACAAGATATTTCTCTTTTAGCTACAGAAATTAAAAAGCGTAACTTAGATAATGTATTGGGCATTGATATTTTTAATGAACCTTATCGTTTAAATTGGTTTAAAACGCATGACTCGCAAGTACCATGGACAAAAGTCATAGCAACAGCTGCCAATGCAGTTCAAAAAAACAACTCTAATTTGTTGCTCTTTGTGGAAGGCCCTGATTCAGGAAATGATGATTCAAACAACCCTGTAATTTGTGTCCCTAAATCAAAGATCGTGAATGATAATGGATACAGTCACTCGCCTGATCCCGCTTTATGTGGCGCGTCAGATCGGATGTTCTTTAAAGGGAATTGGGGAGAAGATTTCAAGCCTTTACTCAATGAAAAACAGGCTAAAAATGGAGTAGCAGTATTTGATAAGGACAAATTTAAAAAAGAATTAGTGAGCCAAGGAATTAATCAGACTGCTTTGCAGTGGTTGCTGGGTGATGCACAAGCGCAAAACAGTCATATCGTTTTTTCACCGCATGTGTATCCTGCTGAGGTCGCTGGTTGGGAAACTGCACCCGGAATTCCAAGCCAATTACGTTTCGACTGGTCATGGGGATTTTTATCCAAAGCAGGTTATCCGGTTGTGCTTGGTGAGGCCTCATGGAAAACTGCAAAAGGTAAGGCATTTTTTACCAATTCAGTTATGCCTTATTTGCAAGCGAACATGGAAACCAACAACATCTTCTTCTGGGCGATTGGTTATCTTGGGGATACGGTAAGCGCTATCGATCCTAATTCTGGTGAGCTCAATTTGGATGTGCAACAAACATTAAAAAATTACTTTGATGATGTTTAAAGACAGTATCTAGAAGGGATTCACGACCACACGTTATCCTGAGGAGTTTACAACGAAGGATCTCCGGATTTTACTCATACCCATCTTCTGGAGCCCCCTCACTGCATTCAGGATGACGTATCCTCCGTTAGGATTATGCAGCTACAGTCAACAGCCCCTTACTCACTCCCTACACAATGATGGCAGCTAAATAGATTTTGGGGACGTATTTGTGTTTTATTTGCAGTAATTTAGGATAATTGCTTACCCATAAAGTCGGTTGTCAATTTTTAATAAAATAATCTGCTTCATTCGGATAAGTACCCGAGTCAGGACTTAGGGCTTGTAGTAATGCCATAGCCTTATTGGCTTGCTTTATTGCCAAATTGTAATTCTTATCCCGCACCAACTTCGCTTACTCAGAATATCATGTAACTTGTTTCCAGGTTTCACAGTGGCTTTATATTCCATGCCAGACACTGCCATTCCTCAGATGGCTCGTTGTTTTCAAAGACACACAATCCGCCTGTTGCGACTTTGATCCCATATTGCGCACTGAATGTTGCAAAGTCACCAGTTAAATAAGGTGCGAAGCGGGCAATCCCATTGCTGGTAACTACCAAACATGTTTTTCCAGGGTATTCTTTACGAATACGTATCGAAAAATCCAGCCAATTCTGAATCAGTAGCGAAGGATCGACTTTCCAACCTTCAGGCACTATGGCCTGGGCTTCCCATGCATTAATTGCTTCTTTTCCTAGACGCGCAACAACCTTTTCTTCGGGTTGATTTTCATCAGGCCCATAATCGATTTCATTGAAAATGGCCAGTGTTTCAATCGGCAAATTGGTCCCCATAGTACTTTGGGCTTGCTGTGCTGTTTGTATGGCTCGTTTGAGCTTTGAGGTGAAGATGACATCAGGAATAAGCCCATTATTTTGGAGGTAGTTGCCTAGTAAGCGTCCTTGATTCAAGCCACTATCTACGAGCGGCAAATCAGTAGTTCCTACTCTACGAACAATATCGCCAGGTGCAAAAGTATTTCCATGGCGTGCAACCAGTAATCGGGTCGTCATCGTTACATCCTCTCTAATAGTTCACCGTGTTGGGCAATCAATGCCTCAGCACGTACTACATCTTCTGGACTATCAATACCTGACATACTGGCACGACCTTTATAGTCAACGGGAATGCAACGAAGAGTATAACCATTTTCCAAGATACGTAATTGCTCTAACCCTTCCATTTTTTCAAATTTACTTTCTGGCAAGCTCAGGTATTGTTCGAGCATATCTCGCGAATAACCGTATAAACCAATATGACGAAATACAGGACTCTTATCATCTTTTTGACGTAATTCATTTTCTTTGCGTATGGCTGGAATGATATTTTTACTAAACCAAAAAGCGTTGCCAGTTTTTTCATCGAATACGGCTGTAGTACCACTAAAGGGAGTGGTCAATTTATTTTGGCGCAAATCGTCCAGTTGTTTCCAGGTTAATTGGGTTACGGGAGTGACGACGTCACAAGGAGAAGTGGCAAAAGCATCAATTAGGGCACGTAAGAAATCTGGCGGCGTTAAAGGGGCATCCCCCTGCATATTTAAAATGAAATCGGGTTGGTTCTTCATGGACCGGATTGCTTCGGCTACACGATCCGTTCCACTGGGGGCTTCAGGTGAAGTCATTACTGATGCAACACCCAGTTGATTACAATGTTGGACAATTCGTTCATCGTCGGTTGCTACGACTACAGACACATTTTCTAATCCTTCAGCAGCAGCATGTGATAAGCGGACTACACGTTGCAACATCGTTTGCCCTTGAATCATTGCCAGAGGTTTTCCTGGTAAACGAGTTGAAGCATAACGAGCAGGAATTACAATGGCAGTATGCATGGCAAAAATTATTCCAATAAAAAGGCCAATAATAGCCTAAATATTTGAGGGTTACTATAGTAGAATAATTTCACAATAATTTGGGTAAAAAACACATTCTGAGCCCTTCAGACAAGCCATAGGATGTAGAGGAATTGAATTTTCCCGGCTTATTGATCGTAGTTTTACACACTGGATTTTAGATAAGGACATTGGCATGAAAAAATTAAATCTCTTCACAGCAGGGTTAATGTTACTTGGGGCAACAAGTGCTATTGCAGACGAGCACTCCTTGGCGAAACTAACTGATTTGGCAGGGGCATCTGGTTTTGAGAAGTCTGTTCGCGATGCGGTAAAGCAACAATGGCAGCCATCCATGAACAGTATTACTGTAGATGGAATGGGTAATTTAATTGGCCAATATAAAGGAAATCAGAAAGGTCCTAATGTCTTGTTAATGGCACATATGGATGAAGTAGGATATATGATTGAATCAATTACTGCAGATGGTTTTATAAAAGTTATTCCATTGGGCGGCATACCTTCTTCAGTAATTTTTGCACAACGTTGGATGATATCCACGCCTAATGGACCTATTTTAGCTTATTCAGGAATGGACTCGACGCATCTTATTGATGAAGCCAAGAAAAATCAGTTGCCCTCGGGGAGTGCAATATTTCTTGATATCGGTGCAGAAACCAAAGAGCAGGCTGAAACAAAATTTAATGTGCGTCCAGGATTGCAAGTTACTCCTGCGAGTCAATTTAGTCCATTAAGTGAAAACCGCTTTTTAGCAAAAGCGCTCGACGATCGCTTGGGACTTGCGCTTATCGGAGATGTTCTTGACTCCATAAAAAATCAGGATAAATCCAATCAACTCTATGCTGCGGCAACGGTTCAGGAAGAGGTTGGTCTACGTGGCGCAAGTACGGTATATCACAGCACTCATCCAGATATTACAATTAATGTTGAAGTAGGTATTGCGGATGATTATCCTGCTTTAATTGCAAAACGCAAAGGTCGAATTGCCTTGGGTAAAGGTCCTACTTTATTTGTCTATGATCGCTCGATGATTCCTCATCAAGAACTACTTAACTGGGTTTTAGATTTAGCAAAAAAAAATAATATTCAAGTGCAACTGGAATCAGAAATTGGTTATGGTCAGGATGGATCAAAAGTTCAAGGTTCGGGTTCAGGTGTTCCCAGTATCAACATAGGAGTTCCTATTCGCTATGCACATCAACAAGCTGGGATGTTTGATAAACGTGATTATGAACAAGCAGTTAAATTAGTCAGTCTTATAGTGACCCATCTCAATCAACACGTAGTGGATCAAATTAAACAAGGTTAATGGATTTTTTTGCCCTTGGTGAAGCAAAAGCGACACCTAGGGGTCTTGCGCTTATAGATTTTGCAATTAGTCTGATTACGGTTGTGCAGCAATCATTTTTTCTTTGCATTGCTGCAAATAATATTGTGCTGGTGAGTCCTTTGGATTATTTATTACGATTTGCTCAAAAAGATTTGCTGCATCAGCAAATTGTTTTGCGTCATAATGCATTAATGCATTCGTAAAAAGAGTACTCGAATCCTTTTTCAATTGCATTTCGCTTACTGGGTTATGATTAAAAACTTCATAAATTTTTATAGGCAAGCTTTTACCTTTCACCTGTGTTAAACCTAAGCTCCGTAAATTGTATTTTTCTTTTTGTTTTAATTCTTCATAGGTTTGTTCACCAATGACGAGTTCAATATTAAAATTTCTAGTTAATGTTTCAAGTCGAGAAGCAATATTGACAGCATCACTAATTACACTGCAATCCATCCGTTTTTCAAAACCAACGGTACCTACAATCAAATTACCGGTGTTTATCCCAATTCCTACGTTAATGGGTTTCAGGTTATCGCGAATACGTGCGGCATTAAAATCATCTAAAGCATCTAACATGTCCAATGCCGCAGTCACAGCATCATCAGCATTATTGAATAATGCCATAATGGCATCACCAATATATTTATCTATAAGACCAGAATTTTTTAAAATAGCAGGATCTAAATAACTCATTAGTTCGTTAAAAACAGTGAAAATTTCAACAGGAGATAAGCGTTCAGCGAGGGAGGTAAACGATTTTATATCTAAAAATAGAACGGTCATTACTTTTTCAACACAATCGCCGAGTTTGATATCCGAAATATTTTTACGATTCAGAACCTTAAGGAAATCTTGAGGGACAAAGCGTGCTACCGCAACCGCATTTTGTTGAATTTCGACTAACTTATTAATCAATTCTTCATTTAGGGCTTTGACCCTTTGTTCAGCAATCTGTAAGTCTTGAAAGTACGAATTGGTTCGCACCATATAACGGACTCGATATCCTAATAACGTTGGATTAATTGGTTTGGTTGTAAAGTCGGTAGCTCCGGCCTGAAAGGCTTTATTAATGGATTCATAGTCTTCTAAACCAGTGACCATCATAATGGGAAGGAAAAGACAATCAGGTAATTTTCGAATCGCTGCACAGACTTCAAAACCATTCAGACCCGGCATTTCTACATCCAGCAAAATAGCATCCGGTTTAGAGGTTTTAAGTAGCGATAATGCGGCTTCTCCATGCTCAGCTTGAATGACTTCAAAACCCACTTTGATTAATGCATTGCAGGTAATCAAGCGCATAGTGGCACTGTCATCCACAACCAAGATCACTGGATTTTCTTTTTCCATAAAAGAGCTACTCATGTTTTGTCGGACAAATTTTGGTTAAATAACTTGCAATCTGCTCTAATCCAATGACCTGGTCTACAGCATTCAAAGACTGAGCCACAGCGCCCATTCCAAAAACGATGGAGCTCTCCTGATTTTGAATCAAGGTATGCCCATGAGCTTTTTTTAATTCCAATAAACCCTCTGAGCCATCATCACTCATTCCAGTTAATAGGATTCCAATCGCTTTGTTCCCAGAAACTTTAGCAATGGAGTGCAGCAATCGGGTAATTGAAGGACAAAAACCAGAAACTGGAGGTCCATCAACTAATTTACATACTAATTGTTCATGTACACGTTCAATTTCCATATGCTTGTGTTCCGGAGCTACATACACGGTTCCTTTTTGTAATGGTTCATAATTTACTGCATTTTTTACTTTAAGATGCGTATTTTCTTCAAGCCATTGTGCAAATCCTCGAATAAAGCCTGGACTCATATGTTGAACAATCATGATAGGTAATGGGAAATCAGGGCCTAATTGCGAGAGGATTGTCTTTAATGCCATAGGGCCGCCAACAGAAGCGCCTATTCCTATAATTTCATAATTAGCATGTTCTGTTTGATGCTTTTTGCTTTCATCAAGAGGCAAATGTTTTTTTAACGGTTTTTTGACTACACGAATATCAGAGAGACTTCGTAGGGTATCAACAATGTGTGCTCTGCTTTCTTCAAAAGCAGGAGAGAATACATTAACGGGTTTTGCTAATGCAGTTAACGCACCTGCTTCAAGGATATGGAATGTGGCGGCGAGCGACTCATCATTCACCATGGAGCTGATCACTACTATCGGTGTCGGATTTTGGGCCATAATAATGCGTGTGGCTTCGAGTCCATCCATAATAGGCATTTGAATATCCATCGTAATGAGATCGGGATTTAATGTGGCTGTCAAATCAATTGCTTCTCTACCATTTTTTGCAATACCAATGACTTCCATATCTTTTTCAGATTCTATGATGTGTTGAATTAATGCAGCTTCGGTTGGTGAGTCATCAACAATTAAAATTTTTATCATGGATAATAGTTCACTATAACAGCATTTTTTTAATGATCTCCGCGGAGTTTAATACGAAATTAATTTGATTGCTTCCTGTTAAAGTAGCTCCAATGACACAAGGGATATTTGTTAATGGTTCTTGCAACGGCTTGAGTACAATTTCCCTTTCACCAATAATTTCGTCGACAAGTAAGGCAATACGGTCCCCATTTTTTTTGATTACCACAACAGAGATATGTTCTTTTGTATTTTGTTTCTTTTCATCAAGATGCAGTACCTTAGACAAAGAGCATAACAAAACTGGTTGTTCTTTGACAAGAACACTTGGGCTTCCCTCTACAATCATAACTTCATGTTGCTTTAATAGCATGACTGTTTCTACAGAGTTGGTAAGAATTACAAATATTTGATCGTTACAATTAATGGTTAATCCACGCTCCGTAGCTAGAGTGAGTGGCACTCTCAGAAAAAAAACGGTTCCTTTTCCAGACTGGCTTTCGATACTGACCTGGCCTTTTAATCGAAGCAAATTGGAGCGTACGACGTCCAAACCTACGCCCCGCCCTGAAATATCAGTGGCAATTTCTCGAGTGGAAAAACCCGGTCGAAAAATGAGCTCATAAATATCTTCTTTTTTCATATTTTCAAGCTCAGATTGGGTAATTATTTTCTTTTGCAGCGCAATGCGAATCACTTCATCAGTGTTAATCCCGGCACCATCATCAATAATTTTGAACACAATCTGATTGTCTTCCTGATTGACATTGATGCGAATATTACCTTGAGGTGATTTACCTGCAGCGGTACGGACTTCGGTTTTTTCTATACCGTGGTCGATTGCATTACGCAAAAGATGCACGAGCGGATCCTTCAAGCCATCGAGAATCATTTTATCAATTTTTACATCGTTAGTATTTATTTCAAGATTGACTTGTTTATTCAATTCAAGGGCTAAATCACGCACGATTCGCGGTAGATAACTTAATTGAGTGGTTACCGGAATAAGTCGCAAAGTGCGAATTTCATCCTGAAGTGCATTTAATAAAATGGATAATTCACTCACAGGGATTCGCAACTCTCTTTGCATTAAGCGAGTTGAATTATGGATTTCGGATAACTCAATAAAACTTGTAGAAAACAAAGAGACCCCTGGTTCTTCTTCCTCTTGAGTAAGAACTTTTAAATTAGTCTTATTTTTTTTCCATGATTGGACCAGATGCTCGATTTTAAAATTAATCTTAGTTAATTTGTTGTAATATTCTTCGATGGCAATTTTAATGGCTTGAATTTCTTCTGTATAAACCGAAACACGATCTAAATTTTGCAAAGAAACACGGATTGATTCAAATTCGCTTGTTTTTACTGGTCCCTCTTGAGTTGTAGGCGTTTTGTTAACTGTTGAAGGTTCAGTACCTGATTCAGAGTATGGCATTTCTTCAGGGGATAATTCAGTATGATGTTCGAGTTGCAATAAATGATTTTTTAAATCGAAAGATAGTGGCTTTTGCTCACTGAAACATTGCATGGCTTCATTCATGTAATCAATCGATTGTAGACAAAGATTAATCAGGCCCGGAGAAATTGTTATACTCTTTTTTTGGATTGCGGCAAATAACGTTTCTATATGATGTGCAATCTCACCTACATCAAGAGCCCCTATACCCCGCGAAGAACCTTTGATGTTATGAGCAATACGAAAAATTTCTTCCAGTACACTCTGGAACTCCTGATCGGACAGAGTTCCTTTTTCAAGTTGCAGTAAGCCATCAGTAATGGTGATTAAATTTTCCTGGAGTTCCACTTTGAATGTTTCAACCAGTTTTTTTATAAATTCATTATCTAATGCTTTTGGCGTAGGTTTTTCTGCAAGAACAATGGGCTCAGTTGAGGTGGATTGTTCCTCTATACTTTGAATTTCTTCGGTTTTCTCCACATAGGTTATAGCGTGTTGTAACTGATACAACAATGCATGATGATCCTCAGAAAGTGGTTTTTTTTCTATATAATCATGAAGAATTCCACGCATTCCTTCCACAGCGTGAAAACCTAAATTAATTATTTCAAATGATACGTTCTGAGACGGTTCAAACAGTTTTTCAATGTACTCAGCCACTTTCCCCAGATCATCGATGCCAACAGAAAATGCAGAAACTTTAATATTTCGTCCTGCGCGGGAAATTTCTTCCATCATAGGGCTTAAATCACTAGACTCACTATGTTCGATTTTTTTTAAATGATCGGTGATGAGTGTCAGTAATGATTCAAGTTCTGCACTAAATGTCGCCAGTAATTGATCGTCTGGAGTCATATGGAGCTCCTAAACTTTATAGATATCTATATCATCCTTTAGATGTTTGACAATAGCATCCAAATTATGGATAAATGTTGTCATCTCTTTGATTCCACTGGAAAAAGTGGCAGTGGTTCGATTAATTTCATTCATACTTTCAACGATTTGCTCAATTCCAACTGCTTCTTGGCGGATGGCCACTTCAATGTGTTGACTAGAAATTGACGCGTCATTAATCATTTTACTTAACGCTTGAATAATGTGACCTGCTTTTTCAACGAGTTTTATTCCTGAGTCAAGAGTCTTGGCTCCTTCTTCGGTCACTGTAACCGCGCGCTCCGTAGTGCGTCGAATGTCTTCCAGAATTTTCTGTACCTGTACGGTGGATTGTTCTGATTGCTCTGCAAGATTTCGTACCTCTGTTGCTACTGCGGCAAAACCTTTTCCAGCCTCCCCTGCTTTTGACGCTTCAATGGATGCATTCAATGCGAGCATTTTTGATTGTTGGGCAAGAGTGTTGACTACTGAGGTAATATCACCAATTTGTTGCGTGTGATTACTTAAATCAAGAATGGTTTGCGCTATTAGTTTCATTTTTTCTTCTGAAATTTTAATACCCTGGATACTTTGCTCTACGGATTCGGTACCGAGTTTTCCCTGCTCATAGGTATTTTTAGCAACCTCACGTAGTGTTTGTGCCTTAGTCATAGTTTGTTTTGAGCTCTTATCTATTTCTTCCAATGAAGCGCTGATTTCATTAATTGCTGACGCTTGAGAGGTAATACTTTCTGCTTGTTCATTCGCTGAGGTGAGTACCGTGCCCACCATAGTGACTATGTCATTGCTGGCTTTGGTAATTTTTTTGGTGATGGAGGCTAGCCCATCAGTCATTGAATTTAAATCTCTACCTAGATCTTGCAAGATATCTTCTTTATCTATTTCAAGGCGTTCTCTAAGATCACCTGAGGCTACTTTACTACTATGCAGTCTATATTTTTTCGATGAATTGACTAATTTTTCAAATAATTCTCGAGATTCTTCTTCTTTGTTGCGAAGGATTTCCTCATTTTTCTTAATTGCCTCTTGCATTGTTTTTAACGACAAAAGCATTTTGCCTAATTTATCCGAAGTCTGGATCTGAATATCTATATCACGTTCACCAGCCGCAATGCGTTCCGCAATATTAATTGCATTATCTACCGGCCTTGCTATAGAGCGCTGTGTTACATAAGGAACTGTAATCGTTAAAAAAATGGCAAGAATTAATAACGCATAAGCAGATTTTTTTAAGGAATTTAAACTTTCATTTATTTTATCTGTATTTTTTTCAATTTCTTCCGACAAGTATACATACAAGCCCCCCATCCTTTTACCTGTTTCTAAAGAATAAGAGCCTAATATAATGTCGATCATTGCATTTTCGACATCTCTTGTCTTATTTCTGCTATTTTCTACATTATTTGAATTATTGGGATCTCTCTGAGAATTGATAATGGATGTTTGAACATCATAAAGAGGTATATATAATTCTTGCAATTTATCCCATTTAGTCTGTAATTTTTTATCACCCAGCGAGTGCATTACTTGATCCCACTGGTTCCTAACCTCATTAATCTCACTCCATAAACGGGCCAGATGTTCTTTGGCGCTCGGATCTCCAGTCATCGCCCAGTGTTCGAGAAGATCTTGTGTCTGATAGATTTGACTGTCTAGAATTTCAGGTAAGTTTTCAGTACGAATTTCATGACTTAGATAAACGACGTTGTTTACTTTGGGTATCAAAAACAGAATTGATAGGATTACGGGTAAACTAAGGGTCATAAAGCCAATCAACAAACGAGCGCGTACTGTAATAACAAACCGTTTATTCCCATTAGTTTCCATGGACTTCTCCTGTCTTATATAAGCACCTTTTAATTTCTTGATTTAAACTTGCTATTAACGTTTCTACATTAATGATTGCCGTAATGGCGTGGTGTAATCCCAGAATATATTCTGGATTAGTCACATTCGCAGAAGACAATGGCACAGCTAATTCGCTTGGTAGATAAAGCTCGCTACCTTCTACGCGCTGGACAAGTAAGCCAAGAGTTATATTATTTAACTGAACAACAATGATAAATTCATTATGTTGTTCGCTACTTGAAAGTGAATGATGTAGATGAAAAAATTTAAGAAGGTCTACTACTGTAATTAGTGCACCACGCCAGTTGATCACCCCAGCAATAAAATGGGGTACGAAAGGGGCTGGAGCGATGCTCACATTCCGTAACACTTCTTGGACATACTGATAAGAGATCCCATAATTTTCATTTTGGCCTAGGCTGAAGCGAACGAACGTAATACCATGATTTTTGCTGGTATCTATTTCCTGTTTGGCAAGTTGTTTTGCTCTTGCCTGCAGTATTTTAAGTGCTTCTTCATCTTTGGGTATTAATTCTGAAGCATGCTTTTGTTCTTTTATCATCATTCAAAATCCTTATTCGCTTCATCATTATTATCCAGAGAAAAATAGATTGCACCATCATGATGAAAAACAAGATTTGTCCCAGTTGTAACAATAGGATCTGATGCGCCCAGTAAAAGATAAGCGTTTTCAGACATGCATGCGCTTATCTTTTTCATAATTTTGGTAACAAGTTCATTATCAAAATAAATTAGCACATTGCGGCATAAGATTAAATCGACCTCGAATATTCCATTGATTATCGACGGATAAGTCTTATCACATAAGTTAAGGTATTTAAATTGTACTAAATCACGAATCTCAGGCGATAGAACATAGGCGCGATCCTTTTTCTCAAAATATCGTTGTAGGTATTTTTCCGGAATAGAGCGCATGGACCATAGCCCATATGTCCCTGAAATTGCTTTCTGAAGTGCGGCCATATTGATATCGGTGCCTACTAAATAGAGATCCCATACATCAAGATTGGGTATTAGTTTAGCCAGCAACATGGCAATGGTATATATTTCCTCACCTGAAGAACAACCGGCACTCCAAATTTTTAAAGTAAAATCTTCAGCTTTTCGTTTTAGTAATTGAGGGAGCAGTTTATGCTCAAGTAAATGCATTTGATTTTTGTCCCGAAAAAAGTAACTTTCCCCCACCGTAATTGCTGCAATTAAATCGGCTAATAAAGAAGAATTACTCGCACAGCTTTTTAGTTGTTCCAAGTATTCTTGGGGGCGATAATTGAATTTATTGCATGCGGCAGTAATGGTTTTTGCTAACTCTTGCGCTTGGTTTACATGGATTATAAGTCCATAACGGGCATGGATTAACTCCATAAATGCAGGCTCAAGTTTTTTGATGTCATTTAATATATTAGCGCCCATGTTACTCATGATTGCTAGCCGTCTGGTTGAATTGGGTAAGCTTTAAAGCAAAAACCCAATCGATATTGATTAATAGCGAAACCCCTGTTTCCAAAGTCACGGCGCCAAAAAACGGTGAGTTACTACTCGAAAACTCTTCATGTATTTCGATTTGCTGTTCATCGATGTGACTCAATCCAAGCATTTTATCAACAAGCAAACCCACCTGATGCGTGCCATCAGAGCATAGTAGAATGGGCATATTCAAAGGATAAGTTTCACTGCGGGTCAAGCCCGTACCAATAGCTAAGTCAAGCACAGGAATGCATTTGTTTTTAAGATTCATTAATCCAACAAAATAGACAGGACTCGAGGGCACGATTTCGAGCATAGGCAAAGGAAGAATTTTTTCTATATAGCGTAAATCCATACAGACTTGTATGTCTTGTAAAAGAAAATGGAGAACTGTAAGGTTCTTGGGGAGCACTTTATACATTCCTTCTTTTATAATTCAACGCCATTATCGTGTCTCTAAAAACGCAGGTGATGCTGGTGTAAAAATAAATTATTAATTCCATTTTATAGTTATAGACCTAATAGGATTGATGCACAAGACGTACTCTATGTGTTTTAAATGTAGCCTTACAGGGAGGATTCATAACTCGAACGTATCATGTTCATACGTCCAAGTTATGTTTAGAAGCGGTTATGATCTACTGCTTTTATGCATCAAAATCCAAAGTTGAAGATTAATGATTCTTCTAGGTTTCCTTATGAGATGCAAAATAATTTAAATCCAACTCGCGGGCTGCCTTCACATCATCTAACCGTTTGACTGGTAACGTATGAGGAGCACTTTTAACCAGGTCAGGGTTTGTGGCTGCTTCTTCTTTAATGATTTTCATAATTCGCACAAACTGATCTAATTCTTCTTTGCTCTCCGTTTCCGTAGGTTCAATCAGAAGACATTCAGGAATCAGCAATGGGAAATAAGTTGTTGGGGCATGTACGCCATAATCCAACATCCTTTTGGCAAAATCCATTGCGGTAATACCGTATGATTTCTTTTCTGGGCTTAAAGTAAGAATAAATTCATGAGAAGCACGTCGGTTCGGATAGGCTGCCGTAAATCCTACTTTAGTTAATTCTTTGAGTAGGTAATTTGCATTAAGCGTCGCATATTCTGAAACGCGAAGTAAACCTTCTTTTCCGAGCACCCGCATATAAAAATAAGCACGTAGTAAAATACCAGCATTTCCCATAAAACAAGACAGACGACCAATACTTTGTGGGTAGTCTTGGCGGGTTGCCCATTGATAACCCGAATCGGTTTTTTTTACGACCGGTAAGGGTATGAAGGGAAGTAATCGCTTACCTACAGCTACTGGACCCGCACCAGGCCCGCCGCCACCGTGCGGGGTTGCAAATGTTTTATGCAGGTTTAAGTGCATGACATCAAACCCCATATCCCCGGGTCTTACTTTCCCCAAAATTGCGTTAAGATTGGCACCATCGTAATACAATAATCCACCAGCTTGGTGAACAAGAGCTGCTATCTCTTTAATTTGACGCATAAACAAGCCCAAAGTAGAGGGGTTGGTTAGCATGATACCGGCTGTTCTTGGTCCTATTTTGCTTTTTAACTCTTCTAGATCGATGTCGCCATCCGCAGCAGTAGATATTTCAACAATCTTAAAGCCACACATGACCGCTGAGGCTGGATTTGTACCGTGGGCAGCATCGGGAATCAGCATTTCATCGCGTGCTGTATCACCTCGGGATTGATGATAGGCTTTAATCATCGCAACGCCAGCAAATTCTCCTTGTGAACCCGCCATCGCTGTTAAAGAAACACCAGCCATTCCTGTAATTTCAGCAATATGTTCTTGCAAGCGATATAAAGGCTCTAAAAAACCTTGGCTGTTTTCTTCGGTCGCCAGAGGGTGGCGATTGAGAAAGTTGGGTATGGATGCCGCTTTGTGAACTCCTCGAGGATTATATTTCATGGTGCATGAGCCCAGAGGATAAAAATTGCCATCAATCGAGAAATTTTTATGAGACAAACGAGTGAAATGCCTGACTACTTGCAATTCAGAGCATGCAGGCATTTTGGGGGGCGTTTTTCGCTGCAATTCCTCAGGAATAGCATATTTACTGATTGAAATTTTTGGTGCTTGGGCTGTTGCCTGACGGTCTTTTTTAGATAATTCAAAAATCAACATAATTTGCCCTCCATTTTTTGAATAAATTCTTTAAGTTCAGCTCGATGAAGGGCTGGAGTAAATTCAATAAATTGATATTCCGCGATTTCCGCCAAGTAATACGGATCCTTTTGGAATATGGATTCGAGATAGGCGCGATCATTTGTGGCTGCAATGATAATTCCACCAGTACGAGGTTTCATGGGACCTGAGACCAATAATAGGCCTTGCTTATAGTAGTAATCAAGAAACTCTCGGTGTGCTTGTAGGTACTTATCTACTTCACTTAGAGGAACTAAGTAGGTTAACTGAATTACAAACATGAGGCACCTCGTTGAGACATGATGGATTTCAAGGTTTGGGCATAAAAGGCAATTTCCTCTTCAGTACGCATTTCCGTAGCACAAACTAATAGAGTATTAGCCAATTGAGGATAATGAATTCCTGGGGTATAGCCTCCAGTAATACCTGCTTGTGCCAATTGTTGTAACACCAGTTCTACGGGTTGGTCGAGCTTAAGTAATGCTTCATGAAAATAAGGGGCATTAAAAACTTGCTCTACACCCTCAATTTGGGTTAATGCGTCTACTAATTCATGTGTATTCTGATGGCATTGACTTGCAACTTGGCGTAATCCTTCAGCGCCCAAAAGACTCATATGAATGGTTGCTGCGGTGACTAACAAACCTTGATTGGTACAAATATTTGAGGTTGCTTTAGCGCGGCGTATATGTTGTTCACGTGCTTGCAAGGTTAAAGTAAATCCTCTTTTTCCATCTTTATCCAAAGTACAGCCGATGATTCGGCCAGGCATTTGGCGTACATGAGCCATGCGAGTGCTTAAAAAACCAAAATAGGGGCCTCCCGATGCCATTGGAGAGCCTAAAGGTTGTCCCTCACCACAGGTAATATCTACGCCATGCTTTCCCCATGCGCCAGGGGGTTTTAATAAGGCGAGTGACACAGGATTGACGCAGGCGATACTAATGGTTTTATTGTGCTGAGCCCAATCGCTGAGTTCATCCACTTTTTCAAGACATCCAAAAAAGTTAGGCTGAGCGATAACCAGCGCCGTAATATCTTCGCCTGTATATCCTTCCAATGCGGAAAGAGGGGTAATCCCTTGTTTTTCATCAAAAGGCAGTGTGATCACTTCAATATGCTGATTACGCAGGATAGTCTCAATGGTTTCACGATAGAAGGGATGAATTGTCCCTGGGATTAATACACGACTTGTTTTGCTGTGTTTATTAACGCGTACCGCCATTAAAACCGCTTCGGCTAAGGCCGTAGCGCCATCATACATCGATGCATTAGATACATCCATCCCTGTTAATTCACAGATCATGGTTTGGTATTCGTATAGTAATTGCAAAGTGCCTTGACTGGCTTCGGCTTGATAAGGCGTATATGCGGTTAAGAACTCACCACGAGAAGCGATATCCCACACTGCGGCAGGTATATGATGCTCATAGCATCCTGCGCCCATAAAGCAGATTCCATTTTTATTTTTGTCTGCCAAATTTCTTGCTTCTTTGAGCATATCCATCTCATTGATACCAGCAGGTATATTTTGAAATCCTGCATATTGCAAAGACAATGGAATTTCATCAAATAGGGTTTGTGTGTCTTGAACCCCAATGGAATCAAGCATGGCTTTGCTGTCTTCGGGAGTGTGTGGGATATAAGGCATAATTAATGCTCCTCAGCGATCTCATTTTGATATTGTTCTGCAGTCAATAAACTATTAATTTCATCCGGATGACTGGGCTTCAGTTTGACAAGCCAACCTGCTGCATAGGGTTCAGAATTAACAAGAGCTGGATTTTCGACTACTACTTCATTGACGGCAGTAACGATACCGCTCACTGGCGCATAAAAATCAGAGGCAGCTTTTACTGACTCGACGACACCAAGTTCTTCTCCTGCGCTCACTTCATCTCCAATTTCAGGCAATTCGACAAACACCATATCGCCCAGTAATTGTTGAGCATGGTCGGTAATGCCTACGGTTACTTCATTGTGTTCTTCTTTTAGCCACTCGTGGGTATTGGTGAATTTTAATTCATTCATTGCATTGTCCTTATTTAATTCTATAGCACTGAAGCGAAGCTAAATCTATGAAATCTACAAAGTTACAAGAAAATCCAGATTCTTTTTCGTGTATTCAGACTATTTGTTCTCATTTTTACAGTTCTACTATCTGGGTCAAACTAACTTGATTTTCTGTGCCTCGATGCACGCATACTATGTATGCCGCCTTTAGTACTCGAAAATCAGGGCCGTTTGACTCAAGCTGGTGAAAGGTAAATGACCCTAACTTAATTCGATGTTTTAAATCGCCTTTCCTGATTTAACAAAACGTGGTTTTCCTACTTTTGCCGGGATTAATTTACCACGAATATCAACCATTACTTCCTCACCGGTTTCAGCTGGAACTCTCGCCAAGGCTATAGATTTTTCCAGTGTGGGTGAGTAGCTACCACTAGTAATAATTCCATCAGCACAACCAGGGATTATCACTTTTTGTCCATGACGCATAATTCCTTTATCTAATAAAGTAAGCCCCACCATTTTTCGTTTAATTCCAATTTGCTTTTGGGAGAATAAAGCGCCCATGCCAATAAAATCACGATCTGCGGGTTCCCATTTAATAGTCCAACCAAGCCCTGATTCTAATGGGCTGGTGGTTGTGTCCATGTCCTGGCCGTAAAGCAGCATTCCTGCTTCCAAACGAAGCGTGTCACGGGCACCTAATCCACAAGGATGCACACCAACCTGCATTAAATCATTCCATAATTGGACAATGGAATCTTGGGGGGCGATGATTTCAAATCCATCTTCCCCTGTATACCCAGTGCGGGCAAAAAACCATTGCTCCACATCCACGCATTCGAAACTGGTTAAAGTAGAAACGGCGTCAATTTGTGCAGGATTAAGAATTTTTTGTGTTTTTTCTATGGCCTTAGGTCCTTGCACGGCAATCATTGCCAATTCTCTTCGTTCTTGTAAACCAACGGCAAAGCCCTCACTTTTTTGGCGAATCCACGCCAGATCATTGTGTCGGGTTGCCGAATTCAGGACGACTCTGTAATTATCAGAAGCGCGTTGGTATACGATAAGATCGTCGATAACTCCACCATGTTCATTACACATGCAACTGTAAAGTGCTTTTCCGTTGTGTTCAAGCTGATCCACATCATTCGTTAAAAGCTTACGTAAGAATTGACGGCCACCGGCACCAAGAATATCAACAATAGTCATATGCGAGACATCGAACATGCCTGCATCTTTACGCACATAATGGTGTTCATTAAGTTGAGAACCATAATGCAAGGGCATTTCCCAGCCATGGAAATCAACCATTTTAGCGCCACATGCTTGATGTGTGGCATGGAGAGGGGTTTTAGCAATCATTGTACGTCCTTTTTCAATCACCTTAGTGTGGGTGATTATACCTATTGCGATATATACTGTATATTGCATACTGCATATTTCTTAGGACTACTTTAATGACTGGGCTAAATGTTTGGCGCTGGATGTTGGATTTAGGTTGGTTATTGTTTCTTCTAATACTCCTCAGGCATTTTTGGCGTGATAGACAAGTTTTGATTCAAGCGCAATCGTGGCTCAAAGTTAAAGGGTATATTACGAAATGCGAATGGACAAAAGTAGGTCATAGTATTTGGCCTAAAATTGAATATACCTATCAAGTTAATGATAAAAATTTGACTGGAGAATATTTGTTTTTAGATACCGCTCATAATAATCCGAATAGTAAATATTCCCGTGGTATTGCTTACAAAGCGGCCATTGCCTTTCAAGACAATACGGCTATTGATATCTATTATAATCCCCATGACCCTGAAGAATCAGCTTTAGATGTAACCATGCCGATCAAATTAAATATGATTTTGGTTTCGATCGGCATGTTAATCCTCGTGCATCTAGGACTTATGGCTTGGCGTTATTTGGGGTAGGTTGCCCTGCTGCTGGTGTGCCCGATGGTGGCGTACTTGCTGGCGTTGAATCACTTTCTTCTTCCACATCACATTTACAAGGTTGTTTGTTGACTGTTGATTGTAAACTGGTGATGGTATATCCCCGTACTCCCTGACCTGATGGCGCGACCATAAAATTAATGTTTACTTTCAAATTTTGTCGTTGTTGGTATTGTGGATTTTGGTACACCACGATAAGGCCCATAGTTGCTTTCCAATGTGTTGGGTCGATATTGGTGATTACAGGGGGGGCAGTAGCTACGGCGCTTACACTATAAAGATTTTTCTGTACATCCTCTGGTAATTTGGACGCATTTAAAGCATTGCTGTAGGAAATCCATGCATCAGCTGCAAAATACTTGGCTATTTTTCTTTGATCTTCAAGGTAGTTTTTATAGCTATAAGTATAGGTAGCAACTATTGCCTCATTGACCCAGACGGATAATTGTACGGGTTCCGGTTGTGCATAACTGAATTGGAAAAAAATTGATAAAAGAATAAAGACTAATTTCTTGTTCATAAGCATGTCCCGTTTACAGTAAAAAATAGAGTGTAGTCTAATAGTACAAAGTTAAGAATATTTTCCTATATTTCCTTCATCCGGCGACTTGTTCGCAGGGTGTAGGCTGGATGAATAGGCTTAACTTAGTGCCATTAGGGTGTAGTCAATTATCCAGGTGACCCGTTAAATCCACAATTAGATTATTTTATAGTGTAGCTCATTCATTCCACATAAAAAAATCCCCGGCTGCTGCCGGGGCAAATTGAATGTTTAGATAATGAATCTAAACACTGCTCCGCTTAAGAGGGGGTAAAGCGGAGCTAAGCATTCGGGGGAAATGCTCACTATATTAGACACAGAAATTATTAAAAAGTTCAATTTTTGTACAAATTATTTCATTTTAAATAAAAAAAGGAACTAATCTATTGAATATTAATGCATTTTAATAAGGACTTGAGTTTTAGCTTGTCATTTTTTATTTTTGAGCAGAATGCTCTTCGTTTTTATAAGAAAAGAAAGCGTTATATTCAGTCGCTTGAATCTATCGGAGGGGGCTTCTTTATGATATTTTATTACCCTGAAACAAGCAACTGAACTCGCATCAACAAAAACTAATTCCTGTGCGGAAATTTGCGATGCATAGGCATTATATTAATGCTCTTTAGTTTCACTGCTTTTTTCAATTATATATACTGCGTGATACATATTGCAGAGTGTGTCTGGGTGTCGACAAAGTTATTGAGGAGGGCATTGTGCGCGAAAGTCGGTTCTACTTTGCTAATCCTGATAGATTTGGCCGATATATCAATCGTTGGGATTTGCTGCTCCTTATTCTCATTTTTTCCATTTTGTTCTTTCTGGGTTGGGCCGGCTCGCAAATGGCTACTCCCTACCAGTTGGGAGAGCAGATACCCATTTCATTGGATCCTGCCAATCTTCCCTTTTATGCATCGCGTACGGTACTTCGTATGTTTATTGCATTGTTTATTTCAATTATTTTTACATTTACGGTAGGGCTTTGGGCTGCTAAAAATCGGCGCGCAGAACAAATCATTATTCCTGCAATTGATATTTTGCAATCCATACCGGTGTTAAGTTTTTTATCGATTACGGTAACCGGATTCATCCGCTTGTTTCCTAACAGTTTATTGGGACCTGAATGTGCATCCATTTTCGCTATTTTTTGTGCCCAAGTATGGAATATGACTTTTGGATTTTATCAATCATTAAAAACATTGCCACATGATTTACAAGAAGTTTCTTCTATGTTTCGACTCTCGGCATGGCAGCGTTTTTGGAAATTGGAAGTTCCTTTTTCCATGTCGAGCTTGTTATGGAACATGATGGTTTCGATGTCTGCTAGCTGGTTCTTTGTGGTTTTATCTGAAGCGATCTCTGTAGCGCATCAAAACATCCGCTTACCCGGGGTAGGCTCTTATATCGCTTTAGCAATCCAACAACGTGATTTACATGCAGTGGGTTATGCTATTTTGACAATGATGATTGTTATTTTTTTATATGATCAAATATTTTTCCGACCTTTAATTGCGTGGTCTGAAAAGTTTAAAACAGAGCCCTCACATGACGGAGCTGAATATCAATCTTGGCTCGTGGATTGGATTCGCGGCAGCCGGCTAATGAAGCAGTTTACTGAAATTCTGGGCATTTTTACCGATCATTTTGTCAATGCGCGTTGGCTGAGAATCAATGAGACGAAAGTCATTAAGGAAATTGATTTTAAAAAACAGAAGCGTCTGGATAGACTTTGGAGTTTCTTAGTTTTAATCAGTGTTTGTGCTGGAGCATGGTTTTTATTGCGCTTTATTCTTGCAGAATTGAAAGTGAGTGATATTTTGCATGTGTTTTTGCTTGGAGCAGCAACAGGTGCCAGGGTGCTTTGTATGATTTTCCTGAGCTCTTTAGTTTGGATTCCAGTAGGCGTGTGGATTGGTTTAAGGCCAAGAATTGCCCAAAAAATACAGCCAGTGATTCAATTTGTTGCAGCGTTCCCAGCAAATTTATTCTATCCTTTATTTGTGATTGCTATTGTAGCGTTTCATTTAAATGTAGAAATATGGGTGACTCCACTCATGATTCTTGGGACTCAATGGTATATTTTATTTAATGTGATTGCGGGAGCATCTACTATTCCTCGAGAACTTTATCTTGCTGCAGACAATTTTGGCTTGAAAGGATGGCTGTGGTGGAAAAGATTGGCATTGCCCGGCATTTTTCCTTTTTATATCACTGGCGCCATAACGGCGGCAGGTGGCGCCTGGAACGCCAGTATTGTGGCTGAGTTTGTGAGTTGGGGAAATACCACACTTAGAGCCACCGGTTTGGGTGAGTACATCCAAGCGAGTACGGCAACAGGAGACTTCCCCAAAATTGCTTTAGGTACTGCAATGATGTGTTTGTATGTACTTACTTTTAACCATTTGATTTGGCGTCCGCTCTATCGCTTGGCGGAAGAACGTTTTAACCTTAATTAAAAGATACCTATGTCTGAAACCATCATTGCTATAGAAAGCTTACGCAAGTCTTTTAAAAAAGCTGCAGAACAAGATTTGCTTGTGCTCGAGGATGTGAACTTTAAGCTACAAGAAGGCGAAATCGTTGCTTTATTAGGTAAGTCCGGTTCAGGAAAGTCTACTTTGTTGCGTATTATTGCGGGTCTTGTAGCCCCCACCGGTGGGACCGTAACTTATAGAGGCAAACCCGTCACCAGTCCCGTTGCAGGAATTGCAATGGTCTTCCAGTCGTTCGCATTGATGCCCTGGCTTACTGTATTGGAGAATGTGGAGCTTGGTCTTGAGGCGCAGGGTGTTAGTCGCGAAGAGCGTAGGCATCGCGCTATTGAAGCAATTGATATCATTGGTCTTGATGGTTTTGAATCGGCATTTCCCAAAGAGCTTTCCGGTGGGATGCGTCAACGGGTTGGTTTTGCGCGCGCCTTGGTGATTAATCCTGATGTATTATTAATGGATGAGCCTTTTTCGGCTCTTGATGTGCTTACCGCGGAAAACCTGAAGTCCGACTTGCTGGAGTTGTGGGCAGAGAAGAAAACCAATACGAATGGCATTTTATTAGTAACTCATAATATTGAAGAAGCTGCTACATTAGCCGATAGGATTGTAATCTTTGGTAATGATCCTGGTTACATCCGAGCTGAATTACCCGTCACCCTACCCCAGCCACGTGATCCTGAGTCCCCTGAGTTTCGGGCTTTAGTTGATAAAATTTATACTTTAATGACTACTGGTCCTAAAGAAAAGGCAAAACGCGCGCAAAGAGAGCGACAAATCGGTTTAGGATATCGTTTGCCCGATGTAGAGCCTTCCGAACTGACCGGCTTGATTGAGACGATGACCTCTTTTGAAGAGCGTATTGACTTACCCGAGCTCGCAGATGAGTTGATGATGAATATTGATGACTTATTCCCTATACTTGAGACGTTGGAAATATTAGGGTTTGCTAAAGTTTCTGCAGGGGATATCCAATTAAGCGACTTAGGAAAGCAATTTGCTGAGGCCGATCTTCAAGAACGTAAACAATTATTTGCGCAAAGATTATTAGAAAAGGTACCTCTTGCCCGTTATATTCGACGGATTTTAGATGAAAAAGTAGGGCATAGGGTTTCTGAAGAACGATTTTTAAGTAAGCTTGAAGATTATTTAAGTGAAAAAGAAGCAGACCGTGTATTACGTACAATGATTGACTGGGGACGTTATGCGGAGATTTTTGCTTATGATTTTAATACAGGAATTTTAAGTTTGGAAAATCCAGGTAAGGGAGCATAAAGACTTAATAAGCTAAATTCAAAGGTATATTCAGCAAAAAAAATGTTCGTTGCACTTCCTCCTGGTGCCAATAGCAATTCAATGAATACTTAAATTAGAACGAATAGTTTGTTATTATTTGTTCAGATTTGATCCAGGGAGGATTGTTTAGCATGGAGCACAAACAAGAATATGATGAGCATTTCAAAATAATTCTTCTGGGGGATAACGCAGTAGGTAAATCGTGCTTGGTTCAAGCTTATTGTGGTGGTTCCCTCTATGGTTATGATGTATACATGGACACTATGGGGGTTGACCAGGAAATAAAATCGCTAAAGGTGTTTAATAAAAAAGTACAATTACGCATCTGGGATGCCTCAGGAACGTCAAAATTAAAGGAAATAGTTGCCTCTTATTTTCGATCGATTGATGGAGCTCTGATCTGCTTTGATTTAACTAATAAAGCATCTTTGCAGCACACGAAAGAATATGTAGCTCGTCTAAGAGTGACTAAGGTAAATCTTCCAATGATTCTAGTCGGTTGTAAAGCAGACCTAGAGAAGCGAAGAGAGGTAAGCTTCATGCAAGCAAAGGAATTAGCTGATGAGCTGGGGCTCGAATATTTAGAAGTTTCCTCACTACACAAAATAAATGTTGAACAACTTTTTCTGCAAATTGCCCTGCACATATATCTTGCCAAACATCTAAGTAAAATTAAGCCTATCTTGGATGAATGCTTCAATAATTATTTAAAACTCACAAACCCTCATCGTACAAGCTTGTTTGCGGAGAAGCACTTGAACCTGGTCTTAAAAGGAGAAACAAGAGCAGAGTACAACGTGCAGTTTGAAAAATTGTTTGCTTCTACAAGAGTCGAGGAAGTGATCGTGTTTTGTAGAAAAACATTAGCTCTCATGGAAAAGGCCAATAACTTTTATAAACAAGATAGCCCTGTTTTAAGTACTTTTAAAACCTGTCCACTTGCAAGCACCTTAAAGGGAATGTTGGACGTTTTGTATGGTATGTTAGGCGACATGATGGGGGTTGTCGCGGCAAAAGAATTGATATATCAGAACCAATCCGTTGAGCACACACTTTAATGTCGTGAGATCTCCGGAAGGAAGGCATAAGTAAAAAGCAGGAGATCCTTAGTCATGTACTCCTTAGAATGACGTGATGATAAACGTATCAGTCTAACGTTTCACGTGAAGCATTATTTCTCTTAATTTAGAATGTACCCTTCGTTACTGGATCCCGCGAACAGCTCACGGGACATAGGCAGATAGGGTATATAGAGGATGAACGTTTCGCGACCCGGGTTACGCCTTGCGTTACCCAGGTTTTGAATGAGTACAATGGACTAGACTTTTAAGCCGATTTTCGCGTGAGGTAATTCAATAGTTCTAATAAACGCTCTGGGTTGCCAGCCATTTGTAAGTCGGTTTTATACTTACCATTTATCACAAAAGCAGGTACTGCATTAATTTGATAAGTTCCCATGAGACTCATTCCATTTTGTACCCGCATATCAATGGTTGGTGAGTTTTCAAAAGCACTTTTCGCGATTTCTTTATCAACTCCTTGTGTAACAAAGAAATTGATCATTGCTTGTTTGGAATCGAGAGGCTTTCTTTCTTCTTGTATGGCTTTAAATAGTAATGGAGTCATTTTATCAGAAAGTGCCAATGTTTTAGCGGTATAGTAGGCTTTAGCATAGAGCTCCCAGGAGGGTTTAAATACTACTGGGACACGTTCGAATTGAATGTTGTTGCCCATTTTACTAACCCAAGAATTGAGAGGTGCTTCTATTTTGTAACACCATGGGCAGCCATAACTAAAAAATTCTTCAATGGTGGGGGCTTTATTTTTATTATTTGTTGCATTCGGATTGGTAACAATTTGATAATCCTTCCCCTCCACAAATGAAGCAGCTAGGGCCATTGCTGGTAAAAGCAAGAATACAGCGATTAATTTTTTTAACATAATTTAGTTCCTAATGTAACCCTTCAATATAATGTGCAACTGCTTCCATATCTTCTTGGCTCATTCTACTACTTATATCGCGCATGATATGGTTTAAATCATTGTTCCTCTTCCCGTCTTTAAATGCAATTAATTGCAACACTGTATAAGCAGCATGTTGGCCAGACAGTATTGGGAAGCCAGCTTGAGCATTGCCCGTACCTTTGGGACCATGGCAGGCGATGCAGGCGGTAATCCTTTTTGCAAAATCTCCTCCACGGTAGATTTGCTCACCCCGGTTAAGAAATTCTTTAGGAGTACTGCCATTAGCAAGAGGCATTTTAGCATAATATGCTGCCAAGTCATCCATGTCCTGTTTGCTTAGGGTGGCAACAAGCGCATTCATTGTTGGTGCGTTGCGTAATGCACTATCTTTCATATCATTGAGCTGTTTTATAAAGTATTTGGGATGTTGTCCGGCAATATTAGGCCAATCAGGATTCGGACTGTTACCTTGTTGACCATGGCATGCGGAACAAATCACCGCTTTGTCTGCTGCAGATGAGGTGTTTTCTTGAGCAAAAAGAACTAATGGAAAACAAAGGATAAAAGTGAGTACAAATTTTTTCATCGATTTCTCATAATAAATTTACGAAGTAATGGTACACTGCCTTGGTTGAAATCCCAAAATATTATAATTCTTATGTCGGAAAATCCTTATTCAAAAGCTGTTTTTTTAAAAAGTGCTGCCAAAGTACCTCAGTTGCCTGAAGATTCAGGGTATGAAGTTGCGTTTGCTGGCCGCTCCAATGCGGGAAAATCAAGCGCATTAAATTGTCTCACTGGCATCAAAAATTTGGCCCGTACCAGTAAAACACCTGGGCGCACTCAATTAATTAATTTATTTGGCATTGATGAAACACGTCGCCTTGTTGATTTGCCAGGGTATGGTTATGCAAAAGTTGCTTTGCAAGTGAAAATGGACTGGCAAAAAAATTTAGCGCATTATCTTGAAGTCAGGCAGAGCTTAAGAGGGTTGATTTTATTGATGGATATTCGTCATCCTTTAAAAGATTTAGATGTGATGATGGTCGATTGGGCATTAAACCGTAAGCTTCCGGTCCATATTTTATTGACTAAATCGGACAAATTAAGCCGTAGCGAAGTAAAAAATACCGTATCAAAAGTTCGTAAGCATTATGAATTGGCTACTCATTTGATAACGGTCCAATCTTTTTCATCCTTGAAAAAAGATGGGGTGGGTGAGTTGATCACTTTACTAAATCAATGGTTTGACTTGTAGTTTGAATGAAGTAAATACTTTTCGTTGAACTTTCGGGTTACACTCGTTGTTGAGTATTATGTTATAAAGATAACAGACTTCACCAATGGATTGGTGAGAGATAGGTGTTCTATGCTGCATTAATTGTAAGGAATTTTAATGCTACGAGGCGGCAAATTTTTTAAAGATTCTCTATCTGAAACGGATTATCCCCACGAACAAACGGGTTTGTCGATTGAAAGCCTTCCCAATGAAATGCTCTTGCCCATTCTGCAAAAAGCCAGGACCACTCGCAAAGATAAAAATAACATGTCACTGGTTAGTAAATGGTTTCGCGAGTTGAACGAAGCAAAACCTCTTGGTACATCTCAACATTATGATATCGATTTTATTATTGAGTCTTTGCTGCGTGATTTGTATCGGATGGTATTTAATCCATGCCCCGCGGGGATTGCACAACTTAGTGCTAATAAAGAACTATTACCAGCAATTGAACAACTTAAAAAACAACTTTTAGCTGTTTTGAAGGCTGGATCTTTTGAAAAAATTGATAGAGCGACGTTTGCTCTTTTATTCAATGGTGATACGAAAACAATACGCTCCAATTTACTCATTAAACACGGAGGCTTGCTGCCTTATGTTATTGAGAGTGTGAACGATTTTCAATTTCTTGCTGCTACGGTGGATAAAAGTCAATGGAATGCTATCGAAGTAATTTTTCGAACGATTAAAATAAATGAGAAAAATGACCTAACCACACGCATCCATTTAATGTTACGTATTTGTGCTGAATTAAAAAACAATAAAAGCCAGACGGAGAACCATCGAAAGTACCGACAGATGTTAATCAATACGTGTCACCAACTGGCTTCTTTGTCTGAAGAGCAAAACATGGTTGCTATGGAAATGATTAATGAAGGAATTCGATTATCAGAAGAGATAAATTTGCATAATCTAACCAATACATTCATTGTAGTGCGCGGCATATTTAATGAGCAATTAGGTGAGGAGGCAGGCTACGATATGCGTTCACAATCGAAACCATTCAGATAAGTTTATATTTCTCACCCTATAAGCTACAGGGTGAGAATCATTTGCCCATACGGGTTTGAATTATCACTTGATTTCAGCATGTTCCAATACTTTTTGTGCTTGCGTCGCTCGATAATTTTTAATTGCTTCGCGGTACACAGGGTATTTATTCCCGAGAATCGTTACTGCCAAAATAGCCGCATTGATGGCGCCTGCTTTTCCCACTGCGAGGGTTCCTACTGGAATTCCTGCCGGCATCTGGACTATGGATAAAAGCGCATCAAGGCCATTCGTAAAAGTCGAGGAAGGCATGGGTACACCTAAAACGGGTATTATAGTTTTAGCTGCTACAACACCGGGCAAATGGGCCGCGCCACCTGCTGCTGCGATGAAAACTTCCACGCCACGTTGTTCTGCTGATTTGAGATACTCAAATAACGCATCTGGGGTACGATGTGCTGATAAGGCGCGAACTTCGTGAGGAATGTTAAATTGTTCCAGAGTTCGACTGGCTTCTTCCATAATGGTCCAATCAGATTTTGAACCCATAAGTATCGATACAAGTATATTTGACATAATTCCCTCGTTAATTATTTATCATCTTAGTATTTGTAGTTTGGGGAAGAACAGCTCGGGTCTTCTCGGTGCTTGCAATAATCTGTATTGCTTCAACCAAGGCTAATCCTTCGAGTTCTTGCACCCTAGCTTTCAAAAGCTCTGGAGTATCACCTGCCAAAACAGGACATTTCTTTTGCAAAATAATTGGTCCTGCATCCACTTGTTCTGTAACAAAGTGCACGGTACAACCTGTTTCAACCTCCGCTGCATCTAAAACCGATTGATGTACATCGAGATTCATTAGTCCTGCATGAGCAGGTAACAAAGAAGGGTGAATATTGATTATTTGATGTTCCCAATCGGCGACGAACTGCGCTGATAAAATGCGCATGTAACCAATTAACACAATAAGTTCTATTTGATGCTGTTTAAGTATTGCAGACAGATTATTATCAAATTCCGTGCGACTTAGACCATGAGAATTGGCGAACATTGCTTGAATTCCAAAGTTTGCTGCTTTTTCCAAAATGGGAGCATCCTCTTTGTTGCTTAAGACCAGTTCGATTGATGCCGATAAACGTTGTTGTTCTATTGCGGCAACAAGTGCATTCAGATTAGTGCCTCGAGTTGAACCAAGTACTGCGATGCGAATCATAATGCGCGTATCCTTTGCATATGGTCAATGCGTTGTTGAATCAATTGCTTGGTCCCTATATCTTGGCGATGAAATAAGGGGCCTTCAATTGAAGAAATTTCATTCTCAGCACTTTGTTCGGCAGCAAAAATCGAATCAGCAATGCCCACATATGCTGCTGTACGTGAACCTTCAGCAAGGATTTGATCTTCAACCTGATTTACTGATGAAAGATATAAATGGTCTTGATGAGCAACCTTGGAGAAATCCACCACAAAATTTTTCTTTGGTGCATCAGGATAACCTTCAGGGACGGCATATTTACACACAGTGGCTTGTTTTGAAAATTTAACCTTCTCTGCAGTCAGATTGCCGTTCACCATGGCTTGGCATAGGGCAACAAAATCAGACTCCAAAATCGATAGCACATTTAAGGCCTCAGGATCGCCAAAGCGTGCATTAAATTCGATCACATAAATCCCATTTTTAGTCGCAATAAAACTGCCATATAAAATACCAATATAGGGTTCATCGCATTCAGTAGATAGGGCTTTAAAGACAGCATTATTAATCGCTAAGGCTTCATGAACATCGTTTGCAGTTAAGAAGGGTAATCGATGATCGGTATCGGAATAACTCCCCATCCCGCCAGTATTGGGTCCTTTATCACCGTTATACGCACGTTTATGGTCTTGAACCAGAGGCATAGGAATCAGCTTCTTGCCATCAGCGAAACACATGAAGGAAAACTCTTGTCCAATCAATTTTTCTTCGATAAGGATGGTCTGTTTTTTATCAAGAATTTCCTGACAAAAATCCAAAGCTTCAGCAATTGAATGCAGATGATCTCCAGCAACTTTAACGCCTTTGCCACCCATTAATCCATTTGCTTTAATAACGTAATTGCCTTCGCCAAGTTCATTGAGAAAAAACTCAATCTCATTGAGGGTTGTAAATTTTTTATAACGTGGCAAACCTGCTATATGGTGTTTTTGCATGAGATCGCGTGCGAACTCTTTAGAGGTTTCAATTTGGGCCAATATTTTTTTGGGGCCGATAGTCGGAACTCCTGCTTGCCAAAAAGCATCAGCCATCCCTTGTTCAAGCGGCGCTTCTGGACCGATAATGACTAGCTCAATTCCCCAAAGCTTTGCTTTTGATACTACAGCCGCACAATCAGTGATATCGCCTGCGCAATATTGATTCGTTAATTGATGGATACCTGGATTTATTGCCGTACCATAACAAAACAATGACGTCTTGTGTGGCGAACGATGTAAGGCTTTGATCAGTGCATGCTCACGTGCGCCAGAGCCGATAACAAGAATGTTCATTCGCGAGTATCCTCTTTTTTGGGGGGAGTAGTTAGTCTGCTTGTTTCACGTTGTTGCTCGAGCTGCTGCATTTTTTCGGCAGTGAGTTTTTTACAAAAATAATCGCCATCCATACATGCCATACACGGTTTTTTGATTTGGTTGTCACCACGGCGAGTCACTGCTTCAACCAAATCTTCATTAGATTGATAGAGCAATACGTCAACACCAAGATAATTGGCAATTTCATCTTCAGTTTTATTGGCAGCAATCAACTCTTTGCGCGAGGGAATATCAATCCCACTAAAACATGGATTTTTAAGTGGTGGCGATGTGGAGGCAAAATAAATTTTCTTTGCGCCAGATTCTCTTACCATTTTGACAATTTCACGAGAGGTTGTTCCTCGGACAATACTGTCGTCGATAATCATCACGACCTTATTTTTAATTTCAGTTTGCTGTGGCGTTAGTTTGTAACGGATATTTCGACTTCGCGCCTTTTGATTAGGCATAATAAAGGTACGACCGATAAAAGGATTTTTATATAGGCCTTCGGAATATCTTACCCCTAATTCATGAGCAAATGAGAGGGCTGCAGTATTTGCAGTGAATGGAGCAGGAATGACTATATCCGGTACGAGTTCAGGGTATTTTTGCTTCCATTGCTGCGCTAGGTTTTGTCCCATACGTAAACGAGCGCGGTATACGCTGACATTATTGAGCGTTGCATCCGGACGTGCAAAATAAACATACTCAAACACACAAGGCCTGAATTGTTCGGTTTTTAAAACACGGCGGCGGTGCATCGTCCCCTTAAGATCCACAAAAGCTACTTCACCGGGTAAAATATCCCCTCTAGGCTCAAAGCCTAAGGCATAAAAAGGGGTAGTTTCTGATGCAAAAATAGTATCAACAGTTCCATCGGGATTTTCACGTGTTCCCCAAACCAGCGGGCGGATCCCATGAGGGTCACGGAAGGCAACCAGTCCTTTGCCAATAATCACGGATACAATGGAGTAAGCCCCTTCAATTCGTTCAAAAATATGCGAGACCGCCTGGGTTAGCAGTTCAAAAAAACTGTCGGTATTTTCCTCATTACTGGAAGCATTGCTGGCCAGATTATCTGCAAGCATGAGTAATAGGGCTTCAGAATCAAGGGAAGTATTAAGATGGCGATGTTGTTTCAAACGAATATCATCAGCCAGTTCTTGGTAATTGGACAGATTGCCATTATGGGCAAGTGCAATGCCACGTGGACTACCAATCCATAATGGCTGGACATCGGTTGCTGTATAACCACCAGCAGTAGGATAGCGGACGTGACCAATACCTATGTTTCCTTGTAGTGTGGAAACGTTATCAGGAGTAAAAATTTCCCGTACTAAACCTAATCCATGTTTCGTATAGAAACGCTGATCACAAGTGAGTATGCCCGCAGCATCTTGTCCTCGATGTTGTAAATGGATAAGACTCTCATACAATTCGGAGGCTACGGGTTCATGACTGTAAATACCTACTATCCCACACATTCCTTACACTACCTTAAATAATTTGCAACATGGCGCATGATCCGTTGCTCCACAGGTTCTTTATGTTCTATAAAACTAAATTTTTTACCGGTGATACGTTCATACAACTGAATATAACGTGAGGAAAGTTCTTCAATTAATTCTTGTGGTGCTTGAGGAAGTTGCTCATCGTGATAAGGATCTGAATTTTTTGCAAACCATAATCGCAAAAACTCTTTATCAATATTTTCGGGTTCTAAGCCCTCGGCAATGCGTGCTTGATAGCTGTCAGCAAGCCAGTAGCGACTCGAATCAGGAGTATGAATTTCATCCACTACTATAATTTTTCCATCAGCATCGCGGCCAAATTCATATTTAGTGTCTACTAAAATCAAGCCATGTTCTTTAGCGATTTCAGTACCACGTTGATAGAGTTTTAGTGCTAACGCACTTGCTTCTAACCAATCTTCTTCAGTCATCCATCCATCTGCAATAATTTCAGCTGGAGAGATAGGTCGATCATGAATTTTTTCTTTAGTCGTTGGGGTTAAAACAGGTTGTTCTAGTTGTTGATTTTTTCTTAATCCCTCAGGAAAAGTAATTCCGCAGTATTCACGTACTCCACTTTGATACTGAGTCCATAAAGAAGTGCTTGTGGTACCACTGATGAACCCTCGTACTACAAACTCAATCGGGAAAACGGTGCATTTTTTGGCAATAACGACATTAGGATCGGGAACTGCAATAATGTGATTAGGAACAAGATTTTTGGTTTGTTCAAACCACCAGGCACTAGTTAGGTTAAGTACCGCACCCTTATAAGGAATCAAGGCAAGATGTCTATCAAATGCGGTGAGTCTATCGGTGGTAACCAGCATGATGTAATCACCCAAGTCATATGAGTCCCTTACTTTTCCTTGATATTTTTTGCCTACAGGCAAATTGGTTTGGTCCAAGCAAAAAGCTAAGGCTTCTCGAATTTCATTTTCATAATGAGTGGTCGTAGCGGTAGCATTCATGAGCATAAGGGTTCCCGATAATGTGAGTTAATAAAATATGGTCTATTAACGCAGAGACATTGGTTTCATCACTGGTAAATTGCCATAAAACACCATGATTAATTTTACTTATTTTAGGTACTGCATAGTGAGTATTAAGGGTTTGTAACGTTTGCTGCCCTTTCAAGTCCTCTTTTGCACGAACCAGGTAAGCTAAGGCATTTGGAATGTTCAATTCGTTTGAAGAAACTTCGCGCTCTTTGCGATCCGAATACAAAAGGCCCGTTTTTTTAAGTTGGGCAAAATGCTCTGCAGAATCGCATTCAATTTCCCAGTGTTCAAAACGATTCACGGTTACTGGGAAACCTAAGCGTCTTAAGGTTTTTTGTACGGTTAAAGCTTGATTGTCCGTGATAATGAGTTTGACCAGACAAAGATGGCTTGATGGGATTTGGCTGAAGTTTTTAAGGCTGCCGGTCATTTCGTCTACTACGTTCTGGGACTTGGAGTGTAGACTGGAGGGAATGGCTGCGTCTTCACCCAAGCTACCTTTTAGTTCTTTGATATAATCACGCATGGAAGCAAAAATAGGGTCGCCATTCATCGTGCGCTCAGGATGGGGCATCATGGCCATAACATTGCCAGCCTGGTTGGTAATTGCTGCAATATTGCCCGCAGAGCCATTTGGATTAATTGGGAAATTATCAATGACCTGGCCTTGGTCATCACAATATTGAAATAAATTTAAACCCAGTTGTTCTATCTGCTTTAACAAGGAGTCTGGCATAAGAAAACGTCCTTGAGCGTGTGCAATCGGCAGATGAATAAAATCTTTGGTCGTTAGATGGCGAGTAAATGCGTTATGTTGATGATTTTCTGCCAAGCGCATATGCACCCAGGCATTATAAAAACCTGTCCCCACGATTTTTCCATGAGCAATACGCTTATTTTCTGTGAGCGCCATACTGATTTCATGCTGATTTAAGCCGGGTACTAAACCTGATTCAACGAGTATTTGGGCGCCATTGCAGATTCCTAGTACGGGCTTTCCTTTGTCACTTTGGGCTTTGATTTCTTGAATTACGGGATCAAGTGCGGCAATAATTCCTGCACGAGAGCGATCTTCATAGGAAAAACCACCGATAAGGATATAACCATCCAGATTACGTAGTTTTTCTAAAGATTCATTCCACAAAAACTCAACAGGCTCCATTCCGACCCGTTTTACAGCAAGTGCTGTTTCGCGTTCACAATTGGACCCTGGGAATTGAATTAAGCCAATACGTATCATAACAGCCTCACCTTTTGATCTCCTTTTACTACGCGTCCAATTTCATAAAGAGGGAAGGAAGGAAAATCGCGGAGCACTTCGCGAACAGCCGATAATGTTTCTGGTGCTATAAAAAGAACTAAACCTGCACCCATATTAAAAGTTCGATACATGTGTTCATCATCCAGATTTCCTAACTTACGCAACAGACTAAATATAGGCAGTTCAGGAATCTGTTTTTTATGAATTTCAACACCACATTGTTTGGGTAAAATGCGAGGAATGTTTTCCAGTAATCCACCACCTGTGATGTGAGCCATTCCTTTAATAGGGATGTTTTTTTCCAAAATACTTAAAATAGGCCTGGTGTAATTCACATGCGGTGTTAAAAGCTCTTCACCAATGCTTTGAGAAAAATCTTGAAATTGAGATTCTACCTTGTAACCTGCCACATCAAAAAGCAACTTTCTTGCTAATGAATACCCATTAGTATGTAAACCACTTGAAGGAAAAGTAACTACGAGATCTCCTTCACAGATCGTTTTGCCTTCAATCGCTTTGTTTTTTTCGACAACGCCAGTAATGATACCGACCAAATCCAGCTCACCTGGCAAGTAGGTACCGGGCATTTCAGCGGTTTCACCGCCAACTAAAGAAATGTGATTTTCTTTGCAGGCTTTGACCATGCCGCTAATGATCTGTTCGATGATTTCCGGTTTTAATTTGTCGTTTGCAATGTAATCCAGGAGCGTAAGTGGTTTTGCACCCAAAACAATAATGTCATTGGTGGTGGCACTGACTAAATCAATCCCGATGGTATCGAATTTTTGCATCATTTTCGCAACCATCATTTTGGTACCTACACCATCAATACTTTGTACGAGTACGGGGTGCTCATAATCTTGCAGTAGGCTTTTGAGATCATACATGGCACCAAAGCTGCCAATCCCAGTAAGAACTCGTGGGGAAAAGGTGCTTTCTACCGCTTTTTTAATACTCCGTACTGCTTCATTACCTGCTTCTATATCAACGCCTGCAGCTTTGTAATCAATAATTGACATTATATGAGCCTCTCAACTAAACCATTTTCCCAAGCAGTTTTGGCTGCACTGATTGATACATTGATAACCGAATTGATTACCAAGGTTGGGGTTGCTGTTGTTTCACCTATGGACTGAAACGATACAGAATATTTACGAAATATATCTTCCAGTGCGCTTAATTTCTCCAGTGATACCTCGAGGATAAATCCTCCACTTTCTGAAAACAGCTTTTTATCATTGGGTAAATTACCAGGAATAAATGCATTCACCCCAATTTCATTTTTAAAACTCATTTCTGCCAAAGCAACGGCAATACCGCCTTCAGAGATATCATGTGCGGATAACACTAGACCGGCTTGCATCGCAGCATGGATGGCACTGATTTCATCAGCGAATGAAGAAAGATTGGGTTTAGGGAGTTGACTACCTAATTGTTGATGTAATTGGTAATACACACTACCACCACACTCATCTTTGCGCTCGCCAATCATTAAAAGAACTGAATTAGGTTTCTTGAAGTCATAGCTTATTGCTTTGGAGTAATCGTTGATTGAACCAAGGCAACTGATAATCGGACTCGGTGGAATGGCACCTTGAGCTGACTCGTTATAGAGCGATACATTACCCGATATAATTGGTAGCGTTACATTGCGATCGTCGAACATTTTTACTGCATGGCATGCATCGACGATGCCGCGTACAGCATCAACAAACTCGCCCATTTGTTCGGGGTTTTCGGGATTACCAAAACACAGACAATCAGTTAGAGCAAGAGGCCATGCGCCTACGGCAACGATGTTACGTACCGATTCGATAACCGCATTAACGGCTCCCCAATAGGCATCAATTTTATTATAACGCGGATTATGATCGACGGATAAAGCGACCCCTGTATATTGAATTTCTTGGGGGTATTTATCTTCATTAAATGGAGCAATTACCCCAGCATCAGCCCATCCTGGTTCGACGACTGAGCGACCTTGAACTTGTTTGTCATAACTTTCATAAATTGGTGCACGGGAAGCAATATTTTCGTGAGCAAGTAAATCCAAGAATTGTTCATTGAAATCGCTCACTGTAATCTGCTCTGGTTCCTTATGCGTGTTTTGTTTCGCACTATAAGGGCGATCATAAAGAATCCCTTGGGTAATATCTTGGGCGCGAGCGGAGACAATTTCTTTTCCTTGGGCTTTAACAACGTATAAACCATCGTTTCTTATTGTTCCCACCACAGTTGCTTGGGCGCCATCGCAGATTTCTGGAAGGGCGAATCGCTCGTTATAATGTTTTAAAAACGTCTCAACCAGTTCTTGAGGAACAACCCACATAAAGCGTTCCTGTGTTTCCGAACAAAGGACCACTGCAGGTAATAAATTATTCATGCTGGTTGGCACCAGATCAAGATTGATTTCTGCGCCATAACCACTGGCTTCCGCCAATTCAACACTGGCGCAAGCAATTCCTCCAGCACCTAGATCTTTGAAGCCTATCCGATCAATCAGATCGTTTTCGCGCAGGAATTCAAACATGGCGTAATTGGCTTTAAGAATATGTCGTTGTAAGAACGCATTCGGTTCTTGGACAGCTCCTTTATTTTGCTCTTGTTGTTCTTCACTCAGTGTTGCTGAAGCAAACGCTGCGCCGCCAAAACCACTATTATCTGTGGGCTTACCTACTAAGATAAATTGATAGCCTTCTGCATTCGCTGGAGCATAAGAATGGATGATCTGATCTTCTCTCACTACCCCTAAAGTAACTACCGTAACCAGACAATTTTCATTATAGGCTTCGTCATAATAAGTATCACCACCTAAATTGGGGATGCCAAGAGGATTCGCATATCCTGCAATTCCTTGAACGACCCCTTGATTTATCCATTTCGTTTTTGGACGATCAATATCGCCAAAACGCAAACTGTCCGCGACTGCAATTACTTCCGCGCCCATACAGCACACATCGCGTACATTTCCACCCACTCCAGTTGCAGCACCTTCGAAAGGTACAAGTTGAGAGGGATGATTATGCGATTCATGGCTTACGACAATACCATAACGTCGGTTTTGTTTATCTGTTGCTACGGCAACAATTCCGGCATCTTCTTTAGGGCCCAGAATGACGTGGGGTGCCTTGGTATTGAACTGGTTAAGGTGTTTGCGGCTACTTTTATAAGAACAATGTTCGGAACCCTGAATAGACCATAAAATGCATTCTGCATAAGTTGGTGGTCGTTTTAAGAGGGTATTTTGTATCGTGAGGGCTTCATCAGGAGTTAGGCGCACGCTAAAACGTTGGAGTAAATTGGCTATTTCCTCCAAGGACAGCTGAGAAAAATCAAAACAATCCGGGGCTTCTTGCATTTTAGGGGATCTGACCTTTAGCTAAAACGTGACTAATTTTAATCGTATTTTGCATATAAAGCAACACATTTTTTGCATTTACTCAACAAATTGCTAAAAATTTACACATTTTAGGGCGTGGCTCTTGGAGCCCGGGTTAAGGCAAAGCATAACCCAAGTTTTGTGCTATTGAATTCCCAAATTCCCTTTAATGACAGAATAAACGACTAAGTTTGATTCGCCTCCTTCCACAGTTTTTCTACGATTTGGGGATTTGCCAAGGTGGAGATATCGCCCAACTCCTCGAGACTTTGTAGTTCTTTTGCTGCAATTTTGCGCAAAATACGGCGCATGATTTTACCGGAACGTGTTTTGGGTAAATCATTAACGATATGGATTACATCAGGTTTTGCAATAGGGCTTATCTCCTTATTAACCTGTTGGATTAACTGGGTTTTTAAGGTGTCATCTGGCATAACATCTTGTTTTAAAATGACATAGGCATAAATTCCCTGGCCTTTAAGATCATGGGGAATGCCCACTACTGCAGCCTCGGCAACTGCGGGGTGACTCACGAGCGCACTTTCGATTTCTGCAGTACCCAAGCGATGGCCGGAAACATTAATGACATCATCCACCCGACCTGTAATCCAGTAATCACCGTCCTCATCGCGTTTTGCACCATCTCCTGTAATGTAATAACCATGATGTAAATAGGTCATGCAATAACGTGGATGATCACCAGCAATGGTTCTCGCCATTGAAGGCCAGGGATATTTAATTGCTAAAAATCCTTCACCAGCCCCGGTTATTTCGTGGCCGTTCTCATTGAGTAATACAGGGATAACGCCTGGAATAGGTTGGCGTGCTGAACCTGGTTTATTAATTGGATCATCGGCTCTGGGACTAATCATTACCGCCCCAGTTTCGGTTTGCCACCATGTATCCACAATCGGACATCGCTCTTGACCTACTTTTTGATAATACCATTGCCATGCTTCCGGATTAATAGGCTCTCCCACAGAACCCAGTAAGCGTAAAGAATCCCGCGAGCTGGAGGCCAACCATTCATCTCCAGCACGCATTAAGGCACGTATGGCGGTGGGCGCTGTATAAAATACGTTTACCTGATGCTTATCAACAATTTGCCAATTTCGAGAGAAATCAGGCCAGGTAGGAATTCCTTCATACATTAGAGTTGTAATTCCATTACAAAGAGGACCATATACTACATAACTATGTCCCGTAACCCAGCCTATATCTGCAGTACACCAAAATACTTCGTCTGGTTGGCAATTAAAAATTAATTGGTGCGTATACGCTGTTTGTACGAGGTAGCCTCCGGTGGTATGCACTACGCCCTTGGGCTGGCCGGTGCTTCCTGATGTATACAATATAAATAAGGGATCTTCAGCATCCATGGGTTCTGGAGCGCATTGTGCGCTTACTTTTTCTTTGAGTTCATGCCACCAATGATCTTTATTTTTATCAATAGCAACAGGATCATCACTCGTTTTGATGAGCAGTCTTTTTAGTGATAAATCACTGCACGCCTCGTCAACCTGTTCCTTTAATCCAACCAACTTACCACCCCGATTAAAATGGTTGGCAGTGATTAAGCAGGCACATTCGGAAGCAAGTATACGTTGTCTTAAGGCATGAGCTGAAAATCCAGCAAATATTACCGTATGGATGGCGCCAATTCGTGTGCAAGCAAGCATGGCAATTGCTGCCTCAGGAATCATCGGTAAATAGATGGCTACTTTGTCGCCTTTTTTCACCTTTAATTGCTTGAGCACATTACTCATCCGACACACTTCGGCATGTAATTCGGCAAAGGTCAGTGTTTTATGTTGGTTTGGGTCATCTCCTTCCCAGATGATGGCGGGTTGATTTGCTTTATGGGGTAAGTGTCGGTCTAAACAATTCAAACTGACATTCAATTTCCCACCTTTGAACCAGGTTACATCACCATGTTTTAACCCACCAGTAAGCACTGTATCCCAAGGTTGAAGCCAATCTACCGTTTGTTGGGCTACTTCAGACCAAAACTCGTTTAATGAATCTTCGGTTGGAGTTAATTTTGGGTTGCGCAAATGAGAATGCATGTTATACCTCTATACCTTGGGAAATGAGTTTAATAATTGCTGAAAAATCAGAATCACCCAGGCCCTGGTCTATAAAATGTTGATAAAGAGTAGTTGCTTTCGCTCCCAAAGGAGTGTTCACATTGACCGACTGAGCTGAATCTTGGCTAAGCAACAGATCCTTAAGCATCATTGCTGCAGCAAATCCTGGTTTGTATTCGTTATTTGCAGGGACATTTTCCAACACTCCAGGAACAGGTGCATATTTGCTCATTGCCCAGCATTGCCCTGATGCATTGGTTACTACTTCAAAAAGTTTTTGTGGAGATAATTGCAGTTGTTCTGCAAGGATAAACGCCTCTGAGATGGCAATCATGGAGATCCCCAGGATCATGTTATTACATATTTTTGCTGCCTGACCGCTTCCTGCACTGCCAGTATGAATAATTTTTTGTCCCATAGATGCTAAAATGGGTTGAGCCGCATGAAACGCTGGTTCTTCACCACCAACCATAAACGTTAACGTAGCCGCTCCGGCTCCGGCAACGCCACCGGATACGGGGGCATCAACGACTTGGAGATGGTGTTGTTTGGCCAGATGATGTAGTTCTCGCGAACTGTTGACGTCAATGGTGGAGCAATCAATAAATAAAGCGCCTTTTTTTGCGGTTTGAAACAATCCATTGTTGCCATGACAAACATTCAATACTTGTTGTCCATTTTGTAGCATCGTAATCAATACATCCTTTTCTTTAGCAATTTCTTGAGCGTTTGCTGCAATAAGACCACCGGATTGAGAAAAGTGTTGCAAGGCGGTTGGTTGTAAGTCATATCCGGTGACTTGATGTCCCGCTTTAACCAGATTAATCGCCATGGGTAATCCCATATGTCCAAGTCCCACAAATCCTATTTTTGCCATTGAGTTCTCCATGTGCTGACCGTAGCTTGGGTGAAGTGCTGCTGTATGGTCATTAAGCAAATCAAGATGTTTCCCCTCTCCCAATTGGAAGAGGAGGTAGGGTGAGGTTGCTCTAATTAAAGCCCTCATCCGCCCTCTCGGGCACCTTCTCCCCTTGAGGGGAGAAGGATGATTTACTTAATGTCGCCCAGTTTCGCCTTAACCCTGGCTACATTAATTATTCTGTTTTTAATCATGCGTGGGCATGATAAACGCACTTTCTTTGATTTTACTAACCGGCCATTTGCTGGTGACTGTTTTGCGTCGAGTATAGAAATTGACGCTTTCTTGCCCGTGCATGTTGGTGTCACCGAATGAAGAATGTTTCCAGCCGCCAAACGGGTGATTGGCAATAGGAACGGGAATAGGAATGTTAATCCCTACCATGCCAACTTGGACGCGTTGGCTGTATTCGCGTGCACTAAATCCATCGCGGGTGAAAATTGCTGTTCCATTACCGTATTGATTTCTATTCACCAAAGCGAGCGCTTCTTCAAAATCATTGGTACGAACAATCACCAGAACGGGTCCAAAAATTTCATTTTGATAGATGGACATGTTTTCATCAACATGATCAAACAGGCATGGTCCCATGAAGAAGCCTTGTGGATGTTCAGGATGCTTAAAGCCTCGGCCATCAATAATTAATTTGGCTCCCTCACTGATTCCTTTATCGACAGCTGCGAGTACTCGTTCACGATGCGGTCCACTAATCAACGGCCCCATATCTGTGTCCGGTACATCACCCGCATTGATGCGAGTTGCTTTAATTTGTGGCGTCATTTGTTCAATTAAGGCATCAGCGGTGTGATCGCCTACGGTCACAACAACCGATATCGCCATGCATCGCTCACCTGCAGAACCATATGCAGCACCAACAATTGCAGAAGCTGCTTGATCCAAATCGGCATCAGGCATCACGATGCAGTGGTTTTTAGCACCACCAAAGGTATGGGCCCGTTTTCCATGGGCTGCTGCGGTAGTATAAATATGTTGTGCAACAGGTGTGGAGGCGACGGCTGTGAAGGCCGCGATATCCGGATGAGCCAGTAAATGATCGACGGTTGTTTTATCGCCATGCAAGCAATTGGCAACCCCAGCAGGCAAGCCTGCATCATTTAATAATTCCAAAAGACGGACAGGAGCAGAGGGGTCTTGTTCGGAAGGTTTTAAGATGAATGTATTACCGCAGGCAATCGCTGGAATCATCATCCACACCGGAACCATAACAGGGAAATTAAAAGGAGAGACACCCGCACAAACCCCTAAGGGTTGCCGTAAGGTATGGCAGTCAATTCCATTACTTACATCGGCAGAGAAATCTCCTTGGAGTTGATTGACAAGGCCGCAATGTAATTCCACTACTTCTATAGCACGTGCTACAGAACCTTTCGCATCATCTAAAGTCTTACCATGTTCACGCGTGACGATTCGTGCTAGATCCAATTGATTTTTTTCCAATAAGTCTCTGAATTTAAAAAGAATTCTCGCTCTTTTTATTGCAGGAGTTTGAGCCCATTCTGTTCCAGCTTCTTTGGCAGTAGCGATTGTTTTATCACAAAGTGATTTGGATGCGAAATGAACTTGACCGATTACTTCCCCTAACGCAGGGTTATAGATAGGATGGCTCGCTGCATTTGTTTCCTTGATTAATTGTCCACCAATATAATGTTGTACAATGTAGCTCATTAACAAACTCCTTTTTATTATTTTTATCAAATTAAGTGATTATTGTAATTGTTTCGGGGAATTATTTATACAATAATAATGAAGAGATTAGGACTAATATAACCTCTTTTTGAATTAACTAAGGGAGTTTTTTAAACTGGGGTAAGTCGTTAAGGAAATTAATCGATGGGAAAAGGAATTATTTTACGAGTACCTTATGGTACCGAATTATCATCTGAATTACTCCGAGCCTTAGAAAACCGTTTTCCTGGCTATATTCTAGAAACTTACCACAAGAAGCCTGATAATCATCGTAGTTTCGTGCGTCGGGTTAATAGTCTTCATAAAGCGTTCTCCTTTCTTGCTGATGCTTATCCATTAGCCTCACAAAGTAGCTTTTTGCTCAAAAGCACTTTAGAGGATTATGTAAGCGAGTGTGAAGAAGAAGCGGTGCGTGCAAAAGGGTCCATGGATGAGTTGCACAAGGAATTGGAAAAATATACTGCGAAATTAGTTGAACTCATTACCTTGGGGTGGGGTGTTTCAATTAAAGAAGCAATTGAATTACTCAATGAAGCAGAACAATACGAATTGATGCGTCAAGGTCGCTACGATCTGGCAACATTAACGCCTATGAAATTGAAAGACGAAGAATTTATTCTGCAGCTCGACGAATCACTCCCTCCTCACTACGAACAATTTATAAATGAATTAGAACAAATAAAGGCGAGCCAATACCCCAAAACCCCCTCCTGGCTTCATAAGCTTGAAGAGTATCAACATGCCTATTTTTGTAATCTTGATCGCAACATTAGCAGCCATCTTGAAGTCGCCCAAGACTTTAATAGTTTTTTAATTGAGTGGGACTCAATTAAAAAAAGGGCGATTAGTTTAACTGCAAATCTAAAACAAATTGCTGCGGGTTCTCCGCCACTCCCGGCTTGGTTTAATGAATTGAGCCCGCATTTACAAGAAATGATGCGAGTGTTAGCTCCGGATCCGTCAACTCTAGATTATCATTTAAGCAAGTTTAAGAAATTAATCGTTTCAGACAGCTTTAAGAAAGAATGCTCTGCTACGGTGGGGGCCATTTCGAGTCTTCCACAATGGTACTGGGTATTGTCCGAGCATCAACAGTATTTTCTGCAACATGTACTGAAAGGATGTGAACGAGTCGAAGATGCAGTCACTTATTTATCCAGTCGTCATCGAACGCTCCCTCTACCTGCAAACTATGCTGTTCACCGTTTATTTGCAGTGAGTCTTGATGGGAAATTTCGTGAGCTCTCAAAAAAACGATACCGGTCCAGTCATGTTGCAAGTCGAGATGGATTAACATGGCCTGCAGCTGTGCAACAACGCCACATCGATTCGAATCTGACTAAAGTGATGGAGTATGCAGATCCTGATCGCGTTGCAATATTACAAACCTTGATTAGTCCAATTCATGCAGTTGATTATGTGCCGACCTTTATTACCGATTTTTTGCCCACGTTACCTCCAGATTTAGAGCTGTATAAATTAGCACGTGCAGCGGTAGAGCGACGTGCGACGAAACCAGCTATTCTCCAGAATAATCATCCCTACAATTTAGCAAAACGGCTCTATTATACCCAGTCAAATGATAAAGACAGTTTGAATTTATTGGCTGTTGCGGAGAAACTTGTCCCTTGGACTCCAGGACTAAAGACACTCCTGGAGCAATATAAAAGTGTCTTAGAGTCAGCTCCAGGGACTGCAACTATTTTTGATTATGCGGGCAGGGAATTGTTTTTGAGTTCTCTTGAGCAGTTAATTATCATGACCATTGAGGGCCATTCTTATGGATCTTGCGTCAGTGGCAAGGATAGAAAAGCCATAGAGCTTATTCATACTGATGCAATGATTCTATATAAAGAACTCTATGGATGTTGGCCTGTATTTGATGATCAATCGGATAAGAAAAATCGCATTCGTTTTGTTTCCTTAGTAGCTGATCTGTATATGAGTCGTCATCAACATGAGCATGCAGGACAGAATGCACCAGGTTCCGAAGGCATAAAGACTCCTCAGTGGTACTTACCAGAAGATATTGCTACAGAAATTAAAAAAAGGCTGGATAACGAGAAGGCGCTTGAAGAGGATGATCGGATTGCAACAGATAATGAAGTAAAAAATATTTTTATTGGTAGCACCAAAAAAGTAAAAGAATATCTACTCCCAAAAAATACATTGCTCTGTCGTTTGGCTGCGCGCCAATTAGGTAAAGTAAACTGTAATCGACTTTACGATTCATTACATCTATTAATTAATGAGAAAGCTCTATTTATTCCAGCAGCAGACTCGAATGGACGTTGGTCTGTAAAGTTCTTTACTGACTCCGCAACAATTCCTGATGGGATAAAGCAAATTTTTGATTTAATGCTAAGTCCTTCATCTGGAAAAGATAACGTTGTGCGGTTTGAAAAGATATTCCAAATCATATTGGACAGACCTGAATCCGATGAAAGCCGTACAGAGGCAACTAATTCAGTTTATGGACGTGCACGTGAATTTCTTGGTCCAAATGATAAGGCAGACTTTACGCAAATGGTTGAAAAGACATTAGAAGAATGGTTGAGCTTATTTACTAGGTCTAAAGAGTCAAATGTTAAGGAAGTATATATGCATTAAATAGATAATGTAGCTTGAGTGAGGCGTCATTTGAGTGGTCAAGATAATTTTCTGGGTTTGGCCTGGGCTTCACCCAGGCTACAATTTCTAGGAATGTTTTTTAGAGCAAATGTTCAAGTCCATAAATCAAAGTAGATAACCCGGATACTTTTTGACAGGATAAAACGATTCCAGGCATAAAAGAGCGTCGATCAATGCAGTCGTCTGTAATAGTTAGTGTTTCACCTACACTGCCGAAAATGACTTGTTGACGCGCAATAACCCCAGGAAGACGTATAGAATGGATGTTGATATCGTAATGCACTCCGCCCCGAGCACCAGGGATTAACTCTTTTAGATTTAATTTATTTTTGGGATCTTTCCGTGCTGCAGCAATCATTTCAGCCGTTTTTAAAGCTGTTCCTGATGGTGCATCCAGCTTTTGTTGATGATGTGCTTCAATAATTTCTACTTCAGGAAAATATTCAGCCGCTTTGGCTGCAAAAATCATCATCAAAACCGCACTTATAGAAAAATTAGGTACAATAATTCCACCCAAACGACGACTTTCACAAAACGTAGTTAATTCTTTAATTTGGTTGGGTAGAAGTCCTGAAGTTCCAATAACTGGATGGGCTCCATGATTTATAATCGTAAGACTATTTTGATACACACAATCTGCGCGCGTTAGATCAACAACAACTTGCGCCTGAGTGTCTTTAATGGCTTGTGCCAAATCATCGTCTTTGCCAAGTTGTGCGACTAATTCAAATTCTTGGTGATTATTGAGGGTCTCACAGGCTAGCGAGCCCATTTTACCGTTAGCTCCATTTACAATAACGCGAGTTAACATAGTTCTCCTTATGATCTTAGTGTTGCTTTTCTTTTGGGGGAGGATAGTGTGTTCGCAAAGCCCAGGCGGTTGCAAATGGCCATCCAATCACGGTGGCTTGTAACGCCAAGGCGATAAAGGCTCCTCCGGGATTATCATTCATAAGAAATATGATCCATGGAAAGAATAAGGCAATAAATAATATAAATAATTTTTTTATAAAATCTGTCATATTTTGCTCCATAAGTCGTAATCAAAAGGCTTAAGCGAGACACTAAAATCCTATCGCATCTATAGTAAAAATTACGAACTTAAAAGTCCTGTTTTCATTATAGGACTATCATTGCCTATTTTTCTACTTTGATTTCTTGTTTTTACCGTATTGAACATGTTTCAGAGTGCTTGCAAACAATCATCAAACATTGTACATTGTGCGCTCATTCTTAAGGCGAATGATTTCATTTTCCGGATATGACATTCAATATCTAACAAGGGTACACTAATGAGAAAACAGGAGCTGCACCCACGCACTGCCGTTATTAATAAAGCTCAAAAAATCGGTTCAAAAAAAGCACGAACAGATGCATTATTGTGGCTCGCTGCCCATTTTCCCGCAGCATTCGATAATTCATTACGGATCCGTCCATTAAAAGTGGGGATTATGGATGATATTTTGCTGCATGCAGATGAAGCTGAAAAAGCAGGGATTTCCAAAAGTAAATTAAGAGAGGCCGTGGTTTTATTTACGCGTCGACTTGATTATTTGGCATGCCTCAAGCTTCGAGAAATGCGCGTTGACTTGCAAGGTAATGATGTCTCTGCGGTAAGTGAAGAGGAAGCGGAACATGCAGCTGCCAAAATTAAAAAACGTGTTGAAAAAAGTGTAAGAAACGCACGCAAAACTCAAGTAGAAAAGACGACCAGCTCCAACGCTTCGACCCAACACAGTACCGCTTTTCAATCGCAAGTAACGGGTCAATCATCTACGTCTACAGAGGCTTACTTCCCTACTTACCCTGTACGCTCTTCAACCTATAACACCTTAAATGCTCCAGTACAACCAGCGAGGACCACAGCTGTAGTCGTAAAAAATAAAGCGACTAAGCAATATGATCCAGATGCAGTGGCGCGTTTGAAAGAGAAATTGGGATTATCTCGTAGCGAGAAAAAAGAAATCATCGAATAGTTCATTTTACTTCGAATCATGCCTGGGTGCCTTGAAGCGAAACCCAGGTTTTCAGAACCTTACCCGGACTCTCTTTTAATACTCCGTATTAAGTAGCTTAAAGAAAATTAAATAACTGTTTGAATATTCTATAATATTCGATAATATCACCGGAGTTGAAACCGATATTCCATTTTTAATCGTTGTAATGGAGGAGTTGTGTTTAATAAAAAGGAAGAAGAACAAACTGATGCTACACAAAAAGGAAGTTTTTCTGGAGTCCCTGATGACGTAATGTTCCAGATCATGTTTTTTCTTGATTTAAAGTCGTTAAATTATTTATATAATACCAATAAAACCTTCAGATCACTGGTTTCTCGATATCCAAAGCAAATTTACATTAAAATATGTGATGAAGACTATAACGGAACCTTTCCAAAAATACGTACCCAATTTATAGGTTTCCTAGAAAGAAGGCACACTGAAATTCTTCGCCAAAAGCGCTCCGAAGCTGAAAAAGAAATCGTGGAACTTAAAAAGTCTATTAAAGCTCAAAAAGATGAAATCAGTCAAATTTGGGATCTTCCACTTAAAAAATCATGCATTACCAAAGGAGAAAAAGCGGCTGTAGGCTGCGGTTGTTCGATCGGTTTAGCCGTTGGCATTGTAGTTTCTTGTTTTACTCCCTTGCCGTGGATCTTCACTACGTGTTTGGGTATGGGGGTGGGCGGCTCAACACCTTTGGTTGTTTCTCGAACGATCCGTTGTTGTTGTGGAAAATGTGTCGAGTGTAACGAACAAGAACTCGCTACTAAACAAGAAAATTTTCATAAGGATTATCCTGACTCCCCAAGTATGAAAATGTGAAATCAGCCATTGGTGCTAACTCTATCCGCCTTAGCTTTTAGAATTGAGCGGGTGATGGGAATCGAACCCACGCCATCAGCTTGGGAAGCTGAGGTTCTACCATTGAACTACACCCGCAAAATAAAATAAAAGTATATCTTAAAAACAGCATTTAGACCCGAATAATCTCCATACTGTTTGTACCTCCTGCGGTGCCGATCATTCGACCCCTTGTTAATAAGACAAAGCTTTTGGGCTCAAGATGGCCTGATTTTATGAGCTCTTCAAGTACTTGTTGATTCAATGTTTCCGCATCGAATTGATGATAATTCATGAACACGGGAAAAACATTATGAGCCAGGCACAAGCGACCTATGGTTCGCTTATTGGCAGAAACAGCGATAATAGGGACAGTACTTTGTTGTCTGGAAATCCATAAGGCAGTATCCCCTGATTCGGTCAATGTAATAATTGCCTGGATGGGGAAATGATTGGCGGTATGCATTGTTGCCATGGCAATTGCTTGATCCGCACGGTGATAATGATGGGCTTCCGTTTTATCGTTGTGATAGTAAAAACTTGCATGTTTCTCAGTACTTAGGCAGATCTTATTGACCATAGTCAAAACTTTAACGGGAAAATGGCCACTGGCTGTTTCTGCAGACAGCATCACCGCATCGGTCCCATCTAATATCGCATTGGCAACATCAGAGACTTCTGCACGAGTAGGTTGAGGATTATTAATCATCGATTCCATCATTTGCGTTGCAGTAATCACTACTTTGTCTAATCGACGGGCTTCGCCAATAATGTGCTTTTGGATTGCAGGGACTTCAGCGGCGCCTATTTCAACTCCTAGATCGCCCCGGGCAACCATGAGTGCATCCGCTTCTTGAATAATTTCGGTTAAATAGTGCAATGCTTCGGTTCGTTCAATTTTAGCAATCACTGGTATTTTTTTGCCAAATTCAGTCATGAGCGCACGAGCATGACGAATATCCTCAGCATCTTTTACGAAAGACAAACTGATGTAATCTACTTCTGCTTCAATCGCTGTGCGTAAATCACGCTTGTCTTTATCAGTCATGGTTCTGGCTGCTAACCCACCACCTTTTCTGTTTAATCCTTTAAGATCGCTCAAGACACCGCCTTCAACCACACGGCAATGAATTTTGGAGCCAGAAATATTTATTACTTCCAATTCAACTAAACCATCATTAAGCAATAAATGATCTTCTGGAGCCAGTTCACTAGAAAGATTGGGGTATGCAACAGAAACTTCCTTATTATCACCTAATAATTCTGCGGCATTACAATCCAAAGTGAAGTCTTGGCCTTCAATCAAAGTAATCGATTTCTCTTTGAAACGACCAATACGAATTTTAGGCCCTTGTAAATCAGCCATTACTGCCAGTGGACGATTTAATTCTTCAGCAATTTCTCGAACTAAAGCAATGAGTTGTAATGCTGAGGCATCAGCATGTGAAAAATTGATGCGCACCACGTCAACTCCTGCGGTTAACATGGCACGTAGTGTTACCGGATTATTACTTGCCGGGCCTAATGTTGCTACGATTTTAGTTTGTCTTAACATCTTTTGCACGCTCCTGCAAAATGGCAACAGCTGGCAAGGTTTTTCCTTCTAAGCACTCAAGAAATGCCCCCCCTCCAGTGGAAACATAGGAAATTTGCTGGTTCAGATCATAGAGATCGATTGCGGCAAGGGTGTCTCCACCACCAGCAATGGAAAAGGCATCGCTTTCCGCAATAGCAATCGCTAATGCCCGGGTTCCATACGCAAATTGGGCAAATTCAAAAACGCCAACTGGGCCATTCCAAATGATAGTTTTAGCTTCATTAATTAGGTCTACATACTCACTAACTGTCATGGGTCCAATATCAAGAATCATGTCATCAGCGGCAACATTGTGTAACGATTTATTATAAGCAGGGCACTGCTCACTAAACGATTTACCTACTACCACATCAGTTGGTAAGGGTATGCGACACCCTTTTTCTTCAGCAATTTGGAGAATTTCTCGTGCTTCATCCAGCAAAGCCTCTTCATAAAGGGAAACACCAATTTCAAACCCCTGGGCTTTAAGGAATGTATTTGCAATACCGCCTCCAGGGATTAAGCAATCAACAAGGGTGACTAATTGGCGTAACAAACTGAGCTTGGTGGAAACTTTGGCCCCGCCAACAATCGCGACAATAGGTTTCTCAGGTGCCGCAAGTGCTTTCTCTATAGCATTAAGTTCGCGAACCAACAAAGGACCGGCAACGGCAATCGGTGCATATTGAGCGACACCATATGTAGAAGCTTGGGCCCGATGCGCTGTACCAAAAGCATCCATAACAAAGACATCGCAGAGGCTGGCAAGTTTTTTAGCCAGCTGCTCTTCATTATTCTTTTCACCAACATTAAAGCGTACGTTTTCGCAAACGACTAACTCTCCTGGTTTAGCATCCACACCATTGAGGTAATCAGTTACGAAATGAACAGGATAGTTCAGATGTTTTTGCAAGTATTCTGCAATGGGTTTCATAGAAAAGCGTCGTTCAAATTTTCCCTCTTCAGGGCGGCCTAAATGAGATAAAACCATCACTGCCGCACCAGCATCCAAGGCAGCTTTTAAAGTGGGTAATGCCGCTTGCAATCGTTGATCACTGGTAATCATTCCTTCTTTGATTGGAACATTTAGATCTTCACGAATTAGCACCCGTTTTCCAGACAGGTCTATATCGCTCATTTGTATCAGACTCATCAATATCTCCAAACAGGGGTTTAGCAACTCATCATTTGCTGTGCTGTATCAAGCATACGATTAGAAAAGCCCCATTCGTTATCATACCAGGCTACGATTTTCACTAGGTTTCCAAATACTTTAGTTTGCGTGGTATCAAAAATAGACGATGCAGGATTATGATTAAAATCACAGGATACTAAAGGATCATCATTGATTTGTAAGATGCGACTTTTTGCTTGGCGTACGATGTCATTAACTTCTTTTACGCTCGTTTCACGCTTCGCTGTAAAGGTCAAATCGATAACAGAAACGTTAAGGACTGGAACACGCATCGCAAAGCCATCGAGTTTTCCTGCTAACTCAGGTAAGACTAATCCTACAGCTGCGGCTGCACCTGTTTTTGTTGGAATAATAGAATGCGCTGCTGCACGAGCACGGCGTAAATCTTCATGACTTCCATCCAAAAGCATTTGATCGTTTGTGTAAGCATGTACTGTATTCAATAAACCATATTCAATACCTAAGGCATCATTTAAAGGTTTCACAACAGGTGCTAAGCAGTTTGTGGTGCAAGACGCATTAGAAACGATAAGATCAGACGCTTTAAGCGTTTGGTGGTTCACTCCATAAACGATCGTTGCATCCACATTTTTTCCTGGAGCGGAAATTAATACTTTTTTCGCGCCAGCAGTAATATGCTGCATTGCTTTTTCTCGTTCCGTGAAGAAACCAGTACACTCTAAGACTAAATCAATGTTTAACTCTTTCCAAGGCAGATTTAGAGGATTACGTTCTGCAATGATTTTGATTGGATGGCCGTCGATTATTAACATGTCGCCTTCAACGCTTACATCGGATGCGAAGCGGCCATGTGTAGTGTCATAACGGGTCAGATGGGCTGTAGTCTCAATTGCAGATAAATCATTGATAGCAACGATTTCAAAGTCATTTTGTTTTTTGGATTCAAAAATTGCTCTTAAGATACAACGGCCAATGCGGCCATAGCCATTAATAGCGACACGTATTGTCATATTACTTCTCTCCAATTTTAGTAATGAGTTACTACTATCTCAAGTTAAGTGTGCAATCGTAGCCTGGGTGAAGCGAAGCGCAACCCGGGGTAAAACGACCTTACGTTCCGGATTACGGCTTTCGCCTTCACCCAGGCTACAAGTTTTTATTGTTTTTTTATTACTAATTCTTCTAAAGTCTTAATTATTCGCTCTACAGTAATACCCAGGTATTCGTATGCCTGATTTGCTGGAGCTGATACACCGAAACGATCCAGGCCAATTACGGCACCTTGCAAGCCGACGAATTGATACCAATAAGCGGAGCTTGCAGCTTCAATTGCGATACGAGTGTGGACGTTTTGGGGCAATACCTGATTTTTATAATTTTGGTCTTGCTCCAGGAATCGTTCTGCGCAAGGCATAGAAACCACTCTTACCTTAAGTCCCCGTGTTTTCACTTGCTCTGCAGCTGCGATTGCTAACTGCACTTCCGAGCCTGTTGCAATCAAGATGGCATCAGGTGTGCCATCACAATCCATAATGATGTAACCTCCTTTTGTAATTAACTCTGCTGCAGTTGCTCCGTGAGGCAATGCAGGTAAATTTTGTCTTGAAAGCAGTAAGGATGTTGGCCCATTATGATGCTCCAAAGCGAGCTTCCATGCAACGGCTGTTTCCATTAAATCTGCAGGACGCCATACACTCATGCCTGGAGTCATCCGCAACATGGATGCGTGTTCTACGGGTTGATGGGTTGGACCGTCTTCGCCTAAACCAATGGAGTCATGAGTAAAGACATAAATAACGCGTTGTTTCATTAACGCACTTAAACGAATGGCATTGCGCGCGTAATCTGCGAAAACCAGGAATGTGCCGCCGTAAGGAATAAATCCTCCATGGACTGCCATACCATTCATAATTGCCGCCATACCAAATTCCCGTACTCCATAGTACAAGTAATTACCCGAAAAATCTTCGCCGGTAATGGCTTTGCTGCCTGACCAATCCGTATTATTAGAGCCGGTTAAATCGGCTGAACCACCAAGCATTTCGGGCAACATGCTCGCGAAATGTTCGATGCATTGTTGTGAAGATTTACGTGTGGCGATTGCTTTGTCATTGCTACGGCATTTCTCAAAAAATGCCTTGCTTTGACTTTGCCAATCATCGGGGAGATCCCCATTGATGCGGCGTAAAAATTCATAATGTTCTTGAGGATAGTGTTGTTGGTAGTCGTTTAAAAGAGTTAGCCATTGCTGTTCTTCTTTTTCGCCTTGTTCTTTATGACTCCATTGCTGATAAATGGCATCAGGGATAACAAAAGGCTCATGCTTCCATTTAAAAAATTCGCGCACATTGGCTATGTCTTTTGCTCCTAAGGCGGCACCATGGGCTTTTTCACTGCCTGCAACAGAAGAACCAAGTCCGATTATGGTTTTGCAGATAATCAATGTGGGTTGGGTGGTATTCGCTTGGGCCTTAAGAATGGCTTGTTCAATTGCCTCCATATCATGGCCATCTACACCTTCGATGACTTGCCAGTGATAGGCTTTAAAACGTTGTGCGGTGTCATCAGTAAACCAGGACTCTACTTTACCATCAATAGAAATCCCATTGTCATCGTAGAACACAATCAGTTTGCCTAAGCCTAAAGTACCGGCGAGCGAACATGCCTCATGGGAAATACCTTCCATCAGGCAGCCATCACCTGTAAAGGTATAAGTGTAATGATCCACAAGATTAAAATCATCGCGGTTAAAGTGCGTTGCCAGAACGCGCTCTGCTAAAGCCATTCCCACTGCATTTGCTAAGCCTTGCCCTAAAGGACCGGTAGTCGTTTCCACTCCAGGGGTATGACCATGCTCTGGGTGTCCAGGTGTTTTCGAATTTAATTGGCGAAAATCCTTCAAATCGTTGATGGAGAGGTTATAGCCACTCAGATGAAGTAAGGAATATAGCAACATGGAACCATGTCCATTAGATAATACAAATCGATCGCGGTTAAACCAAAGAGGGTTTTGTGGATTGTGCTTTAAAAATTTATTCCATAACACAGTGGCAATATCAGCCATGCCTAAAGGCATTCCTGGATGTCCTGATTGGGCTTGTTCTACTGCGTCTACACTCAACATGCGAATGGCATTAGCTAATTCTTTGGAAAGATTCATGGGTTCTCTTGTGCACTTAACTAGGTGTGATATTGTCGCTCAGAAGACATGAATCAGCAAGAAAATAAGTGCATTTTTGATCATTTTTTTGCAAAAAGAACTAATTTTGTCCTATTTTCGCGTTTTATGAGCAGCCTAAAACCACAAAATTACTTACCAATAGTATAGATCGATTACTCCAATAAAAAGACTTCCTTGGCACTGAAAGAGCATGTATATTTTTATTGGTAAATACTCATTCATAGCAACAATAAATAGTTAAAGTAGTTCATAAATTTTCTTTTTGTGTAATTTTATATATAATCAGACCGATTTTTTTACTTTTAAAGTTATTTATAGACAATAAACAAATGATCAATATAGAATTGTTTATTTGATATCCCGAAATTCAAACTCATTTTAGGACATCATGACCCCATTAATTCGACATCTACAAGAAACCTTTCCGGAATTATCCCTTCCTCATGCTGGGCAAATTCCTATGTACAGGACATTCTCAGAACGTATTAAGCATTTAGGTCCTGATTTTTACCGTAAGGTAGTCCCTCTTCATCTGGTGTTGAATCTAGAATACAGCTTACTGGGGCAACAATTAAGAGCCAAGTTTCTCTCTAAGCAGGTAGTCGATCGAGAAGAGCTCAAAGAGCAACTTATTGCTGCATTAATAATGGCTGAGCTTTTGGAAGAGATTTATAAACACTACTTGATCATACCCCGAGAAGTGACGCGTTTACGTCAGCAACAAAATTTATATCGTGAATTGCTAGAAGTACTAGGGGGGCCTCCTCAACAGCCGAAAAAAGTAGAAGCTAGTACTTCATTTACGCAAGAAATACGCAATAGGACTCTTGATGTTAATTTATATCGGTTGTTATTAACTCGCTCCAAACGGGCGCTGGATTTGTTGGCTGTCCTTAATACAAGCTCGGAATCATATCGACATTTTGTCAGAATAATGGGTAAAGTTCTGGACCCTATTTTGATGCATGTAGCCTGGTTTTTTTGGTTGCCACGATTATTAGTGAATCTTTTTGTGTTGATAAAGCATACGGTGCCAACATGGTGGATGGATGATAAGGAATACGCTTTGGGTTGGTCTGTACGTCTTAGTACCCAAATAAAGCGTCGTTGGTTTGAATTAGGAAATGACACTGCCTGGGTAGGTGCAGGGTTCATTAATTGTTTTATCCTAACCGGTGCTTTGGCTCCATTCGGAGTTTATGTATCACTTGCTGTTTTTGCGTTTGACGTCATCATGGCGATGACAAGGGCTTATATCGAATTGAGTCGTTTAAGCGAACTGCGCTCGCAATATATGGCTATGCTAAGCACTTCAACTGAGAAAGAGCAAGGGCAAATAAAGGAACATATTAAGGCAATAGACACGCAAATGGATTTTGAACGGTATCGACTCGGCTCTCATGTAACCACCACGACACTTATTTTTCTCGCAATGTGTTGCGCTCTTCCTATGTTTGCAGCAAATCCAATTATCCCCCTGATTGCTGCAATTTGCTTGGTTACGATTTGTTTCATTAATTTTGCGATTGCAGAACAGGTCAACAAGAGTCGACCTCAAGATACCATCGACCGTTCAGCCGCCTTGGCAAAATTGGGATTTTTTAACAATAAGGGAGTGCCACCTGTTCCTCTCGATATTCAATATGATGAAAAAGACGATTTAAAGCCCAATGAACAATTGTGTTGTGTCTAATTAATACAACATCATTTTTAATTTGGACTCTCGTACCACTATGACCCTATCCGCTCCTCATGAGACTATCGTTTCCCCTGTGGGCTATCGTTCCCATGAGTACTACCCCCCCGCCCACGTCCCGCGGCTTGTCCGCGGGATCCATAAATCTCCCAATAAATCACGAAACTCTAAAAAAAATTCCCCCCCACGCTCCTAGATGAATGATTTCATTGAAGTATAGAGGCTTTAGTAATTGAATGTTATGCTTTACTTCTTGTATCTATTTTCAAAGGTAAAGCATGTCAGCACCAGTAGGGTTACCCCAATTTAGTCGTATTGATGTTAATCATTTTCGATCTCATCTTGATGCCATATTAAAAAAGCATTTGGAAGAGGTTACGCGTTTGCTCAAAGAAAATCCCCATTATACCTGGGATAATTTAATCTATCCTTTGGATGATATGGCGGATGAGCTGGAGCGTTTTTGGTCGCCCATGTCGCATTTGCATGGGGTTATGGATTCTCCAGAATTACGTAAATGCTATGATGAGTGCTTGCCACTTCTTTCAGCCTATGAATCGGCGATGGGCCATAACCATGAACTGTATGAGGCAATTAAATCAATCGATAAACACGCGTTAAATCCAGTACAACAAAAGTTGATTGCTGATAGTTTGCGTGATTTTGAATTATCAGGAGTCGCCCTAGATAAAGAGCGTAAAAAACGATTTGAAGCAATTCAGACTCGTCTGGATGAATTAACCAATCAATTTGAACATAATATTTTGGACGCCACCCAAGCATTTACTTTGCATATTAAAGATTCATCGCGTTTGGCAGGACTACCCGAGCATGCTTTAAATACTGCGAAAGAAGTCGCGGCGGAGAAGGGTCTTGAAGGACATATGCTGACTCTGGAATATCCTTGTTATCAAGCGGTAATGACCTATGCTGAAGATCGTGCGTTACGTGAGGAAATGTATCAAGCCTACATTACGCGAGCTTCTGATCAAGGTCCTAATGCGAAAACCTATGACAATACACCGCTGATCAATGAAATTTTAGCCTTACGCCACGAAAAAGCCCAACTGTTAGGGTTTAACAATTATGCTGAATTGTCCATTGCGACCAAAATGGCAGATTCTACCAACCAAGTAAGAGATTTTATGAATGACTTGGTCCAGCGTATCCATGCGCAAGCAACAACGGAGTTCAAGCAGCTGGAGCAATTTGCCGCGGAACAATTTAAGCTTAATCCCGTCAAACCTTGGGACGTGGGGTATTTGTCTGAGAAAAGAAGACAAGCTTTATTCACTTTATCACAAGAAGATCTACGTCCTTATTTTCCACAACCAAAGGTTATGCAGGGCTTATTTGATTTAGTTAAAAAGCTTTATGGAATGTCCATAGAAGAAGTAAAGGGTGTTGATATTTGGCATAAGGACGTCCAATGCTATTGTGTGGTCGACGAACATGGAGCGGTGCGTGGTTATGTGTTTACGGATTTATTTGCTCGACCGAACAAACACAGCGGTGCGTGGATGGATTCATTGCAAAGCCGCAGAAGACTGGAAGATGGCAAGGTCCAGTTGCCTATAGCAACCTTGACCTGTAATTTTGCCAAAGCATCAGCCAATAAACCCGCGATGTTATCGCATGAAGAAGTAGTTACCTTATTCCATGAATTTGGCCATTGCCTGCATCACATTTTAACCCAGGTCGATTATCTAGGTGCATCAGGTATTAACGGAGTAGAGTGGGATGCTGTAGAGTTACCCAGTCAATTTTTTGAAAATTGGTGTTGGGAGAAAAGTGGTTTGGATGTTTTGACATCGCATGTGGAAACCGGTGAACCGATTCCCGAGTCACTTTTTGAACGTCTGATTGCTGCAAAAAATTTCCAATCGGCGATGGCGATGTTACGGCAGATGGAATTTTCTATATTTGATTTTCGTATCCATCAAGAGTTTATGCCTAAGCAGGACTCTTTGGTTGAGAATATCCTGGCCGATGTTCGCTCTAAAACCAGTGTTATTCCGGTGGTTCCGTATAATCGTTTTCCACAGAGTTTTAGTCATATATTTGCCGGTGGATATGCTGCAGGGTATTACAGTTACAGTTGGGCAGAAGTTTTATCCAGCGATGCTTTTTCGCGTTTTGAAGAAGAAGGGGTTTTAAATCCTAAAACAGGACGTGATTTCCTGCATTACATATTGGAAGCAGGCAGCTCTAAGAAAGCGGCTGAGGCCTATAAAGAGTTCAGAGGCCGCCCTGCAACGGTTGATGCGTTATTACGTCATAATGGGATTCAAGGCTAAAGCAAACCCTGGGTGAAGGCAAAGCCCTCACCCAGGAAATCTCCTCCTGAATTTTCAAAAGAAAGCTGCTAATCTGTTCACATTTTATGTTATACTTATAGTGTACAAAGGGGGCGACCTGGCTTCGACGTGGGTTGCAAAACCAGAGGTGCATGCCGAGAATGAGAACTCTCGTAAATCAGACTCAACTAAATATAAATGCAAACGATGAAAACTTTGCTGGTGGGGAAGCTATCGCTGCCTAATAAGCGCTTTAGATGAACCATCACTGTGTACTGGCCAATAAACCCAGTATCCCGTTCGACCGAGCCCGCTTATCGGTATCGAATCAACGGTCATAAGAGATAAGCTAGCGTCCTAATCCATCCCGTATTAAGGCGCGAAATTCAGGGAATCGCTGTGTAGTATCCTGCCCGTCGGAGAATGCACAGTTAAATCAAAAGACACGGCTACGCATGTAGAGCTGAAGGCAGAGGATTTGCGGACGCGGGTTCGATTCCCGCCGCCTCCACCATTTAACTTCTTGATTTTTCTACATAAAAATATTATATCCTTAAGCTGCGGCACCATAGCGGCACTATTTTCAACTCGACGCATTAAAGGATTCAAGTGGATTTCATTAAAATTTTTTCTACTGGTGGTATAGTTGGCGCAACATTATCACATTATTGGACTAAAAGAAGAGATAAAGGCACAGACCTTAAAAAATTAGAACGTGAAATATCCGGTTTATTACACCTAATTTCATTTTCACTCCTTATGCAATATTCAGAATTATACAATTTGAAAAAAGACTTACAAAAGCGGCTTGATATCTTGAAATCTCCAACCAGAATGCAAACTAGAGATGGAATTATTACAGTGGTACAGAATTTTTCATTAGATTCATCAATAATAATTAAGTTTGAACATATTGGAAACTTATTGAATCTTGTGACAACGCGTTTTTCTGATTATCAAATTAATCCTTCAATTCTGCAATCTTGTCACATATCCAACAAGAATTATTTAAAAATGATTTCGGTATTGCAACAATATTGTGATATGAAAAAAAGTATTGATTCTAAAGAAAATTTACCTAATGTATTAATAGACTTCTTAAATATCAATATGCCAGAATATTTGAGAATGGTTGAAACTTATATTCAATTTATTTACAAAACTCAAGAGTCACTTACTGAATTATTTACATTAGTTGATAAAAAACCGTTTCAGGTCAGTGGTTCAATTAAATTATGGGATTGAGTCAGATGAATTTAGATGTGTGCCCCAATCATGCACAGGACAATATCCAGCTTGGGAGGAACTATTCGGTATCCATCGACCATAAGTTTTAATGACCATTTCTATATCCACATGTCCTAATTGCTTAGAAACCCACATAATATTTTCTCCTTTGGATAACATCATTGATGCATAAGTATGGCGAGTTTGATAGGTATTGCGATAGCGAACACCTGCCTTTTTTAAAATTGGCATCCATTGGGTACGACGAATTTGTTGTGAGGTTTCCCATGGGTGAAGCGTTCTAGGGTTAAAAAAAACTCTCCCTTTTTGTTGAAATGTGTATTGTTTCTGTTGTTCTAAAGCTTCTATTGCTGGAGGCAATAAAAGGACATCACGTATACCTGCTTCAGTTTTTGGACCTTTAGCTTCTTTAGCAACAATGGTTTCTTCTACATGAATAATATTGTGTTGCCAGTCCACGTCTTCCCATCTCAATCCAATAAGTTCTGATACTCGTAAGCCTGTGAAGAAAGCAAATTGAAATAATAAGCGCACTTGTCCTTCAGCCTCGTTTAATATTAATTTAATTTCATCGACGCTAAAAGGATCGGGTTTGTAATCACTCTTTTTGGTTTCTTTATTAAGTAACCTATTTACAATAATACTGTTAAGAGGATTTTCTTTGATGTATTGATCCACTAAGGCTTGTTCAATAATGGCACGTAGAGGAATTAGGATATTCGCAACGGTATTTTAGTAGTACAATTAAGACTTTTAATCCATTTTCTTAGTAGTGCAGGTTGTAAATCCTTTATCTCCACTTTATCAAACATTGGTAAGAGGTGTCCTTCACAAACACGTTTATAGCCTCGGTATGTACTAGCTTCTTTGGTTGACTTTGCTTCTTCTAAAAATTCTCTAAGCAATTCTCCAACCGTAATTTTAGTTGTATAAGCTTCTTTTCCGTCGTCATTAAGACCAAGTTTGATAATATGCCTATGATTTAATACACGCTCAACCATGCCTAAATATTCGTTAGGAGCCTGATGGTTTTTCATTGTTTTAAACAACAGCTTTTCTATATCTGAACGAGTAAAAACGCTATGTTGTGATGAAATGTGGCTAAGTAATTCTTCAATATGATTTTTAGCCAGTTCTTTTCTTAACCCTTGAATAAGCTCATTTTCTTCAAGTAAATAATGATTATTGGTTGACTTCATTGTTCCATGATGACGCTCAGGTATTAGATGGTTGAAATCAACACATAAATCAATCTGATGCTCTTTAAAAAAATTATTTTGGAATTCTCGCCATTTTTCTCCCCAATAATCTTGTTCAACTACAAATCCTTTGGCAAAAGCAGGATTAAGATCACGTGCTTTGTACTTGGAAAACCCTTCTTTTTCCAATCGACGTGTAGGGATAAGAATGTGAGCATGGGGATTACCATCATCATGATCGTGAATGGCAACGTCTGCTGGCAATCGATTTTCAACAAAATGAACTTGAGCAAAGTTTTTAACAAGATCTATTTGTTGAACTAAGTCCAGTTCTTTAGGTAATGCTAAAACGAAATCTTTGCATACTTGAGCATCAATACGATTCTCGGCAAGTTCAACTTGATTCCATAAAAACTCTCGATCGAGAAATGCTTCATCACAATCTTCAGGCAATATAACTTCTGAATAAACTACATCATGGCGATTTGAAAAATCATGAGTAATACCAGTGCGTGAATCAATTAATTTTTGACCTGCACGATAGCTAATGGCAGCAACAGCACTATGTCCTTTTGAACGACTGTGAATTGAGATACGAGCAAAAGCAATCGCCATGGAATCACCTTAAACTAAAGCGCTCCATCGGTTGCTTAAAAAGAAAAAGACCTACTCCGTAAAGGATTTTTTTAGCAGCGATCTTTAATCTAGCAAACATTCGAACAAATGTATATTGCGCACTTGAGAAAATCTCTGCGTGACTTGTCAGTCCTCGCTCTGCTCGGATTATTATAAAGATATTGATTTCAAAGATCAGAGCCGTTATGCTTTTTGCGTGAAATTAATTTGCGGAGAATATCATGTCAAAGAAGACATTATCGCAAATGGAAGAAGTGCTCACGGACAGAATTGAAAAAGCTAAAGTAAAACTTGATCAGCTTCAAAAAAAGCATAAGATCGAAATTGGCTCTCTTGCCTATAAACATAATCTTCATCACTATGATCTTAATCAACTCGATTTAATCTTTGCCAAGATCGCCAAGGAGTTACATCATGGCTATTAGTGATCAAATCAAAAAGCAAAAACAGTTAATTGCAAGATGTGAAAAATCACTTGTTTTGGAAAAACTAAAAAAACGTAGAGCCGATACTCGGCGTAAAATTGAGCTTGGTGGTTTAGTAATTAAATCAGGGATTGATGGTTTTAATAAATCAGTAATTCTTGGTGCATTGGATTATTCTTTGAGCTTGCTGGAAGAAGATGAAAGTTATAATAGTTTGTTTGAGATTAAAGGAAATAATTTATTCCTGAACAAATAAATTAACACAGAAATTTTGCTATGACTTACTTTAATTGTATGTATAGGAGGAGACTCTAATGTATGGTTTCAGTTGGTTTTATGACAACGTGATAGCAAATAGTCTGCTAGTAAACTGGTTAACCCGCAATAGGAGCAATTTCAGCAACAGCTGCTGGTGTTGTTAAGTAAATGTGGAAATAAAGAATATTGGGACTATAACAAAATAAAGAAGTTTTATTTTTTAAGGCTAATTAATACCATTAAAATTCGGAAATAATATATGGAAAGACACTAGCCAATGGAAAGGCTACATTTGATTATAGAGAAATTTATTGAAGAGTGGTTAAAAATTCTATAGCAATCTCTAAAAAATGGAATAAAAAAAATTCAAGATATGCTTGAAGATGAGGCGATTATTGCCTAATTGTCAAAAGATACATTTTCGCTATCAGAAAATGCAGATACGATAATTTCATTAAAAGAAAAATTGCAAAAGAATAAAACAGATATCATTAGAGAATCTCAAACAAATTATAAATTATGATACACCTAATCTTAAAAAGAAATTTTTTAATCATTTATTTGTCAAATAAATATGCAGATCTAATTGCAATGAAAGATATAAATAAAAAAATAACAAATAAAGGAATGGAAATATTTATGAAATTTAATATTTTCCATCATCCAAGCCAATCGTTTGGCCACATCGCCCAATTTATTTTAAAATAAGTTAATACGTCTATAATTGATTATCACTGTGATCGTAATAGCAATAATTAAAAGAGCACCTATTAATCCGGTCAAAATAATAGACTTAGATTGTAGAATAAATAGTAGGTAAGAAATGAGACCAATTATTGCTAATAAAATTATTAACATCCGCTCATTCACCATTAAATTAAAAGTTGTATATTCAATTATAGCCAGAATTATTTGTCGTGAACTTATTTTGATACTGACTAGATAAATTAAAAGAAGTACATTTCTTAGTATTTTTCATCTTTAGTAAAAACTATTCGATTTGGATAATTTTATTAAAGCATCAACTGCAGAATGCCGATAACCATAGAAAAATGGAAGTAGGTTATGCAAGAAATAAACTTAATGTTATTACAAAAAAAACAAATAATTCATGATATTAAATATCATTCAGATATAATGTATTTGCCTTTACCCGACAGACTAAAACATATAGTTCTTCATCTGTCAAAGTACGCAGGGAAATTGTTATTAAGTAAAAATTTTGAAAAAGAATGTGCTGATATCATGATTTGTTGCTTAGCTCTTGGAAATGTCTTAAAGCACAGACTGAATATTACCCTACTCAAAAGGCCTCAAATTTATTTCAAGGATTATATTCATAATTACATAATCTCAGTAAGTAAAATTGCTAAAGCTGTAGAAGCATTAGATCATATTGAAAATTATCCCTCATTCAAAGTATTAACATGTGAAATTGATTATATCTTAACCCAAACTATTATGTTTACTTGCGGTTTAGATATAAATCCGATAAAGATTATCCATAATCGGTGGGATAGTATTGAAGAAAAGTTCTTTATTCCAAAAGATTAACTATAAAAGGACTCTATAATGTCATTTTTATGTGGAGAAACAATTAAAGAAAGACTTGGCGAATTAATACAAATAGAAGATGGTTCTAGACCAGATGAAAATCAAATTGATTGTAATTCTTATGAGCTTAGGATAGGCCCAGAAGTATATATTACGAATGAATGTAGAAGAAATAAACCGGATCCTTTTAAAATCGATAGTGAATCTTTATTTACTATACCAAGTGGCCAATTTGCGTTACTTCTAACTGAAGAAATTGTATTAATTCCCAAAGATCTTTTTGGTTTTATTTCATTGAAATCAAAATATAAATACTTAGGTCTTATTAACATTTCTGGATTCCACGTTGATCCCGGATGGAAAGGGAGGCTACAGTTCTCAGTTTATAATGCTGGACCACATAATATTACCCTGAAGAGAGGAGACATTGCTTTTTTAATTTGGTTTGCAAAACTGGATAAAGATAAATATGACTCTGTATACTGTAAGGAAATAAAAGAGAAACATATACAGAAAGGTATTACTTCCGATAATGTTAACAATGCATATGGCCAAGTGTATTCTCCTCAGAGCTTAAATAGAAGAATTGATCGATTGACTTTAAATTTAAAGGTAATTGGTCTAGGTGCAGTACTAACTTTTTTTGGAGGATTTTTATTAGGAGTTAGTTCTGATTTTTTATCTGACTACTTAAGCTACCATAAGGGATATAAAGAAGAATTAATTAAAGGAGTGGCGGATGAAATTTTATCAAGACAGTCAGATAAGGATAATATCCAGGAAAATATAAAGACCCTAAAAATTAACACTGAGAATAACAAACAGCATTTAAAATAAGCTTTTAATGTAAATTTAACTTACTTGTTTCAATAAAATTTAAAGCCATAGTCAGATTTAATATTTGTTTTCCTTATTAAAATTAATGATAAATTCTTTAATATCTTTAACTCTCCAAGCAATAGTTCTTGGTCCAAGCTTTACAGGTTGTGGAAAGCGCCCAGATTTAACCCCGGCCCACCATGTTGATTTACTCACAGGAATGAATGCCGGAATAGGGGGATTTGCTTTATTGTCACCGATAATTTGTTTAGCCTTAGAAATCCTATATCTGGAAGTTGCGTCATAATGTGATTAATTGGATAAAATGAAGGCATAATATAACTTAGTTTCATATTTTAAAAGTGTTAGCTTGATTTAAGTTATTCTTTATTCTAAATTCTAGAATGTAGAATAAAGAGTATTTATATGATCAAACCACAAGACATAGTTGTTCTAGCAAAACTTTTAGCTTGCCAAAATAAAAATTGGTCTCAGAACAGTATTGCATTTGAGTTATGTCTTAGTCCTTCTCAAATCAATAGTGCGTTTAAGCGATTAGTTATTGCAGGATTAATTACTCCCTATCATCCACCCAATAAACCACAGCCAATTATTCAGGCTTGTGGAGAGTTTTTTACTCATGGATTGAAGTATATTTTTCCTGCTAAGTTAGGTGAGATTGCTCGGGGGATTCCAACGAGTTATGCTGCCCCAAGTTTAAATAAACAAATTGTCGCGGGAAATGATCCAATACCTGTTTGGCCTTATGGTGAAGGAAGTGAGCGCGGTGTAGCACTTAAACCCTTGTATTCTTCTGTGCCGCAATCAGTTATGCAACACCCAGATCCTTTGTTTTATGATTTATTAACATTAATCGATGCCATTCGTTCAGGGCGTGTACGAGAAAAACAACTTGCTATACAAAAAATATCACAACTACTAGAAGGTTTATAAATTGGTGAAAAATGAATAGAAGTTTTGCGCAACATAATATCGAATCACTTACAATCATTGCTCATCGTCTTGAAGAATTATGTAATGAGGTAACCTTTGTTGGGGGTTGCGTTACAGGGTTGTTGATTACGGATAAGGCAGCTCCGGATGTGCGATTTACTATGGATGTTGATTGCATTATTAATGTAATTACTAAATCAGATTACTATGCGATTGCCGATAAATTAAGACAAAAAGGGTTTAAAGAGTTGACTATTGGTAATCATCCAATATGTCGTTGGGATTGCAGTGGGATCTTAATTGATATTATGCCTATCGATAAAAGTGTACTGGGATTTTCTAACCGGTGGTATAAGGAAGCACAAGAAAATGCAATTGACAAAAATATCACTGATAAATTAAACATAAAAATTGTTTCTGCTCCTTATTTTTTAGCTACAAAGCTTGAGGCATTTAAAGATAGAGGCAATCAGGATTTTTTATTAAGTCATGATCTAGAAGATATTATTGCCCTAATTGATGGAAGACCAGAAATTTCTCAGGATGTTTTAACGTCTGCAGAAAATTTAAAGAAGTATCTTTCGCTAGAATTTACTTCATTAATGAATAATGACCAATTTCTTCAAGCCCTGCCAGGACATCTAAATTACTCTCAGGAATTTGAAAGGCGAAAGCAAATAGTTGAGCAACGGATACACGCAATTATAGATGCCGGAAAATGAAAATTGCCTGGCGTAAACTTATATTCAGCTTCACTTTTTAAAAATGGATGAGTAAGTCCAATTATTTAAAAAGATGAACGAAAAAGAGGGCGGTAGAATTTTAATTATTTACTTGAACAGCAAATTCTAACATATTATTTTTTTGTACATTCAAATCTGATATATACATACTCCATACTACCAACAAAACTTGAGCCTTTGTCATCATTATAATCAGATGCTCCGATTAATTTATCTTTTGATGTATCGCCTAAAATTTTATAGTGTCCATTACATGCATTATACATTTTTTTGAATGCATCATTTCGGCGAGCTTCAATTACTGTTGAAGCTCCTTCTGCTAAGTACCTTATTCTTCCAGTTTTATCTCCGTCTGTCGGGCCATATTTACTAGTAGGAGATACAAGCATATCGGCCGAACAACCAACCATCAATAAGCTGTAAATAACTGCAAGGAAAGTTTGTTTGAGTTTCATTTTTTTATTTCTAAGTTATGGTATAAAAATTTAGGGTGCATTGTATGAGAGCTTTTCATGGTAGTCAACTTTTGCACATATCATTATAAGATGTTCTATTTATGCAGGAAAAACAAAAACTAAACATAAGAGAAATGAAAGTGTTTGTAATAAATAAAAAAGGATTCGTCTATTTTCAGGATGTACCACTACTATAAGTTTTTGCACAACAAAGGAGGTAAGGTCTTTCCTTTATCCTGCAAAAAAAAAGAAAGACCTTACCCCATGTGTGCGAGAAAACAGAGTTTTATCTGAGATGCTGGATTGCGAGCCAACCGACCTAATAAAGAAATATTTGTTCAAAAACTTACTATAATCAGATTTAAGAATTTAGTAAGGGCCAAAATGACTAAACAAAACTTGAAAATATTGCCTGAGAGAAAAAGAAGACAAGTCAGCTGTATAAGCACCTATGAGGAAAAATTTAAAGAGATAGAAGACTTACTAGACTCTTTTAATAATGGCCCACCATTACCTTTATTATCATATGCCCCCATTTTTTTAGTTACTAATATAGAGGTGATTACAAAAGAATTAATAGCAAAATTAGTGGATGGTGGTGATAAGCAATTTTTAACGAATTCTTACAAGTTATTAGAGCCAAAAAATGCTTTAAATATAGAAGGTCTTAAACTCTTACATGGCCAAAATATTACATTCGGAGATATCGTTTCAAGCTTGATTTCTGTAGGCTCTATGGAAAATATTACTACTCATATGAATGTTCTTTTAGGAAAAGAACAATTTAAAGAAATTTTATCCAAAGAATCGGTTACTGATAATATAAAAATAATTAACAATATAAATAATAACTTTAAAGCATTGCATTCATTATTTAAATTAAGACATCAAATTGTCCATGAAAACAGTCAATTATCTATAAATTTTGATAGTATAAAAGTTTACATTGATGAAACAAGACAATTTTTAAAGGCTTTTATTTCTTACATTTCAAAATCAGTTGATCCTCCAAATTATCAACAGGGCATAAATGAGTTTGTTGGTAAAAGAAGTCTTACAGTTGAGGTAAGAATAAAAGAGTTAATTGATGAAATTATCTTAAGTTTGCAAAATAACCAAGATAATACTTTTCAAAAAATAAAAAAGTTAAAAGAAGCTCAGAGTTTATGGAAAAAATTTGTAAACAAAATTGCTGAATTCGAATGTTTTGATGAAGAAGGAGGAAGTATTTATTCCACCCTATTTTCTTCATGTAAAATTTCATTTAATCAATTAATACTTGATGAATTAGAAAGAAGATATTCTGAAGAAAATCTTAATAAATAATTTTATAACAAGGGCGTATCTCTCGATTTTCATTAAATGCACTGGTAAATATTGCAACGGCTATTGGACAACGGGTTCATATAGAATTAGAAGTAGCATAATCTGATTCTATACGGCACCAAAACGGCACCATTTGCTGACAATTAAAGACCATGGAAGACAACTAAGTGGAAATTGAGCTATCAAACGTTAACCCTGTACCTATCTAGTTTTTCGTGGTCTTTGGTCGTCATGGAAAGACATCCTTAAAAGCTTGGTAGCGGGTTCGATTCCCGCCGCCTCCACCATATAATCCCTGATTTATAAATAATTTCTTCTATATTTCCCTTTCAAAGGGTTTGTTCGGGCTTATTCTTCAGTTAAATTATATCTAATAACACTTTGTTTATATAAATTCTATTCCAGAAAATGATGGTTTGTGAACGATATTAGTATAATCGGTAATTTCTCTACTTTTGGCTATAAATCGATCCGAAAACTCTGGTTAAAAATCAAAGTTCGTTTTAATTAGGAGTATTGAGTTTATTTATATTTAGAAAGGTTGAACATTAGGCTTCAAAGTCACTCTTAAATTACATTAATCTTAAGGACTATAATTTGTCTTTAATTGAGACATAAAAATAGCTTCGCCAGCGATAATACTCTTTCCGGATACCCTCTAACAAGCATGAGGCAACTTTTTTCTACCCTTACAAAGATAACTTAGGTTGACGAGTTTATTATATACACATCAAACCCTGACTCCTTGGCTATATAAAGGATACACATGACCAGAAAAATAAGTAATATCCAAACCATTAATCGGGTCCAGTAGGGTATTTTTGAGTATACATAGGATATTCGATCTCTATTATTGTAAGTCACTCTGAAACTTAATTCTGCTAGGAGGATACCAAAAATAACACCAGCTATGGCGTGAAATTTTAATGTTTGAGTTCCAATTATCATAAACGCAAACCAAAGAAGATATAAATAAACCACAGAGCGATGTTTTTTAAAGAGCAAATTTACATATTTAAACATATACCAGCTTATAGAAGTATGAGTTGAAGGAAATGAAGTCCAAGGTACTTCCATTTCATAGGCCAGTCGGACCAATTTATTATTAAATCCTGGAGAATAGGCTTCTTGTGGTATTCCTTTGTATAAGATCATACTCACAGGGAAAAAAATAAAAATAAAATAGGAAACCGTAAGTAATAAAAACAAACCAAAATAGAGACCTCTTATTAAGGCTATATCTTTATAATAATAAATAATGATTAATAGTAACGACATAGGAATAATAATATAGGTTGCGATATAAGCATAAATGGGAAGAGCAAAATAATGAATCATTAAATCCCAAGAGGTAATGATGAATTTAGCATGATTATAGCCATGGCTGTGTGCATAATAACTAATCGGTACTAATAAATTAAAATACACACCGAGAAAAATGCTAGCGAAACTCATCTCTATAATATGCTTTTTTTGTTGTAAAAATGTATTAAACAAGTGCTGCTATCCTTGTCTTGTGATTCGATATACTATATATCATCATAGCTTACTTATTTTTTCTTATACATAGTAAATACACAAAGGAATGGCTTATCCAGCAAGTAAGTATAAAAAATGGCATCGTCAATTTAACTTTTTCTCTAGACTGTATTTATGCTGGAAAGGAAGCCGAAGAGATACCGTTACCCAATGGAACTGATAAGTATAGCGGTATGGAGTTATCATCGCTTTAATAACAGCTACCGAGATGTTGCAGAGCGCTTATTGTATCGTGGCATTGAGGTAAGTTATGAAACGATACGCCAATGATGCATTAAATTTGGTACTCATTTTAAGGACGTGATTAAGAAACAAGCGTCCAGAGCATCGGATAAATGGCATTTGGATGAGCAACAGCTCCGCATCAAAGGTGAAACGTATTACTTATGGCGTGCGGTGGATGAGGAAGGTTATGAGCTGGATGTATTTCTACAAAAATGCCGAAATAAAAAAGCTGCCATCCGTTTTCTGTGTCGTCTATTGAACGCCTATCCCAAACCCCGAGTTATCATAACAGACAAGCTAAGGAGCTACACAAAACCAATTCGCCAGATGTGTAAAGAAGTCGAACATCGCTCGCATAAAGGGCTCAATAACCGAGTGGAAAATGCCCATCAGCCCACGCGTAGAAAAGAAAGTGCCTCATTTGATTCAAATCACCCGCAGGGGCTCAGAACTTCATCGCGCTCATGGGGAAAATAAGGAATTTCTTTTCAATCTCCGTAGGGCGATACACCAGCTCAGCTCAGCTCAGCTACGAAGAATCCAATTTCAAAAAGCCAAAGACATTTGGAATTCTGCTGCCAATGAGATTCTTTGCGCCTAAAATTTGTTGAGCTCTCTTTCTTTCGTTAGCAAAAGTTAAATTGACGATGCCCTGGAGAGTTATATATGCAATAAAAATTGCTTTTAAAGACGGTGTCTACGCTGGCTGATTATTGCTAAACCAAATAATACTCTTTTCCTAAGCTACTTATTTATATCAAATAGGTTTTAATTCAATCACATAGAGAATTAATAAAACCCTAATCTTTTTGTATTACAATAGATCATTCTGGTCTATTGTGTATCAAAAAAATGACTGACGGCGTCCTCAATACTATAAAACAAGGTTTAAATAATATCTGTAATTATTTAAAAACTCCTATCGATGGATATATTTATGTGCCATTTAAAGAGGATGAAATTTCCGAAAATGTGAAGAAAGATATACAAACATTTAGAGATAATAGTGCCAGCAGATTTAAGAATAAAAATTTTATAATTTTATTTCACAACCAATGTGATCTATCTACGATAGCTCCCAATACAAAAATTTATGTATTAGGACATGGAATCGATTGTCATCCCGATAGAAAATTATCATCAGTTTTAAACAATCCCAATTTACCCTATGAGGAATTAAAGTACCTCCCCTTTCATGAGTGGGTCTATGCTGTCTCGGGAGGAAAAAAAGTAATTACAATAGATGATATTTCCAAACGTATGATAGCAGACGGATTAACTAAAACAGATTCCATCATTATTAAATTGTGGTTTTGTGATCCAAGCAATAAAGCCTATATTATTGCAAGACGATTTTTAGAGGGTTTTGCTAACTATTCAAATTCTCTAAGGGTTGATTATTATGAAAACAAAATTTTATATTCACCCGCTATACGAGATGGAGAAATGCGTAAATGGGCTAGAGATGAAAAAACGAATCAAGTAGTCAGAGCAAGCTCAATAAGGGAGTCGTTATTCTCTAAGAATCATCCTCATGAAAAGGAACCAAATATGCAAGCTTGTAGTGATCTAGTGGAAGAAACAAAATGCATTGTTTAAAAGATAAGTCTTGTTTTTAATTCTTTCATCAGTAGGCCTTAAAGCTATAATATGGCAAGCGTAGGGCGGGCAAATTGCCAAAAAATTTTTATTAATAAACAATAGGATGCCCAAAAAACACCTAAATTTTTGTCCTTTCAATAATTTTTTTATCAAAAGCGGATGATATTCTCTAAACTCTTCAATTGAGCATGTCCACCATAGAATAGTTCATAATAACCGCAATACTGCCAATTCAGGAGATTTTGAACTGGTATATTTGGGGACATTTTTTAATTCACTAAAGAATTATTAATTAAAATACAAAGGGTTAACTGATAAATTAAATAGCGCCAATTCACCATAACCTATTGATTTATAGAAAATTTTAATGATTAAATTTATTAAAAAATTTCCCGCTGCTTTATTCTTTTATCTTCACCCCATTACTAATTAAACTTCCAGGATAAAGAACTACCTTTTCCCCTTCTTTAAGCCCGTGAGTTACAATTGCAATATCAGAGTTATGGCGTTTTATTTCTATGATACGCTTAATGGCTCTTCCATTTTCATCGACAAATACTGCCCAATGTCCAAAGTCGCGAAATAATGCACTCATTGGAATAAGTAATTCTTTTTTCGATTCATAAATAAAAATGTTTACGTCAACTCGAAACTCGTCGCCAAGATTTTTCCATTGTTCATAAGGAGAATTAATATCAATAATGACATTTACCCTTTGCTCTTCAACTCCCAGAGCTGAAATTTTAGTATATCCACTTGGCTCTACTGTACGAACTGTCCCTTTTAAATCTATAGCTCCACCCCATCGTTTAATTAAAACTTTTGCTTTGTCTGGAATTTGGGCGGCATCAGTGCTTAGGACATCAGCTACTATCTCCAGTTTGGATATATCAGCAAGCTTCATAATATTGTCACCAACATTGAGAGTGGTTTCACTTTTTTGATTAATGCGTAATATCTTCCCCGAGATCGGAGCAAGAATGTTAATTTGTTCTTGAGAATAATTTTGATTCGATGAGGCAGCTAAGGATGCTTTAATTTTTTCAATATCGTGTTGAGCACTATGGACCTTACGTTCAGCAGCATTAACCATTTTTTGCTTCAGCTTGCACTCCAATTCAGTATGCTCCATTTCACTTGGGCTGACATACCCTTTTGCGACTAGACCTTTTTTTCTATTAAAATCTGAAAGGGCTGTATCTAATGAAGATTTAGCCTGTTCTAGTATGGCTTTGGCTTCTTCATACCTGGCTTCTGCAGCACCTAATTCTTGTTCCAATTCATCTTTGGCGCGAACATCGAGTAGCGATGGTGAAGCAGGAAGAAAGATTGCCAGTATATCATTCTTACGTACGTTATCTCCTTCAGAATAATTAATCCTCAGTAACTTTCCCATCACAGGAGCGGTTATAGTATATATTTTAATTGCTCGTGTTTTTGCATCATCTTCTATGTATTCGGAATAGGTTCCATATTTAACTTCAGCTAGTTGGACTCTAATAGGTTTAGGTAGGATTAACCAAAAAATAATACTAAAACACAAAGCTAAAAAAATAAAAAGCCAGATGTATTTTTTTATATTTTGATAAATTATTGGCACTAATCACCCACTTTTAATACGGTAGTTAAATTGAGTTGTTTTATTCGTTTTCTAATAATAAACAAACTCATCACACTTGAAATCATTACCACAATTATTGATATTGCATAAGTTTTAGGTTCAATTAAAAACGGAATTTTAAACCAATCTGTTTGCATTAATTCTAATATAGACCATGAAATCCAATACCCAAAGATAATACCCATTGGTATCGCTAATAGAACTTCAAAAATAATATTATAAAAGAGTATGTTAGAGACTTCTTGCTCAGTGAAACCCAATACTCTTAAAGTAGATAATTCCCAGGAGCGTTCGGCAAGAATAATGATGGCATTGTTATAAACTACAGCAATGGCGATGACTATTGCGAACCCTGCTAATATCGAGGTGAAAACTAGTACATGTTTTGCAAACGTTTCTTTGAATGTCTGAATAATTGATGTATTAAAGGTTAACGAATTTACTTTAGGTATCTTTTTAATTTCCTTATATAGTTGATTAAGATACCGAGGATCTATGGTAATACCTGCAAGATTTATTAGGTGGTCCTCTTTCAATATTCTATTAATTAAAAAAATATTAGCATAGGCAAACATTCCTACATAATCATTAACAACTCCTTTAACCTCAAGCTTGGTTTTTGCCCTATTCCCTTCAAGCATATTGATATGAATCCAATCTCCTATGGTTACGTGTAATCGTTCAGCCAATCCTTGGCTCAAGACAAGTCCATTCTCAGGTATAGAGATTGGATTCTCATTTTTATCCAGAACTACCTTTAATTTTGCATTGGGCGGTATACCAAATAATGCAGTTTGTTCGGCGTAATTTTGATGATTTAATAAGACAGGAGAAACACGGTAGCCCTCCGCATTGATTACCCCTCTGATATGTTTTAATTCAACGAGCACTTTATCTTGTAATTGCTGGGTGAATGATACAGTTGCATCTTGTTTTTGTGACATTAAAAATTGGGTTTTTATTAAATATTGAACTGCATCTTGCCAAAAGAGGCCTAATATAACGATTGCCATTGCAAAGGCAATTCCTACGGAAGTAATTACAGTACGAAATAAATGTCTAAATGTATGACGATAAAACATTTTGGCGCTTGCCGAAAAATGGGATATTAAACCAAAGCGTTCTAAACGTAGTGTTCTATAGATAGGGGGTGCTGGTGGACGCATTGCTACTGCCGGAGCTAAATTAATGACTTGGTATATTGACCTCAATGCTCCAGAGCCAGCCGCGAAAAAACTGACTAAAACTCCTATAAATGCAGCTTGAATTGAAAATGAATAATAGAAGACAGGAAATCTGAAATATTCAGCATAGAGCAGAGTCATTAACTTACCAAACCAGGCGCCAAGTCCTATCCCTAAGATGGCACCTAAAAGTACAATTATCACAACGAGTTTTGAATAATATAAGACGATTGAGAAATTGGTATAACCTAAAGCTTTTAATAGAGCGATTTGTTCTCGTTGATTTTGAACTAGTCGTCCAGTTACTAAATTTAATAAAAAAGAGGCGACAATCAGGAAAATAGGTGGAATAAAGGAGGCAATAATTTTTTGTTGATTAATTTCATTCGTTACAAATCTATCCGATATTTGTTCTTTCCTGGGATAAGTAATGGATAAGCCATACTCCAAAAATAATTTTTCTAAATTGTTACGGACGAATTTTTCTGAGGCATTTGGCGTTAAAGTTAGACTAATATTATTAAATCCTTCTTGCATTCCGAAAGCGGCACTTAGAGCTTTATGATTCATCCAGAACACGCCAAAATGCTTATTATCCGGGAGAAGATCTTCCCCACGGATTGCATATACATATTCCGGTGATAAGACAATACCTACTATACGAAGGAGTTGTCGATGACCATTTAATAGCGCATAAATTTGATCCCCTGGTTTTACAGAATTTGCTTCGGCGAACCCTTCATTAACCAATACTTCATTAGCCTTGCCAGAATCAAGTAAACGGCCTTTACGTAAAAATAATTGATTTAAGTTGGATGACTTTGAATCGGGTATGGATATAAAACGCCCAATGGCAGGTTCTTGTAACCATGGCAAATCTAAAATGACATCCTCAACAATACGGGTTTCTACTTGAGATACGCCAGGTATTTCTCCAATCCTTTTCTGCATATAAATTGGAGCTCGTTTTAAGGTTGCAAACACATCTGCAAAATGATAATCGGAGTAAAACTTGTGTTGGGCTTGCGACAAAGACTGGTAGGTACTAATTGATGAAATCAAAACACTAATACCACTACAGACAACTAAAGCAATAGTGATAACCTGTCCTTTAAGTTTAAGTAAATCACGAACTAACTTCCTGTTTAAGATCATCACCATGATAAATCAGCGGCTTTCCGTTTATTTTTGTTTTCGATAATCTGGGCAATTCGACCATCTGCGATATGAATGATCCGATCAGCCATTTCCCCTATTACCAAATTATGGGTAATGATGACGACCGTGGTGTTTAATTTTTTATTTGCCAATTCAAGAGTTTCCAATACTATTTTACCCGTTTCACAATCAAGAGCCCCAGTGGGTTCATCACACAAGAGTACATCAGGTTGTTTAGCTATGGCGCGGGCAATAGCAACTCGTTGCTGTTCTCCTCCTGATAGTTGAGAAGGGAAATGTGATATTCGATTTTCCAGCCCCAATAATTTGATTGCATCAACAGGATTCATAGGGGCTTCTGCAATTTCGGTCACTATTGATATATTTTCTAAGGCTGTTAAATTGGATATCAAATTATAGAATTGGAAGACAAAGCCAATATGCTCCCTCCTATAGCGGGTAAGATCATGTTCACTTGAAGAGGTGATAATATGATCTTTATAAATTACCTCTCCAGACGTGGGAACATCCAAACCACCTATAATATTGAGCAAGGTAGATTTTCCGCTTCCTGAGGGACCTAATAAAACGACCAATTCGCCTTGATATAAATCCAGATTAATCTGTTGTAAGGCATGGATTTTAACTTCACCCATTTGGTATGTTTTAGTTAGATTGTGTATTTTAAAAGCAGGTTCTCGCCTCATCAAGGTCCGTTTTGCATGTATTTACACTATGAGTAGCTAAAGTGTAACAACAAAATGCTGATAGGGTAAGGACCCTGACCATTCTAAAAATTGACAGAGTAGATATCAAGTTCAATTACTAATGAGGCGTAATCTTCACTCAATGAAAAACAAAAAGCCATGAAAGAGTGCTATCCTAGCATTAGGTCGCCGAAGGGACTTTGAATACTTAAACACAAGAGTCAAATTAGGCTTCTGATTACTAAAGGGAATTATATGAGTACACGTCTTAATGGGGAGTCCGACAAAGAGCCTGGCATAATTCAAACCGAATCTTGGCATGTCTTGAAAATCGACGAGGTTGTAAAACGCCTGAACGTCGATTTATCTACCGGGCTTACTGCGCAAGAGGCAGCAGCAAGATTGAACTCAGTAGGCATAAATCGGCTAGTAGGCCAACCGCCACGATCGCCATGGCTACTTTTTCTGACTCAGTTTAAGAGTGCCTTGATCCTCATCTTGATCGGGGCCGCTGCATTGGCTGCATTAATTGGGCACGTTAAAGATGCCAGCGTGATCCTTGCGATAGTTGTTATCAATGGTTTCGTTAGTTTCTACCAAGAGTACCGGGCGGAACAGAGCTTATCTGCGCTGCGGAAGATGCTCCCCCACCGGGTCCATGTTCGTCGTGACGGTAAGAAACTCTCTATCGATGCTGAAACCGTTGTGCCTGGAGATGTAGTGTTGGTAGAGGCCGGAGACAGACTCCCTGCAGACGGCAGGTTGATAGTTGCGGCGAATCTCGATGTAGACGAGTCGACTTTGACTGGCGAGTCACTGCCTGTCAGTAAACAGGTGAACGCCAAGTCTGTGCAAGATTTACCGGTGGCCGACCGGCTGAACATGGTCTATATGAACACGATGGTCACACGCGGTCGAGCAGAATTTTTGGTTACTGCCACTGGGATGCAAACTGAGATGGGACAGTTGTCGCAAGAGTTGGCATCAACCCCAGAGATCCCGAGCCCTCTACAAATTCAGTTAAACCAGCTAGGCAGACAATTGGGCTTAGTAGCGCTGACGCTGATCAGTCTTTTGTTCCTGTTTCAATTACTTCGGGGCGAGAATCTCACACATGCGATTATCGATGCCATTGCGCTAGCCGTCGCTGCGATGCCGGAGGGATTACCCGTAGTTGTCACGGTAACACTGGCACTGGGAATGCATCAGATGGCGCGGCACGGAGCGGTCGTCAAGAGGCTGGCGAGCGTGGAAACTTTGGGTTGCACAACGGTCATTTGCTCTGACAAGACTGGTACACTTACACTAAACCAGATGGTCGCGCGCGAATTGTTCTATCTTAACCAGCAATTCAACGTCAGTGGTGAGGGTTACGGTACTGCGGGCGTATTAAGTCCACAGAAAGTTGGTACATCGCTACCCGACATGAAGCCACTTTTGGTGCCCTTAGTCGTTTGCAATGATAGCCATGTCGAGGATGGGCGGGCTATTGGTGATCCGACCGAAGCTGCTTTGTTGACACTAGCTGCAAAAGCGGGGCTTCATTGTGAGGGTGTACTGACGGACTACCCGCGTATTGCCGAGATTCCTTTTGATTCAGCTTATAAGTTCATGGCAACGTTCCACCGTGTAGCAGGAGGGGTTCAAATCTTCGTGAAGGGGGCACCTGACGTTTTGCTTACTCGATGCGACCATTTTATTGGCCTAGACCACGATGGTCTGTTGGACATCAAGCGTAAAGAAGAGATAGAAGGGCAATACCGCATCATGGCGTCTCGCGGGCTCAGGTGCTTGCTAGTAGCATCTCGCTTCTTGGAGACTAAGGGGTTCACGGCATCAAAGAATCTATTGGCCTGTATTCATGATCTCACGTTCTTGGGGCTTATCGGACTGCAGGATCCTCCGCGACCGAAGGTTAAGGAAGCCATCGCACAGTGCAAAGCAGCAGGCATAGCGATTAAAATGATCACCGGCGACCACAGGGATACAGGTTTAGCCATCGCGCGCGAACTCGGTCTGCAGGGTGATGCCATTTCCGGTGTAGAACTCGACAAGTTCGATTTGTCACAACTTGCCGAGTTAATCGACGATATTGCCGTATTTGCGCGAGTGTCGCCGGCTCATAAAGTGAAGATCGTGCAAGCGTTACAAAGTAAGGGACATGTGGTTGGGATGACCGGCGATGGAGTCAATGATGCTCCTGCTCTGAAGACTGCAGACATTGGTGTAGCGATGGGTATCGTGGGCACTGCAGTCGCTAAAGAATCTGCAAGTATGGTACTAACGGACGACAACTTTTCCACAATAGTGGACGCAGTCCAACAAGGCCGTGTTCTCTACGACAACATCCTCAAGTTCATTCGTTTTCAACTCTCAACCACTGTGGGTGCCATCTTGACGGTGTTTTTTGCGCCTATCTTAGGATTACCGGATCCTTTTAATCCAATCCAAATTCTATGGGTTGCGCTGATTATGGATGGCCCACCCGCTGTGTCGTTAGCGCTAGATGCAGGAAGATCAGGGATCATGAATGATATGCCACGTCGTCGATCCGAACCTGTGTTGCCATGGGAACGCTTAAGCCGCGTTATTGTACTCGGTTTAATAATGATGGTGGGTACACTCTCTCTATTGTCCTATGCAGGGAACAGCGGGAATGAGCAGAGTGCGCTGACACTTGCCTTCACGACATTTGTGTTGTTTCAGTTTTTCAATGTTTTCAATGCGCGCGTCGAGCAGGGTTCGTCCTTCGTCAAAGGGTTCTTTAAAAATCGCATGCTGTGGTGGTCGCTCACTGCCGTCATTGTCCTCCAGATCCTGGTAGTGCACTGGTCACCTGCACAGTCTATATTTGGGACAACCGATCTGAGCGCTGCCCAATGGGCGATGGCTATCGGCGTTGCTTCATCTATATTGATGCTGGAGGAAGGACGTAAAGCCATAGCTAGGTTGTTTACAAGAGAGGCTCCATGACCAAGACACTAAATAATATGATCTATAATTATACAAAATAATCTATTGGAATTCTGAAAATGAAAGATTCACTCAAGGATGAGCAAGGGCGTTTATGGAGAAAAATGGGAAAAGGGTCTTTTAATGTCGCCTATAGTAATGAACAAAACACGTTAGTTTTTAAAGTTCCTCTTTTAGATGATAAGAACAAAAACGCAAAATTAGACAAAGGCAAGAGACCTCAAGAGCTATGGAATTTACTGAATAGCAATCTTAAGCCTCCCGCATCATCCTACCAAATAGAGGGTATAGATGGGTGGATTTGTCCTTTTATTCAAGGAAGAGCAGCTACTGATAAAGAGATTAGCGCTAAGTTAATTGATATTTATAATGAGACAGGACGAATTGTAATTGATGCAATGGGTGACAAAAATTTCATAACCATTGAGAAAGGCCCAAATCAAGGACAGACAGTTTGTGTTGATGTGGGTTTAGCTCTTTTATTAAATAAATCTAACGAACTACCAAAAAGCCAGACCAGTCTAGACGCCTGGGATAGCTATAAAGAAAATGTATTAAATAATATATCCAGCTTCTCGTATCGACATTCTTTCCCAAAAACAGTTAGAACAATAAAAGCGTTACTCTTCTTACAAGAATATGACCAAACCTTAAATGCTAATTTCATACGCACAAAATATCAAGACAAACCAGTAGCCTACTTACTCATAGAAATGTCTGACCTTAGGAGAAAAAAACCAATTACCAGTGAAGGACGAGAAAGACTCAGGACTTTAAAAAACATCCTTGATGGTTTAGCAAATAATTTCCGTTTTGAATCTAAAGAGCCCAATTACTTTGTACGAGAATATCATAAAAATAGAAAAGAAGAAGAACGCTCTATTATTGCACAAGAAAAGAAAACTCTTCAGGAAATACCAAGTATGGAGTCAAGATTTAAAGCGATGCCACCCCAAGAGAGCCCCTACTCTTATCGAGAGTCTTCGCTTGGGCATAGTAAATTTTCAATGTTCTCTCAAGAAAAAAAACCATCACCCAGTAAAAATAACACTTTAAATAACCATCATATTACAAGTAATGGAGACTCCCTAGGCGATACAGATGAGGGGCTTGGGGCTAATAATCCTTTTAGGCAATAAGTTAGTGACTAAAGCTTTATACAACCTCATATAAGTGCAGAGCTGCTATACGCATCTGCACTATATATGTAAATTTAAACTTAAATCCGATTAAGGTTGTAGGTCAGAAGATTTATCCTGGTCATTCGGTTTGCCCTTAAATACATCTTTAAAATTCTTAAACTCTCCTATATGTTTATTTTCATCAGGAATATCTCGTTGAATAGGGTCGTAATGTGAAGTAGGTAGTTTATCATGACCAAACATAGTTCCATGTTGTATTAAGTGAGCAGCACCTTTAAATACTTCTGACGTTGGCCCAACATAAGTACGATGAGCTCGAGTGTCATGCATTAAAGCGTCTTCTTTAAGTCCTTCAAGTACCACCTTATCACCATTTGAATATAGATATTTGTTTACAGGAATATTTGTAGTAAGCAATCCTTTTAATACCTCATCGATTAAAGGGGAGATTTCATGATAGTCTGATGCCCCTAAATTAGCATCTCCAACAAATACAATTTTTGAAGGTCTAGTTTCTTGTGCATTCATAAAATCTCGCAAATTTTTAGCTAATAGGTCAAAATCTCCTCTATTTTCTTCTGCAAAATGCCAATTTCCTTTTAATTTCAATTTGTATTCAACTGTAGATAAAGGTGTTTTTAATTTAAAATCTCCAGATTCGTGGGTCAGAGAAATTAGCATCGCTCCATTAACCATGCCATAAGCCATATATAATTTTTCCGTATTATAGGGATAGGATTCAAGTCTACTTTTCATGATCAACTCCTTTTAATCAATTCATATAATTATAGCTAGGTTTGTCGCTATGAAAGACATATTTCAACCGTAAAGTTAATTTTGAACAAAATTTTTTATTTTTTTATAGGATAATCTGAGACTTCAAAGCTATTGGTAAGAAATGATCAATTTGGGCCGTTTACCATCGATGCATCACCTTCTATCATTTGATTAATGTCACAACGTTAATGGGGTCAGGTTAAGTGGTTTTTCGCGGTTTATCATTGGCTAGAAATCACAAAAAAATGCCCAAAATTTTTTGTCTTAGAGTTGAGTATTGGCTATTAATTTATGCTGTTTATCTGGGGAAGGATAAGTTTATTCAAGACAATCCCGATAGAGGTTGTCTTGATAAATGATGAAGCAGTTATTTTCTTACTACTAATCCATATTGTTGAAGTATTAGCATCTTCTATATGTCTTTCATAGGGAAATCCAGCGAAACAATTTACGAGAGCAAAGTATTCGGCATAAGGCCCAAAGGTTGCTTTAATTATAGGTATAGGCTTAGTTAATAAGACTTGGAAAAAATCATCCCCAGTTTGAAGGGAAATTTGTCTTGCCAGCTGTTGAGCTTCGTTATCTGTTTGCGGTTTAAAGTATGTTTTAGCCGTTAATTCTAAGTGACCCATTATGATATGTTCTTATATTTAATATTTTCTTCTTAGATTGTCTGAGACTTCAGGATCCGACTCGGCCTCTTTTATGCTGATTAACTTGTTTTTAAAAGACTTGTTTTCTTTTTTATGAAAAGATTCTGCTTTTGTTTTTACTGCCTCATAGATTTCCTGATGGATTGTATTTTTATTATCAGGTAGGTGGGATTTTTGTGCTGAGAAGTCCAGCGGTGATTTATTTAGACTTTTATCAATTGCCATAGGATCCAAACCCGCTTCTAATAGCATTTTTGTCATCTTTAAGTTTCCACAATCGATCGCTTTAATGAGGTACCCTGAATGCAACTGAGTCTTTGGAATTTTTTCAAGAAATAATTGCACAATATCAGGATGATCATAAACTATGGCTAGATCTAAATAGTCGAGACCACGATTATTTTTTTCAAGAATGTTAAAGCCGATATCTAAAAAATTCTTAATTGCCTCTATATCTCCATTATATATAGCAATATTTAACAAATTTCTGTTGAAATCTGTTGGATTATGCATGTTATTCCATTCGGCGTTTTCTGCTGTGGCATTTGCTTGAAACATTAATTTATCTTCATTGGAAGGAAAGTGAATCCAGGTAGAAAACTCAATTGTGGGTTTTTGCTCCCCCTCTCCACAAAAACCCCGTTCGATATAATCTCCTGACTCTTCTCCACCAGGTTCATCCATATTGGCCATTTTATTCGGATCAAAAAGTGTCCAACAATTTTCTTCATCTTCGCTGGGATCAAATACTAAACAAAGCGCGTGGTTTTCTGAGTTTAAGCGTAGAGGAATAGGATTCTTGCAATCTTTTAATTGCTTTTGAAGTATTGCCAAATAAGAGTATAAATCCTCTGTACCATATGAGCCGGTAAAAACAAGCGGTGAAGGTAATTCACCCCGCAATTTTTTTTGTTGTAATTGGTTGGGCTCTACCAGGATTGCTGCCGCATCCGAAATTTGATGCTTCATTTGACTGTGAAATAACATAGGGTAAACGGAAGGGTGGAAATACAATTCAACTCCATCTAAAAACATATCTATACTTAAACGAGCTCGATCTTCGAGAGGTAAATCAGCCATTAAACTGATGAATTTTTCATTAGCGAGATCATTAATATGTTTATCGAGGGCGACGCCTTCGTTTTTTTCCTCTAGCTCTTCTTTCGCTTGTTGTTTGGCTTTTTGAAACAAAGCTAATCTTTGTGCTTTTATTCGTTCGATTTCTTCAGGGAAATTTTCTATAGGTATCAAAGCTATTTGTTTGAGACGCTCCTGAAATAAAGAGTATTCTTTCGATCCTAATTGCACTGCTTGTCTTGCCATTTCACAAAGACCAAAACACATGCCCCCAGGATTTCCTTTATATCCTAGGCTTTGCATTCTTCCAATTAGCCACTCTTGGCCATTTGGGATTTTAAAAGTTTCATCATTCATGGGTTCTACTTTACAATTTCATTATCGTAAATTATAAACTATTTGATCAATATTTGTTCTGGTCGCATTCCAGCAATAGGTCTCTAGTTGCTGGCAATTAGCTGTTTTCAAGAAGTAAAAAGGCCGGCCCCATCCATCAGCTGAGCTATTGTTGGTTCAGCAGATTGTATATAATCATAGAATTACCGATTGGGTATTTAAACTGAGTCATTTAATAATGAATGGAATAAGCAGTTTTTCTTTTGAAGCGTTAAACGCTACTAATGATGGGATAGCTATTGTTGATATGAAACAAACTCATCAGCCTATAGTGTTTATTAACCCATCCTTTGAACAATTAACCGGTTATAGTGCCGAAGAAGTAATTGGAAAAAACTGCAGATTTCTTCAAGGATCTTTACCTAGCCAGCCTGAAACATTATTAATCCGGCAAGCTCTTAGCGAACAAAAAAATTGTCGCATAATTTTAAGAAATATGAGAAAGAATGGCACAATATTTTTTAATGAGCTTAGTTTAGCGCCAATAAAAGAAAAGAATAAGGATTTATCTTTTTATATTGGGATACAAAGAGACGTGACTCACGAGCTAATGCAATACCAAACAATTACGCAGGCTTTAGAGAAAAATAAAATTGATGCAATGCAGCAAGCTATTTCCAGCTTTGCTGATCAAGTAAGTCAGCCTTTGACTGCTATTTCCATTTACAGTAAGGCATGTAGTCTCATTATGGAAAAAGAAAAAAAAGAATGGAAAGAATTGACCAAAATACATGAGGGGCTTGAAAAAATTGAAGCACAAGCTCTGGTAGTAAAAGAAATAATCCGTACGATAAACACTAGTTTTAATGAATTAAATTTTTTTGTTGAGAAACTAAATCCTAATGACGTCATTATTCAATTAGTAAATATAATTAAGTACACATGCCCTTACAATATCCAATTAGAATTAGACTCTCAATTGCCAGAGATAAACATTAATCGAGAACACCTTGTCCAAATACTACTAAATTTAATTCGCAATAGCATTGAGGTATTCCAACTCCATTCACTCATGGGAGGGCAAATTACAATTAGTACAGCAAAGCGCAATGATTTTATAGAATTAAAAGTTTCTGATAATGGGCCGGGAATGGCCGAGGAATTTCTCTATAAAGAGCCAGGCACATTCTTTACTTCAAAAACATATGGTGTGGGTACAGGTTTTGGAATTTGTAAGAAATTAATCGATATTTATGGAGGGAAAATTTCTTTTAAAAAAAATGATAATGGATTCAAAGTTCTCATACTTTTACCAATTTAAAACCTCTGAGGGTAGGCTCCCTATTTCGTTGATATTCTTAAATACTCCATGAGCAATCAATCACTAGCCAAATATTAATTATAATGTATACTTATTTTTCTTTAGGAAATATTTCGCTTCTGATGGCTAACTTAGCAACTTAAGCTTACTATAGCTTATACTAAGGTTGCCTTTGTCCAAACTTACTAAACCAATTCAACATGTTATCTCACACCTACAAATTTCTTACATGCAATTTTGTTTAGGTGATTATCACATTGAAACACGCCGTACATTATTCTTTTTTCAGGGTATTAATAAACTCACTTCTGTAGGATATTTTTTCATAACTAAGGGATGCCACTATTCACTTACACCCGGAATAGCGCTCAAAGACCCCTAATAAATAATCCAAACAGCCTTTATATTTTCTTTGGTGACTATAAATTAATCATTAAAGACTCCGTTTCAAATAAATAAACAATTTTTTAATTCAAATTTGAAGACTATTTCCAAGGGAAAAAAGAAGTTATGAGAAAATCTTTTATTGCTCGCACAAGAAAATATAAAAATATTCTTATTAAAAAAAATAGAAAAAATGCCAATGCGCATTTAGAAGTCTTATTGGTGTTGACAGGGGTATAAAACCGCGGAAATATGGCGCAGGCTTAAATTGATCAAAGTACGCGCAAAGTACACACTTTGATCTGACATTTACCTTAAAGCTAAAATGGGGGCTCCTCTCTAAAGATATC
>NZ_CDRUHA020000034.1:0-1062 GCF_977063405.2 Legionella stuttgartensis
GAATATGGATTTACGGTATCTGAGTTAGTAGACCTTGCTGACAGAGCCAACAGCTCTAGTAAAATTGAAGCGTTACGCGCTATTGGGCAGTTTCCTATTTTTAATAACTACAAACCCTTAGACATCGCGCTACGTCAAAAGATATTAACGATTTTAAAGGGATCCAATGCAAAAACGTGCGCAGGATTTAAGCACTCAGAAAAACAATGGCAACAATCTTTAGCACAGTTTGCACAAAAGTCATCCAGCCAGAAAAGAAAACATGGCCCCTGCGAACCCAATACGGTCTTACCAAAAACAAAGAAAGCAAAAGTTAATCCTTCTAAGAAGCTCAAATTTCAAAATGGCAGTGAAGTAAGTTCAGGAGCCTCGATTCGCGAAGAAGGCCGTGGGCCCACTAAAAAATATTTTGTTAAAAATCAAGATGGCACTGAAACCCAGGTGTTTACTCAAAAAACGCTTAGCATGAGGAAGTACCGCTTAAGAAATAAAATGTTGAATCAACGAATCCTAGAAGAGCTGACTGTTGATAGTCTAGGTGATATCGATAAAGGTAGCGCATTGCCATGTTCTAGCAACACATTGGGAATAGATGATGCCTCTATGCCAGCACCTATTGAGTCAATGAGTTTTCAGCAGGAAAAAGAAGTACTATCGATACCAGACCAGGAAAATAAAGAGGAGCAAGAACACTTAGAACTGGTCCCAGAAACAAAAGCTGTACATGAACGGTTAGAGTTCTTAACAGAGACAACTAGAGAATTGCAAGCGTCATACTTCTTTACTCAACCTCATCATTATAGCTTCTTTCCACCTTCCATTCAAAGCGGTTCTCTTCGTTTAGCTGAAGAACCGAGACAAGAAGAAATTAGACCTTCTATGCCAACACTCCCTCCTCTATTAGATGCTCTAACCCTTCCTCAACAATATTATTTAGCTGATCAAGAAAAAGAGGAGGAAGAGGAAGAAGAAGATTGTTATGATACTGCTGCTAAGATTATTTTAGGACTTTAATAAATGCGGCTTCGTTGCAGGGGAGGTAGCCGCAAACCTCAGAATTTT
>NZ_CDRUHA020000035.1:0-818 GCF_977063405.2 Legionella stuttgartensis
ACAACACCGGCGCCAACAGTACGGCCACCTTCCCGAATTGCGAAACGTAAACCTTCGTCCATCGCAATAGGTGCATGCAGGTTGATAGTCAATTGTACGTTATCACCAGGCATTACCATTTCTACTCCAGATGGCAAGTCACATGTACCTGTCACGTCTGTTGTTCTGAAATAAAACTGTGGTCTGTATCCATTGAAAAATGGAGTATGACGTCCACCTTCTTCTTTTGACAACACGTATACTTCAGCTTCAAATTTTGTATGAGGCTTAATTGTTCCTGGCTTCGCCAATACTTGGCCGCGCTCAACTTCATCTCGCTTGGTTCCACGTAACAATACACCTACGTTATCTCCAGCTCGACCCTCATCCAACAACTTACGGAACATCTCAACACCTGTGCAAGTGGTTTTTTGAGTATCACGGATTCCCACAATCTCAATCTCTTCACCCACTTTCACTATTCCACTCTCTACACGTCCAGTTACTACTGTTCCGCGTCCAGAAATAGAAAATACGTCTTCAATCGGTAACAAAAATGCTTTATCAATGTTACGTACTGGCTCAGGAATGTATGAGTCCATGGTTTCAACCAATTTCTCAATTGCTTTAACACCAATCTCACTGTCATCTCCTTCCAACGCTTTCAGCGCAGAACCAACAACAATTGGAATATCATCCCCAGGGAAATCGTAACTGCTTAATAAGTCACGCACTTCCATTTCAACTAATTCTAACAACTCAGGGTCATCAACCATGTCTGCTTTGTTCATGAACACAACAATGTAGGGTACACCTACTTGGCGTGATAACAATATGTG
>NZ_CDRUHA020000036.1:0-779 GCF_977063405.2 Legionella stuttgartensis
AGTGTTAATCCTAGCTTTGAGCGTAATTTTTTTTCCTGCTGCTCTTGAGTTAACTTTTTTAGGGCTTTTAATGAGGATACGCCTTGAGCCAATAGTAAAATGAGCTGTTCTTTTGTTATATCAAAAGGTAAACTGCGATGTTTAAGATAAGCAACCAATGCAGCGACTGAAGATGGTCCTCCTTGAGCTACCTTATACAACTGGCTTATATTAAAATCCTTGCTTAAATCGGGGTGGTTATTTATGAACTCCTCTGTGTCTAATTTCAATCGTAAAATGATGCGTAAACTCTGCTCTTCACTATAACCAAGCACTTGCAAATCAGAAGAATAATCCTGATCAATATCATCTGGTGCTATTTCTTGCACTTTTTCTTTTAATTTTTTTAGTAGGTCGCTCTCTTTAATCTTTGCAAATGGCTGAACGAAAGGCTGCGGTATGACAGAAACGCGTTCTTTTCCTATATGAGGATTTGATAACTCTGTAGGCTTATTTACTGACTCTATCTCAACTGTATTTAATCTCTCTTCGTCCATAGAGCTCTGCATGAACTCCATGAAAGAAAAATCCCTGCTTAGATCGTCTTCTCTCTCTTCGTTCGTAGAGAAGGGAGCGGAGCAATCGTCATCTAGATCTGAAAAATCATCTTCTTTTAGTTCTAAAATCCAATCTAAATTTAGCAATTCATTAACACTATACATATAAAATGACTTAAATAAAACAAAATTGATGGTTTATTATACAGACAAAGAGATGATTATCAATCGCTTTGTTGCAAC
>NZ_CDRUHA020000037.1:0-635 GCF_977063405.2 Legionella stuttgartensis
CATCCACCGTTTGCGCTTCTCTTCTTGACCATATAATCTCAGTTACCTCAGATCATATGCTTTACTTCAAATACAAGTACGCTTGTGTTACCTCTTATTTACCTTATTTTTAATGAACGTCTGGTTACTCCAGATTAAAATACTCTCGTAAAAGTACTTTAATCTGAATAAACCTTTGAAGAATTCCATAGAATGGTGGGTCTGGGTGGACTTGAACCACCGACCTCACCCTTATCAGGGGTGCGATCTAACCAACTGATCTACAGACCCATTTTTACTTCGATATCTTTCTTTACTCAAGCTAATGCGCGTTTTATGTACACACCCACTTTGATTAAAGAAAAATTCTTTCGCAAAAATGCTTCGATGCACTTTGCCTTTTTTGATTTGCGACTGGTTACGCATTTATTGAAATGCACTACAACATCTCATTTACATCAACAACAATATCGTGATCGAATATCTTTTCCGCTTCTTCTCAGTAACGGTTGGGATTCTTCATTATCTCGAAAACAAACTGTGTGGGCACTTTAAAGTCTTTAGTGCTATTAATTAAGGAGGTGATCCAGCCGCAGGTTCCCCTACGGCTACCTTGTTACGACTTCACCCCAGTCATGAACCACACCGTGGTAAAC
>NZ_CDRUHA020000038.1:0-600 GCF_977063405.2 Legionella stuttgartensis
GTTTACCACGGTGTGGTTCATGACTGGGGTGAAGTCGTAACAAGGTAGCCGTAGGGGAACCTGCGGCTGGATCACCTCCTTAATTAATAGCACTAAAGACTTTAAAGTGCCCACACAGTTTGTTTTCAAGATAATGAAGAGCCCGGTTCATAATGTTGCGAGTGCGGCAGCACACGCATAAAGACATAGTGAGCCAAAGCTTTTTTGCGAGAGGTTTTGTTTTAATCAAGGCGCGCGTGCAAGTGAGTGAGGGAGCATACGTCAGTATGTGACTGAGTGAATGCGCATGAGCAACGCAGAGTAAAACAAAAGATCGATGCCAAAAAAAATGGGGTCGTAGCTCAGCTGGGAGAGCACCTGCCTTGCACGCAGGGGGTCAGGAGTTCGATCCTCCTCGGCTCCACCAAATTATAGGGTTTTTCATTGGGTTTATTCAGATTAAAGTACTTTTACGAGAGTATTTTAATCTGGAATAACCAGACGTTCATTAAAAATAAGGTAAATAAGAGGTAACACAAGCGTACTTGTATTTGAAGTAAAGCATATGATCTGAGGTAACTGAGATTATATGGTCAAGAAGAGAAGCGCAAACGGTGGATG
>NZ_CDRUHA020000039.1:0-510 GCF_977063405.2 Legionella stuttgartensis
TTAACCTCCGCCAAAGAACCTTTCCGATTATCTCATCAAGATTGATGATTATATCATCCGTAAATATGAGTGTTCTTGAAAATGAATGTGCCGCCAAGCTACAGGGGATATTTTCTTTAACATAGACCCTGCACCTTTTCATCGCCTTCAGCTTGAGCTATGATTAACCAATAGAGGGTATATGCCACAACGCCTTTTCCTTTTTAAAATACTTTTTGGAGCGTCTATCCTTAAGGGTCGGTTTTTCAACCTCGTATTTCTGACAATGAGAGTTTTTGGGTATCGAAGAAAGCAGTAATGGTTTTCAATGAAGAACGAGAGGATCTTTTTTCTCTACCAGCTTAATTTACCCCTTTATGTGATGCACCACGTTCACTAATTGTGTTGCAACAAAGCGATTGATAATCATCTCTTTGTCTGTATAATAAACCATCAATTTTGTTTTATTTAAGTCATTTTATATGTATAGTGTTAATGAATTGCTAAATTTAGATTGGATTTTAGAACTAA
>NZ_CDRUHA020000040.1:0-473 GCF_977063405.2 Legionella stuttgartensis
AGATAAAAAATATCCGCAGGAAACGCTTCACGTCCAGGAGGTCTACGCAGTAAAAGGGACAGTTCACGATAACTATTGGCATGAGCACTCAAATCATCATAGACCACCAGGGTATCTAAGCCCTTTTTCATCCAGTGCTCGGCAATGGCGCACCCTGCAAAAGGAGCTAGATAAAGTAATCCTGGTAAGGCCGTCGCTTGGGCCACCACAACAGTCGTATAGTCCAAGGCATTGGCTTCTTTTAATAATTGAATGGTAGAGCTTACTGTAGAACGTTTTTGGCCAATCAACACATAGACACAATACACATTTTTATCTTTTTGATTCATCACAATGTCAAGGGCTAAAGCACTTTTACCAAGCCCATTATCCCCAATCAGTAACTCCCTTTGTCCTTTTCCGATGGGAATTAGATTATCAAGCATCTTATTTCCCGTGTACAATGGTCGATTCACAAAGTCGCGGTGAAGAAT
>NZ_CDRUHA020000041.1:0-368 GCF_977063405.2 Legionella stuttgartensis
TTCAGATAGAACGCGCAATACCTAGATAGGAAATTGTAAACATCCCTAATAGCTTAGCCTCTCTCTCCTCAGAGTGTATTGGTTGTATTCTCCCTACGTACCGCGCTTTATGCGCGGTATCTAGAATAGTTGAGATATTTTTTTATTTTAAAAGCCCTGGATACCGTGCATAAAGCACGGTACGTAGGCTGAAAAAATTTGCGGGAAATCGTTCAGATAGAACGCGCAATACTTAGATAGGAATTGTAAACATCCCTAATAGCTTAGCCTCTCTCTCCTCAGAGTGTATTGGTTGTATTCTCCCTACGTACCGCGCTTTATGCGCGGTATCTAGAATGGTTGAGATATTTTTTATTTTAAAAGCCCTG
>NZ_CDRUHA020000042.1:0-300 GCF_977063405.2 Legionella stuttgartensis
GTAAACATCCCTAATAGCTTAGCCTCTCTCTCCTCAGAGTGTATTGGTTGTATTCTCCCTACGTACCGCGCTTTATGCGCGGTATCTAGAATGGTTGAGATATTTTTTATTTTAAAAGCCCTGGATACCGTGCATAAAGCACGGTACGTAGGCTGAAAAAATTTGCGGGAAACCGTTCAGATAGAACGCGCAATACCTAGATAGGAAATTGTAAACATCCCTAATAGCTTAGCCTCTCTCTCCTCAGAGTGTATTGGTTGTATTCTCCCTACGTACCGCGCTTTATGCGCGGTATCTAGA
>NZ_CDRUHA020000043.1:0-255 GCF_977063405.2 Legionella stuttgartensis
AGCTGATCAAGAAAAAGAGGAGGAAGAGGAAGAAGAAGATTGTTATGATACTGCTGCTAAGATTATTTTAGGACTTTAATAAATGCGGCTTCGTTGCAGGGGAGGTAGCCGCAAACCTCAGAATTTTACGGGCATTTTTTGGTCACCTTGCTTTTTCTTAACCTCCGCCAAAGAACCTTTCCGATTATCTCATCAAGATTGATGATTATATCATCCGTAAATATGAGTGTTCTTGAAAATGAATGTGCCGCCAAG